>NZ_JALPRH010000060.1:0-8050 GCF_030464795.1 Paraburkholderia sp. SECH2
CCGCACAGGGGCAACACTAATAGACCACTAACAAAACAAGGAAAGGCCAAAGCCCTAATAACACGGCCAAATGCCGCCGCAAAAGGCAAAAAACCTAAACACTACAAGCAGCCCCACCAGAAGCAGCAATCTCCCGCGCGGCCTTAGCGCCCTCAACCTGTAATAGAGTCGGCAACGAAACCCCATTCTTAGCCGCAGTAACCTCAGCAAGAATAGAAACAGCAATCTCAGGCGGCGTCCGACTACCAATATAAATCCCAACCGGCCCATGCAGCCGGGCCAACTCGGTATCGTTCAGATCAAACTCCTTCAACCGCTCGCGCCGCGCCTGATTATTCCTTCTCGACCCCAAAGCGCCCACATAAAAAGCCGGCGTCTTCAACGCCTCCATCAGCGCGAGATCATCCAGCTTAGGATCATGCGTCAGCGCAATCACCGCGCACCGCTCGTCGAGCTTCATGTCGATCACCGTATCGTCCGGCATCGTCCGCACAATCTTCGTGCCGGGAATGCGCCACTCTTCGGTGTACTCCTCGCGCGGATCGCATACGGTCACCTGATAATCGAGCCCAACCGCGATGTTGCACAGATAGCGCGACAACTGCCCCGCACCGATCACCAGCATCCGGTAACGCGGGCCGTGAATCGTCAGCAGACGCTCGCCGTCGAAATGCACGCCGTCAGTTGCCAGCGCCGCGTCGAGCCGTACCGCGCCCGTCACCATGTCGACTTCACGCGCCACCAGGCGGCCGTCTTCCACCGCATGGCACAGATCGGCAATGCCGCTTTGCTGCGTTAAAGGCTCCAGCACCAGCTGGATCGTGCCGCCGCAAGGCAGGCCGAAGCGATGCGCTTCTTCCGCGGTAATGCCGTACTTCACCGCCTCCGGGCGGGTCTGCTCAATACCCTTTTGCCGCACGCGGTCGATCAGGTCGTCTTCAATGCAGCCGCCCGAGACGGAACCCACCACAAGGCCATCGTCACGCACCGCGAGCATCGCGCCCTCGGGACGCGGCGACGAACCCCACGTCTTCACCACCGTCACCAGTAGCGCGCGATGTCCCTCTTCCAGCCAACGTGCGCTGGACTTCAGGACTTCGAGATCCACGCTGTCCATGATTTCTTCCTTTTCGTTCCGTCGCCGCCGGACTCGGTGTCCGCGGCCTCATTCGATTCTGTATTCTGCACCGCCGCGTCGCCGGCTGCAGCGTCGCCGACATCCGGGGCCGTCGCGCCGTCAGCGTCGCCGCCGACCTGCGCGCCGAAGCGCTTGAAAAATTCGCCCGCGATTTTACGTGCAGCGCCGTCGACCAGCCGTGAACCGATCTGGGCGAGCTTGCCGCCGACCTGGGCCGTCGCCGTGTACGAAAGCTTCGTCGCGGTATCGCCCTCGGGTTCGAGCGTGACGTGCGTATTGCCCTTGCCGAAGCCCGCCGCACCGCCCTGACCTTCGAAAACGATGGTGTAGCTGTTCGGCGCCTCGATGTCGGTCAGCAGCATACGCCCTTTGAAGCGCGCCTTCACCGGACCGACCGATGCGCTCAACACCACCGCATACGCGTTTTCGCCATCCGGGTCGATGCTTTCGCAGCCGGGAATGCACGCGCGCAGGATGTCGGTATCGTTTAGCGCATCCCACGCGCGCTGCTGGGAAACCGGCAGCGTATGGGTTTCACTTAATTCCATGGCGTTGCTCCTGCAGTTGTCGTCGCGGAGACGGTCGAACGAGGCGCGCGTGTGAGTTGCGCGAGGTCGCGGCCGAACGCCGTCAGACTGTCCAGATTATGAACCGGGCGATGTGCGTCGACGTACGGCAGAATCGCCTGCACGCCGCGCGCTTTCGGTGAAAAACCGCTGAAACGCAGCAGCGGATTGAGCCACACGATACGGTGTGCGAAGCGGCGCAAGCGGGCCATTTCGGTGTCGAGTACGTCGATCGCTTCGTGATCCAGGCCATCGGTGACGAGCAGCACCGTGGCACGCCCGGTCAGCACGCGACGTGCCCAGCGCCGGTTGAATTCGGCCAGCGCCGCGCCGATCCGTGTGCCACCCGACCAGTCGACTACCTGATCGGTGAGCGTCGCGATCGCTACGTCGGGATCGCGCTCGCGCAGCGCGCGCGTCGCGTTGGTCAGGCGCGTGCCGAACAGGAACACCTGCAGGCGCTCACGCGATTGCAGAAGCGCGTGGCAGAAGTACAGAACCGCGCGCGAATAGCTGCTCATCGAGCCGGAGATATCCAGCAGCAGCACGAGCGGCGGTTTGCGTTCCACCACCGCGCGATACTTCCACACTGTCCAGTCGCCACCGGCGCGCACCGCTTGTCGTGCGCTCGCGCGCAAATCGGCATGTGTGCCGTGCGACGCGGCCTTCAGGCGGCGCGTCGGCTCGGTGGCAAGCGGCAGACGCTGGCCGCGAATCAGATGCCGCAACGTCCGCCATTCGTCAGCGGAAAGCGTTTCGAAATCGCGATGACGTAACCGCTCTTCCGCACTAAAGGTAACGTGCGCGCGTAGTTCGTGTTGTTCGGTTTCCTGTGGCGCCTTGCTGTGCGGCGAGGGCGGCGTGCGTACGGCAAGCGCGTCGGCGAGACGGTTGTTGCGTTTGGGGGGCGGCAAGCCATCGCGGACTTTCGGCAGCAGCAGCGCGCGCAGCTTGCCTTCCCAATCCGGGTCGCGCCAGAACAGATCGAAGGCGGCGTTGAAGAGGTCGCGTTCGTCCGGCGCGGAGACCAATAACGTGGCGAGCGCGGCGCGCACATCGTCGCGGCGGCCCAGGTCGATCCAGTGCAACGCGGCGAGTGCATCGACGGCTTGCGCCGGTGACATCGGCAAGCCCGCGCCGCGCAGCACGCGCACAAAGTGGACGACGTTGTGGGCGAGCGTGGGCGTATCGATCGGTGTGGCCGACGCGCTCGAAGTATCGGCGGAGGCGGTCATCGCCGTTACCCCTGCGTCGCGAGACATTGCGCGATCTGCGTGGCGTCGACGCGCGCCAGATCGTCCTGATACTTGAGCAGCACACCCAAGGTGTTCTGTACCGATTGCGGATCGAGCTCCGTCACCGACAACGCTTCCAAAGCGCGGCACCAGTCGATCGTTTCGGCGATTCCGGGCGCCTTGAACAGATCCATGCCGCGCAGCCGATGTACGAAATCGACCGCGCGTCGCTGCAATTCAACCGATGTCTGCGGCGCGCGCGCGGCGACGATCTCCAGTTCACGGTCGCGCTCGGGATAGCCGATCCATTGGTACAGGCATCGGCGTTTCAACGCGTCGTGCACTTCGCGTGTCCGATTCGACGTCATCACGACGAGCGGCGGCTGTTCCGCGCGCACCGTGCCGTATTCGGGAATCGACACCTGGAAGTCGGACAGCAGTTCCAGCAGAAACGCCTCGAACGGTTCGTCGGCGCGGTCGATCTCATCGATCAGCAGTACACGCCGCGCACCGGGATGGTTTTCGTCGGGCATCAGCGCTTGCAGCAGCGGACGCTTCAACAGGAATTCGCTGCGATACAGCGTGTCGTTGCCGGGCCGCTCGCCGGCGGCTTCGGCGAGACGCAGCGCCATGATCTGGCGCGGGTAGTCCCATTCGTAGAGCGCGCTGGCGGTGTCGAGCCCTTCGTAGCATTGCAGCCGCAGCATCGAGGTGCCGAGCATCCCCGCCGCGGCTTTGGCGAGTTCGGTCTTGCCGACGCCCGGCTCGCCTTCGACGAACAACGGCCGCTCCATGCGCAGGGCGAGATACAACGCGGTCGCGAGTTCGCGGCTGGCGAAGTAGTTTTGGGCGGCGAGTTGCGCGAGAGTGTCGTCGATGGAAGCAGGCTGCATGGTGTTCCTGACTCTGCATGGTGAAGAGCAAAACGGCGCGCTCGTCCGTGTCACTCATACCGTCGGCGGAACGGAGCGAATGAACGCGAGCGTCGCGCCACACCGCGTGCGTGATCGAACACGGCTGACGCGCTCCGCCGAGACACGTCAGCCGCAAACTGCAAGGATCGCTAACCGTTCGCTTTCGTCACCGCTCGCCCGGCCAACACCGGGATCAGATGCGCGCGATATTCGGCGCTCGCGTGCATATCGGTGTTCAGGTCGGCGTCGGATACGGTTACCCCTCGCGCGGCCTCGGGCGTGAAATTCGCCGTCAGTGCGCTTTCGAGTTCCGGCACGCGAAATACCGAAGACGCCGCTCCTGTCACTGCGACACGCACGCCGCTCGCGAACTTCGCGACGAACACGCCGACCAGTGCAAAGTGCGACGCCGGGTTACGGAATTTCTCGTAAGCGGCGCGCTCGGGCACGGGAAACTCGACGGCCACGATCAACTCGTCGGGCGCCAGCGCGGTCTCATACATGCCGACGAAGAAATCGCTCGACGAGATTCGTCGCCGATCGGTGACGATGGTCGCGTCCAAGGCCATCGCAGCAGCCGGATAGCAGGCGGCCGGATCGTTGTTCGCGAGCGAACCGCCGACGGTGCCGAGCGCGCGCACCTGGCGATCGCCGATGTGCCCGGCGAGGTCCGCGAGCGCCGGCAGCACGCGCCGAAGCTCCGCATGGTCCGCGACGTCCGCATGGCATACGGCTGCGCCGATCGTCACCTTGCCGGCGTCGACGGTGATCGATTTGAGCGCGGGAATGCGCGTCACGTCGATCAGTTGCGACGGCTGCGCGAGCCGCAGACGCATGGTGGGCAACAGGCTCTGTCCGCCGGCGATGAACTTGGCGTCACTGTCGGCAGCGATGGCTGCGGCGGCCGCTTTGGGATCCGTCGCGCGTTGATACTCGAATGAATACATGTCGAATGCTCCGCTCAGGATCTTAGTGGGGTTGCTTGGCTGCGTGGATCGCGGACCACACGCGATGCGGCGTTGCCGGCATTTGCAGGTCGGTCACGCCGAGCGGCGCGAGTGCGTCGAGGATCGCGTTGATCACGGCCGGCGGCGAACCGATCGCGCCTGCCTCGCCGCAGCCTTTCACGCCGAGCGGATTGTGCGTGCACGGCGTGCCCTTCGCGGTTTCGACGGTGAAGTTCGGCAGATCGGACGCATGCGGCATCGCGTAGTCCATATAGGAGCCGGACAGCAACTGGCCGCTCTCGTTGTCGTACACGCAGCGCTCCAGCATCGCCTGCCCAATGCCCTGTGCCAGGCCGCCATGCACCTGGCCTTCGACAATCATCGGATTGATCACGTTGCCGAAATCGTCGACTGCGGTGAACTGCTGGATACGGCAGACACCGGTCTCCGGATCGACCTCGACTTCGCAGATGTACGAGCCCGCCGGATACGTGAAGTTGGTCGGATCGTAGAACGCGCTTTCTTCGAGACCCGGTTCGAGCACGTTGAGCGGATAGTTGTGCGGCACGTAGGCGGCGAGCGATATCTCGGCAAATGCTTTGGTGCGATCGGTGCCCGCGACGCGGAATACGCCATCCTTGAACTCGATGTCTTCGGCCGCGGCTTCCAGCAGATGAGCGGCGATTTTCTTCGCCTTGGCTTCGATCTTGTCGAGCGCCTTCATGATCGCCGAGCCGCCGACCGCGATCGAGCGCGAGCCGTACGTACCCATGCCGAACGGAATGCGGCCGGTGTCGCCGTGAACGATCTCCACGCTCTCCAGCGCAATGCCGAGCCGGTCCGCGACCACTTGCGCGAAGGTTGTCTCATGCCCCTGGCCGTGACTGTGGGAGCCGGTGAACACGGTGACCGAGCCGGTCGGATGCACCCGAATCTGGCCGACTTCGAAGAGTCCGGCGCGTGCGCCCAATGCGCCGGCAATGTTCGACGGCGCCAAACCGCAGGCTTCGATGTAGCACGAGTAGCCGAGGCCGCGCAGCTTGCCGTTCTTTTCGGATTCCTGCTTGCGTGCCGGGAAGCCTTTCACGTCCGCTAGTTCGAGCGCACGGCTCAGCGTGGCCTCGTAGTCGCCGGTATCGTAGGTGAGGCCGACCGGCGTCGCGTACGGAAACTCGCGGATGAAGTTACGACGGCGGATTTCGGCCGGATCGATCTTCATCTCACGTGCGGCGGTTTCGACCAGACGCTCGACCACGTACGTTGCTTCCGGACGGCCGGCACCGCGGTAGGCGTCGACCGGGACGGTGTTGGTGAAGACCGCTTTCACCTCGGCGTAGATGGCGGGCGTCGCGTACTGACCGGCGAGCAGCGTCGCGTACAGGATGGTCGGCACGCTCGAGGCGAAGGTCGACAGATACGCGCCCATGTTGGCGATCGTGTGGATGCGCATCGCGAGGAACTTGCCGTCGGCGTCCATGGCCAGTTCGGCTTTGGTCACGTGATCGCGGCCATGCGCGTCGGACACGAAGGCTTCCGAGCGCTCGGCGGTCCATTTGATCGGACGGCGAATCTTTTTCGATGCCCACGTCAGCGCGACGTCTTCGGCGTACAGAAAGATCTTCGACCCGAAGCCGCCGCCGACATCCGGCGCGATCACGCGCAGTTTCGATTCCGGCAGCGACAGCACGAACGCGGCCATCAACAGGCGTTCCACGTGCGGATTCTGGTTCGCGACGTAGAGCGTGTAGCTGTCGTCCTGCACCGAGTAGCTTGCGTTGACCGCGCGCGGTTCGATCGCGTTCGGGATCAGGCGATTGTTGACGATGTCGAGCGTGGTGACGTGCGCGGCTTTGGCGAAGGCGGCGTCGGTCGCGGCTTTGTCGCCGTGGCCCCAGTTGTAGCAGACGTTGTCCGGCACTTCGTCGTGAACGGCGGCCTGGCCCGGATCGGCGGCGTGCGCGGTGTCGACCACGGCCGGCAGCACGTCGTAATCGACCTCGATCAGTTCGGCGGCGTCTTTCGCAGCCTTGATCGAATCGGCGATGACGAGCGCGACCTGATCGCCGACGTGGCGCGCTTTCGTGTGCGCGATGATCGGATGCGGCGGCTCGTTCATCGGCTTGCCGTCGGTGCTGTGGATCAGCCAGCCGCACGGCAGTCCGCCGACGTTGTCCGCAGCCATGTCCGCGCCGGTGAAGATCGCGACGACGCCGGGCGATTGTTTGGCCGCGGTGGTGTCGATGCTGTTGATTTTTGCGTGTGCGTGCGGTGAGCGCAGGAACACTGCGTAGGTTTGCTGCGGCAGGACGATGTCGTCGGTGTACTGACCGTTGCCGGTGAGGAAACGATAGTCTTCCTTACGTTCGACGGAAGTACCGATGAGGTGGGTGTCGGGTGCGTTCATCGTCGGCTCCTCAGGCGGTGGCGGGCGCAGTGGCCGCGGCATTGGCGTTGGCCGTGCCGGCGGACTTCATGCCTTCGGCGCCTTCGAGCACTGCTTTGACGATGTTGTGATAGCCCGTACAGCGGCAGAGATTGCCGTCGAGCTGGGCGCGCACGTCGTCGCCGGTGAGATTGGGTTGGCGCTCGACGAGCGAGACCGCGCTCATCACCATGCCGGGCGTACAGAAACCGCACTGCAGGCCGTGGCAGTGTTTGAAGGCGGCTTGCATCGGGTGGAGGGCGCCGTCTTTGGCGAGTCCTTCGATGGTGGTGATGGTTGCGCCTTCGGCCTGGACCGCGAGGATGTTGCAGGATTTGACTGCGCGGCCGTTCAGGTGGACCGTGCATGCGCCGCACTGGGCGGTGTCGCAGCCGATGTGCGTTCCTGTTAGGCGAAGTTGATCGCGCAGGAACTGGACAAGCAGGGTGTTCGGGTCGATTGAGGCGCTGATGGGCGCGCCGTTCACCGTCAGACTGATGCTGATCGCCATGAAGTTGTCTCCTTATGGGGTGAAACCGGACCTTTGTTTTTTCCTGCTTTCAGCTGCCTGCTCGTGGGGTCCGATTAGGGTGCTGCGGGTTTACTTTTTTTATGGGTCTGCCGAAAAGTAAAGCACAAATTGGGTGGGGGCGCTATTGGGTTGTGTGCCTGCTCGGCGGGTTTTGGGGTGGTTTTTGCCCGTTCGGGTGGGGGATTGCCTGACGGCGCTGGTTTTGGGTTTTTTGCCTGCGTGGCGCTTTTGTCCGTGTTCCTGGGGCTTTGGCCTTTCCTTGATCTGGCTTTGGTGCCTTTCCTTGAATTGTTAGT
>NZ_JALPRH010000061.1:0-5052 GCF_030464795.1 Paraburkholderia sp. SECH2
GCGTCGATCGAAAAGGCACCCAAGGCGTTGGTGCCAGTCACGTTGGTATCCGTGTCCGCCACCAGCGCCGCACCCGAGTCCATCCAGACTGACTTCACCTGCCCGCCCGCAAATACCTTCAGCATCCCACGGCTGTCAACATATCCGTTCGATGCCGTGCCGCCATCAGATACCGTCAGCGCTCCGCCGCTTCCAACACCTGGGTTAAGGGTCGCGCCCCCAGCAGAGATAATTTGCTGGCCTCCCGAAACAATATAAGCATCGGCTGCCACGCCCCCACTCAGGATCTGCGATTGCCCACGACCGTTGATTTGCGTGTCATTGGCCTTCCCACCATCGGCCACGATCTCGGTGCCACCGCTGGTAACGAAGGTACGGTTGGAACTCCCTCCACTCAGTATCTGTATCAGCCCTCCATCGCCGACTAGAGTGGTATTCGCCGAGCCGCTGCCTGCTACGGTCTGTTGGCCACTCAGGGAAGTGTTCGAAGTCACACCGCCGGTCACCGCAAGAAGACCACCGCGACTAACGACCGTACCGTAGGCAGACCCTGCAATGACGGCCTGGATACCAGAGCTACCTACCGATGTATACAATGAGCTACCGCCCGCTAACGACTGTGTCCCGCTGCTGACGTAAACACCGTTTGTGGTGCCGCAACCCCCGCTACAAAATACTGTCTGTGTACCGCCATCGTCGATAACTTCATTGATGACATACCACACCCCATTACTGGGAACATTTTCTGTGTAGGCGCAATTCGCCTCCTCAGGCACCAGTGAGGCGCAGAGCACTATCAGACACGTAACCGCACGCAGGCTCTGCAGGGGGTTCTGCTTGCCTTGACCACGTGAAGTCTCGGCAACGGCTATCCGCATCGACCGCGTGGCACTCCAAACTATCTTGTATGTGGTATTCATACACGTCTCTTTTTGTTCGCGCCCAAACTTGGGGCACTCAGCGACACCTGATTACGGCCCAAGCCATTCGTTTTGCATACGCGACCAATCTTAACTATCGAGAAGACTTCTGTAAGGCCAATATTGTTTCGCGCAGTTGCGTCGAATGCTCTGCCCCCATCACCACGATCGGACGGTTACCAAGCAAGGCCAATCGAATCGACCCGTATCGCTACTTCACCTAGCTGTTCCAGCGGTTGCCTCTGGCAAAGACGGTCGATGACTACGACGCGCTGCTTCCCTGGAAGCTGCCGGCCAATCTCTGCTGATCGCGGTCCTACCACGCGTCACGCGCTCCGCCACCTGAATTGAGCGGCGTTGCTGATGGACCGCATACGATTTAGGAATCGATCTAACGCCTGGAAACGATGTTCGGTAGCTCGCCGTGTGAGGGCGGCTTCAGCGACCTGAGTGAAACCGTGAACAGCACCGGGATAGACCGCCAGCTCAATTGGAACACCTGCGGTCTCATCGCCACGCCAATTTGCATTGACATGAATCCCGCATGGACACGCGCTACGCTTAACGGAAACGTAATCTGGCAGGAGATGGCCTACCATGCCTAGCATGACTGCCATTGCATGGGCCATATGAAGGTCCAAAGAGCGCGTTCAATCCTCACTGGCAGCCGCGTGCAGACGAGGATCTCGACGTCGGCCGAATGATGCACCGCTATAAAGCTGCAGGAGACGAACCACCCACATAGCGATGCGCCCGCATGCGATCTACAGAAACTGCTGAAAAAAAGTCCGCCCCGGGGAGCGGGCAACGATTTGTCGGAGAAGGAATTTCGTAGGAGGCCCAATATAGAGGGGCGATTTCTTTGGTCAGCCTCAGTATTTTGTTTCTTCCGATTTCTCGAAATTGTCGACGAGTTCGGCAAGTCAACCGTATGGAACGATCCGTTTCCTCCCGACAATGCTGCGCCCGCAGAGACTTTGAATTCGATGGACGATGAAGACATCGCATCTATGCTTGGCAATGCGCCTGAGGGCGTCGTGGGTTCGAAGTGGATGCGCAGTCGTCGGAAGTCGTGAAGCCACGAGAGGGTTCGCTTGACGACCCGGCGTGTTTTGCCCAGCCCGCTGACGTGAAGCTCGCCGCGTCGAGCGATTTCGGTGGTGATGCCGACTGCGTGTAGCGGGCGGCCGCGCTTGCCGCCAATCGGCGTTAGCGCCGAGGAACTGGAATCTCGCATTCGCCTCGCTCAGCAAACGCGCTTCCTTGTCGAGAGGTTCACGTCGGTCACCCCATGCGACAGTCAAAAAGCCACGCGGATGTACCAGCGGGTCATCCGAGAATCCGGAAGGGGGATCCACAAGAAAGGAGCGGCTCGCCATCGCGAGCGATCGCATCGTATCGGCTTCAATCAGCAACGCTGAAGACTGCCGCCGATCGTTCGGGACGGTGGTGTCCGGGGAGTCGCTCCTGTTCCAGCAGGGTAATCGCGCCGTGCGGTGCCAGAAATGAGCTGATGGACGCGCCCGCGATGCCTGCGCCGATCACGATGTAATCACTGGTTAGCGTCATCAGACCGTCCCGTTGTCGTTCATGGCACGCTTTTCTTTCTCGCTGAAGTCCAGCGTCATCCCGCCATACGACGCGTCAACATCAATTGAATGCACATCCACAGAGCGACGAGGTGAGAATTGACCTATTAGAAAGATTACGAGTGTTACGCAGTAGCCATGGCCAAAAAATTGTTTCACATCGCTTCGCGTCATGGGTCGACAATTAAACTTAACCATATATCGACAAAATGGCGAACACGGCAAAACGGCGATCGGCATCATCGATGCACTTCAGACGGCAGTGCGCATGGGCCGAACTTCGGAATCTTGCCGACATCGGACCTGGTTTGGCCGGGGACGATGTCAATTGATGGACGGGGGGAACGGATTGACGCTATGACTCGTCCGTCGCACCATGATCCGTCCGCATCATGGACCTACCAAAGTACGCCGGGGCTGATCCCGGACATCAAAACGTGTTGGGTGCACCGAGGACTTGTCCCCGCGGTTGCGCATGCTCAAAAAAAGCCCGCTCCTAGGAGCGGGCAACGATATGCCGGAGACGCCAACCGAGAATTTCAGTATAGGAGAATCGCTTAATTCAACACGAACTTTATTGTTTCTTTTTATTGCATAACTTCGTCTGTTTCACCCGAGCACTCATCAATCATCGAAACATCAGCGCCTTTGTTCGATTTCAATAAAAATTGATCAATTGAATTCGCCAATCATTGTCGATGCAACCCGTCGAAATAAATTAAGAAATTTCATTCAGGATGCGAAGCTATACTGAGTCTGGATAATATCTCGCTTACCTAATCAGTTATGCGTATCAATGCAGGGCGCAAAAGCTTGCAGGGCAACCAGATCAACCGTCTGTATGAATGGATCACCTAATATCATTGCGCCCCACGCGTCACGTTTTTTCTCCTCACCCTGGAGCCATCCCTGTTCGCGCGATACGCGGGTCAGTTCCACCTTGCCACAAGGCGAGCCTGAGTGTCTTCATTGCGATGAGACAGCCGCCCGCGAGTCAGTGTGCGGGAGGTTCGAGAACGAGAACTCGCACACTCACGGGTATTGTCTCCCTTCATCTGGAGCCGGTCATGTATGCGTGCACCCGATCTCATTCGTTGAGGAGCTCATGCGTCATGCCCATGACTTCCGGTTCAAGCGCGCCTGACCGCAGAAATATCCATTCCGACGGCGGCGTCGCCGGATCTCGACGTTACGCTATGATCCATCCACCACGGAACTGCTCGCGACAGAATTCAGGCACAGGCATGTTATTGAGCTTGCAGACCTGCCTATAATCCAGCGTGATCTCATCCCCTCTTCTGATATTTCTCAAGCACCTGGCGATGATTAAATGTTCTGATTTTTTGTACACTGCCAAATTCGGTGAAGAACTATGATTTACGTAGTCGATTGCCGACAATGACGACCATTCATCCGTCAGATCCCAATACCTATTTTCACCAAGATGGTCCTTGAATGGCAGTGCCGCTTCATAGCGTACGAAGGCGACGCCCATTTCAAAGCGCTTCGGATACGTCCGCTCAGAGAAAAGACCACGTCCGTGAATTCTGGAAGGTTTGATTTCAAAGTTCTCTCCTGCCAGGTGAACAAGCTCTTCATCACGATCTTTAGCGCGAATTTCCATGCTTTTCATATTTGCTCGAGAAATGTAAAAACTTAGCTGAAGCTAGAATCTTTTCGTGGGCTATCGGCTTGAAAAGAACTATTCCCTTCCTTTCAGATGACTCAGAATAGTCAAGGCGAGACATTGATACCGAACGAACCGGATCACACCGCTTCGCCCCTCGAACCAGCAAAAATGGTAGAGCCCAAGGACATGCCTTGCCCTCTTCCCCACTCAGATTCAGTGGAACGAAACCTACTAGCACCCGGGACCAAAAGCATCCTGCTGGACCCACACTCCATTCAATCCCGAAACAAAATTAGTAGAGCTGATGTAGCTCGTCAGCGTCAATCGCAGGAATGTGGATTTCATCCTATAAGACATTCCCGATCCGGGGGGGCAGACGACATAAGGTGAAATAATTTTGTCCTAACTACGTGTGCGTCCCCGAGCATCATTTGTCTTCGACATCGGGCGCCCAAGGTGCAACGGAACTTGACCGCCGACGGATTTAAACCTCGGTGCGCCTACCGGTTAGCAAAGCTGTGATCACGCGTCTCGCTGCTGCTCTGACCGAGCTTGATACGGAATTCGAGTGCATCGCCCTCCTGCTTCTGCTACCACGGCCACGGTAGATATCGCGGCCATGATATCTACCGTGGCCGTGGTAGGTATCTCCTGCTTTTTAATTGACTAAGACTGTGCGCAGTGGGGCCCGAACCTGTAACGACCGGAGGCCTGCTGCGATTCACGCTCCATGACGCCTGCAGGCGTCATTCTTATAAAGCGTTTTGGATTCCACGACGCCTGTGGGTGTCATCCGTGTCCGTTCAAACGGCAATTTCGAATCTATGACGCCTGTGGGCGTCATGTGGCGGGGCTTTGTCAGCAGGGTCCTTGCGCGGCGGCCTGGGAGCGGGTAGAAAGAGCGCATTGACCT
>NZ_JALPRH010000062.1:1734-4903 GCF_030464795.1 Paraburkholderia sp. SECH2
GGCATTGGCGATTGAGCCAGTCAGAGTGATATGAAGCAGAGCTTTATATCGGCTGTCGTTCTTTAACAATCAGGAAGAAGTAGTAAAGAGATTCACGAAAGATCACTTAGAGATGGGTGATCGAGTAGGTGAATCAGGGTTGTGATTGTATCAATGTATGAAAAGGTGATCGAAAGATCGCCTTGGAATACGGCGCAACACGAATACTCAACCTGTAGCGCGTGTGGCGAGCGTGTCATTCCCAGTGGATGACACATGAGACACACCCGTTATAGGGTCAAGCGAACAAGTGCATGTGGTGGATGCCTTGGCGATCACAGGCGATGAAGGACGCGGTAGCCTGCGAAAAGCGGGGGGGAGCTGGCAAACGAGCTTTGATCCCCCGATATCCGAATGGGGAAACCCACTCCTTATGGAGTATCCGTAACTGAATACATAGGTTACGTGAAGCGAACGCGGTGAACTGAAACATCTAAGTAACCGCAGGAAAAGAAATCAACCGAGATTCCCAGAGTAGTGGCGAGCGAAATGGGACCAGCCTGTACTCTTTATCTTCATTGTTAGTCGAAGGCTCTGGAAAGTGCCGCCATAGCAGGTGATAGCCCTGTAGACGAAAACAGCGAGGAAGAACTGGGTGTACGACAAGTAGGGCGGGACACGTGAAATCCTGTCTGAAGATGGGGGGACCATCCTCCAAGGCTAAATACTCGTGATCGACCGATAGTGAACCAGTACCGTGAGGGAAAGGCGAAAAGAACCCCGGGAGGGGAGTGAAATAGATCCTGAAACCGCATGCATACAAACAGTCGGAGCCTCGTAAGGGGTGACGGCGTACCTTTTGTATAATGGGTCAGCGACTTACATTCAGTGGCAAGCTTAACCGATTAGGGCAGGCGTAGCGAAAGCGAGTCCGAACAGGGCGTTCAGTCGCTGGGTGTAGACCCGAAACCAGGTGATCTATCCATGGCCAGGATGAAGGTGCGGTAACACGTACTGGAGGTCCGAACCCACTAACGTTGAAAAGTTAGGGGATGAGCTGTGGATAGGGGTGAAAGGCTAAACAAACCTGGAAATAGCTGGTTCTCTCCGAAAACTATTTAGGTAGTGCCTCGTGTATCACCTTCGGGGGTAGAGCACTGTCATGGTTGTGGGGTCCATTGCGGATTACTACGCCATAGCAAACTCCGAATACCGAAGAGTGCAATCACGGGAGACAGACATCGGGTGCTAACGTCCGGTGTCAAGAGGGAAACAACCCAGACCGCCAGCTAAGGTCCCCAAATATTGCTAAGTGGGAAACGAAGTGGGAAGGCTAAAACAGTCAGGAGGTTGGCTTAGAAGCAGCCATCCTTTAAAGAAAGCGTAATAGCTCACTGATCGAGTCGTCCTGCGCGGAAGATGTAACGGGGCTAAGCAATATACCGAAGCTGCGGATGCATATTTATATGCATGGTAGGAGAGCGTTCCGTAAGCCTGCGAAGGTGCATTGAAAAGTGCGCTGGAGGTATCGGAAGTGCGAATGCTGACATGAGTAGCGATAAAGGGGGTGAAAGGCCCCCTCGCCGTAAGCCCAAGGTTTCCTACGCAACGTTCATCGGCGTAGGGTGAGTCGGCCCCTAAGGCGAGGCAGAAATGCGTAGCTGATGGGAAGCAGGTTAATATTCCTGCACCATTGTTAAATGCGATGGGGGGACGGATCGCGGAAGGTTGTCCGGGTGTTGGAAGTCCCGGTCCTTGCATTGGAGAAGGCGCTTAGGCAAATCCGGGCGCGGAATTCAAGGGTGCGAGGCCATTCACTTCGGTGAAGAAGCAACTGGAAGTGGTTCCAAGAAAAGCCTCTAAGCTTCAGTTTAACAAGACCGTACCGCAAACCGACACAGGTGGGCGAGATGAGTATTCTAAGGCGCTTGAGAGAACTCGGGAGAAGGAACTCGGCAAATTGGTACCGTAACTTCGGGATAAGGTACGCCCCTGTAGCTTGACTGGCCTGCGCCAGGAGGGTGAAGGGGTTGCAATAAACTGGTGGCTGCGACTGTTTAATAAAAACACAGCACTCTGCAAACACGAAAGTGGACGTATAGGGTGTGACGCCTGCCCGGTGCCGGAAGATTAAATGATGGGGTGCAAGCTCTTGATTGAAGTCCCGGTAAACGGCGGCCGTAACTATAACGGTCCTAAGGTAGCGAAATTCCTTGTCGGGTAAGTTCCGACCTGCACGAATGGCGTAACGATGGCCACACTGTCTCCTCCCGAGACTCAGCGAAGTTGAAGTGTTTGTGATGATGCAATCTCCCCGCGGCTAGACGGAAAGACCCCATGAACCTTTACTGTAGCTTTGCATTGGACTTTGAACCGATCTGTGTAGGATAGGTGGGAGGCTATGAAGCGTGGACGCCAGTCTGCGTGGAGCCGTCCTTGAAATACCACCCTGGTTTGTTTGAGGTTCTAACCTTGGTCCGTTATCCGGACTGGGGACAGTGCATGGTAGGCAGTTTGACTGGGGCGGTCTCCTCCCAAAGTGTAACGGAGGAGTACGAAGGTACGCTAGGTACGGTCGGAAATCGTGCTGATAGTGCAATGGCATAAGCGTGCTTAACTGCGAGACCGACAAGTCGAGCAGGTGCGAAAGCAGGTCATAGTGATCCGGTGGTTCTGTATGGAAGGGCCATCGCTCAACGGATAAAAGGTACTCTGGGGATAACAGGCTGATACCGCCCAAGAGTTCATATCGACGGCGGTGTTTGGCACCTCGATGTCGGCTCATCTCATCCTGGGGCTGTAGCCGGTCCCAAGGGTATGGCTGTTCGCCATTTAAAGAGGTACGTGAGCTGGGTTTAAAACGTCGTGAGACAGTTTGGTCCCTATCTGCCGTGGGCGCTGGATATTTGAAGGGGGCTGCTCCTAGTACGAGAGGACCGGAGTGGACGAACCTCTGGTGTACCGGTTGTCACGCCAGTGGCATCGCCGGGTAGCTATGTTCGGAAGAGATAACCGCTGAAAGCATCTAAGCGGGAAACTCGCCTTAAGATGAGATATCCCCGGGGCTTCGAGCCCCTTGAAGGGTCGTTCAAGACCAGGACGTTGATAGGTCAGGTGTGGAAGCGCAGTAATGCGTTAAGCTAACTGATACTAATTGCCCGTAAGGCTTGATCCTATAACAGGTGTGTTT
>NZ_JALPRH010000063.1:0-3862 GCF_030464795.1 Paraburkholderia sp. SECH2
TAATCAGCAGGTTCAGCTAATGCGAAGGAACGCGGCGGAATCCGCGCCGTTGCTGGCGTCAGGTTGCCGGTTCCTTCACATTATCGCGATGGTGCCATCCTATAGGTGCGACCAACCGCTTAAGGAGGCGCGCCATGTCCGATGAGCAAACAAAGCACGAAACGCTGCTCAGCAAACTTGAGCAACATCTGGTAGCCGAGCGATATTGTGTCCACATCCGCAATCGCTATCTGGCAGTCGCGGCAAACTTCCTCAGCTTTCTCGACAGGCGTCGAATTTGCGTTGACGCTACGCAGCCGTCACACATATCGGCGTACCTTCAATGTGAACTGCGGAGCTTCCGGCACCGCCACGGTCATTCGCCCCTCTCCGCTCTGGGCTGGAGAGCCTCGCATGCCACCGGCATTCATCAATTACTGCGTTTAGCGATTGGCAAGTGGCCACCTGATCCGCCGACTTCCAGTGTAAATGCGAAGTTTGATCGCGCACTGTGCATGGAATACGGTCAATGGCTTCGGGAGTGGCGAGGGCTTGCAACCGAAACGGTCGACGGCCATCTTGCCGAAGCACAACGATTCCTGTGCCAGCATGGGCAGTGCAAAGGTGCCGACACGTTGATGCATATGACGATCACAGACATCGATGTCTACCTTCAAAGCCGTGTTTCGTCACTGCGTCGGGTATCACGTAAAGATATCGCATTACGGCTTCGCAGCTTCGTTCGCTATCTGTATGACACGGGGCGTACCGGACGTGATCTTTCTCAATTCATCATTGTTCCAAGGATATATGCGCGTGAGTCCATTCCGTCTACACTACGCCCCGCTGACATCAGCGCAGTCTTGCGCTTCACACGCGAGGACCGGTCCCCAACGGGGCTACGTGACTACGCCATTCTGATGATGCTGTCGAAGTACGGAATACGTGCAGGAGAAATCGCACGACTGCGTCTGGAAGATATCGATTGGAGAGCTGATCGATTCTGCATTCGCCATACCAAGACCGGATCGCAGTCCATTCTACCGTTGCTTCCGAGTGTGGGTGAAGCTCTGCCTGACTACTTGCGACGAGGACGACCAATCACAAATGTGCGCGAGATATTTGTTCGCGCACGTGCTCCTTACCGCGGATTTCGCAATGGTTCCAGCTTATACACACCAGTGCGCCGGCGACTTGAATCGGCAGGCGTGCATCCAACAGGCAAACGCGGGCCGCACGCGTTTCGACATGCACGTGCTGTCAGCCTGCTTCGTGCCGACGTTTCAGTAAAAACAATCGGGGACCTATTGGGACACCGCTCGGCGGAATCTACGGGGGCTTATCTGAAGTTGGCGACGGAGCATCTGCGTGCTGTAGCTCTTGAGGTTCCGAACATGGAGAAGCAGCCATGAAGCCAATCTGGCCTGATACTGACAGCCGTTACGTCGACCGCTTTATCTGGGAGTTGGGAACCCGAAACGCAACGACCACGAAGGTTTACCGATGCATCCTATCGGGCTTCCAGCGGTTTGTCATGCAGCGCGAGTGTGCGGGATCGTTGGATCAACAAACGATCAGTGCATGGTTGCACGAACGGGCTACACAATGGCCTACGCACATAGTTTTTCATCGCGCACGTCTCGTTGACCGGTTCCTCGATTTCCTCGTAAGTGAGGGCTCGGTTGCGAGTAATCCGTTGCGTGAACTGCGAATCGAATATGGGCAACGAACGACTACGCCCGTAGTACGAGCGCTACTATCATCCTCCCCGGAAACGGCGCTCGATGCGTTACGTCTACCTCAACGCTTTGGAAGCTTTCTCGGGCCACTCATGCGCGATCACGTCACGTTAATGCGAGCAATGGGCTACCGTTACGAGACGCAAGCAAACCGCTTCGTATATTTCGATCGCTATTTGCAAAGGAATCCGGGACTGGAGGGCCAACCGCTGGCCGTCCTTCTGCGAGATTGGCATGCCACACGGCCGACCCTCGAGAATGCGTGGATGTGCCAGGAGCTGGGTCGCGATCTCGCCAGGGCGTTGCGACGCTCCGAGCCAATGATTGTCGTACCCAAGCCCGACCCTGGCCTTCGCCAGCAGCTGGAGCAACAGCGACGAGGTCCCTACATCTATACGGAGCAGGAAGTGCAGCGCCTCCTTGAAACCGCGCGGCAGTACCCCTCGCCGTGCGCACCTCTTCGCCCCATGAGCCTTTATACAATGCTCGTTCTTGCATATTGCACCGGTCTACGTCTGGGCGAGATCGTAGGCATCAACCTCGGTGACGTTCATCTCGATGTAGGCGAGATCGAGATTCGCGAGACGAAGTTTTTTAAATCGAGGACACTACCGGTTTCAAACAGCGTCGCAGTTGTACTGCGCGAGTATGTGAATGCCCGGCGACGGGCGGGCGCTCCGCAGCAAACCAAGTCAGGACTGTTCTGGCATCAACAACGAGCCGGACGCTACTCCTATGTGATGACCGAGAAGCTTCTGACACGTGTACTGCGCCTCTCTGGCGTAAAGCCTGATAGAGGCGGCCTTGGGCCACGCATCCATGATCTCCGCCACACATTTGTCGCAAATCGGATGCTTGGATGGTATCGCGAGGGCATAAATCCCCAGGCACGGCTTCCTTATCTCGCCACATATCTCGGTCACAGGGACATTAATTCCACCCTGATCTATTTGACTATCACCCGGGAGCTCCTGCAACAGGCAGGGGCGCGCTTTCGTGCTTTCGGCGTGCACAGTCTGCACGTCGATGAAGGAGTGGACGATGAAACCGATTGATCCGTTGCCTGGATTGCTGCAAGAATTTTTTTGCAGATACATGCTGGAACAGCGCAATCTCTCAGCACACACGGTGCGATCCTATCGCGATACCTGGAGATTGTTCCTGCGTTTTTCAGCTAAAAGACACGATCGTGCGGTAGCCAAACTGGTGTTCGGGGACCTTACTGCAGCGATGGTAGGAGCCTTCTTGCAGCAATGCGAGCAGGAGCGCAAGGTAACAGTCGGCACTCGAAACTGCCGACTTGCTGCTTTGCACGCCTTCTTTTCTTTTGTCGCCGAACGGGAACCCGCATACGCTGCACAGTGCAACGCAGTACTGCGCATTCCCACCAAGCGTGCAGCAGTTCACGCGCCATGCTACCTTGATCCGGATGAAGTTGATGCCATTATTTTGCAGCCTGATCGCACGGTACTTGAGGGCCAACGCGATCATGCGCTGCTTTGTTTTCTCTACAACACAGGCGCACGGATCCAGGAGGCGCTCGATGTTTGCCCGCAAAGCATCCGCTTCGATCCACCGTCGTACGTGCGGCTGATCGGCAAAGGTCGAAAGTCGCGTATCTGTCCGCTGTGGCCGGAAACGGTGGCCATAATCAAGGCGCTGCTCAAGCGACAACCCTGCGCGGATAGCGAACCTATTTTTGTCAATCGCTATGGCGCTCCTCTGGATGCGTCCGGGGTTCGCTACAAGCTTGCGCAGTACGTTCAGGCGGCCGCCAAGACAGTCCCAACTTTGTCCTCGAAGCACGTTTCTCCGCACAGTTTCCGACATGCGGCGGCCGTCCACCTCGTAGCGGCGGGCGTCGACGTCACCGTGATCCGCAGTTGGCTCGGCCACGTGAGCCTCGATACCACCAATCACTATGCACAGGCAAATCTGGCTACGAAACGCGCTGCGCTAGAACGTCTCGAACCCGCTTCAAAGATAGATAGGCCGCCGCGATGGAAACGTGACGCAGATCTCCTTGCATGGCTAGATTCACTTTAAGCCGCTGCGTAATGCGAAGGAACCAAGAACCTGGCGCCAGCAGCGGCGCGGATTCCGCTGCGTTCCTTCGCATTACCAGAACCTGCTGATTAGTTCAG
>NZ_JALPRH010000064.1:0-2628 GCF_030464795.1 Paraburkholderia sp. SECH2
AAAGCAGAGATTTTTTTGGTTGGCGATCGCGGCTACTGACGCGTGAACAGGCCGGTCGGGGCCAGTCCGCGATCGGTAATCAAAAAAATGTTTGTGCTAAACCGCTCCGCAGGCGTTTGCTTCTATGGGCATTGAATGAACGGCGCGGTAATTCGTACTGCCGGGCGCCTGGCCATTGCACGCCGGAACGAGGCGGTCTGACAGAGCCGGCCACGCGAAGACAGCGGGAATTCGAGGGTTAGCGGGCAGGTAGTGCGGAGTTTCACGGCATTGTGATGGTGCGACGACGCTAAGGCACGAGTCGGTTCGCGTTGGCCGCATGGGGGAAGACCAACGTGCTCGGGGGTGGTGCTGATGCCGGTCAGTGCACATGGCTCGGGTCAGGTGGAGCGCGCGGCAGGATGCCAGGCACACCGCCTTCGATGCGGACCATCTGGCCCTTGCCGCACACGGGGCAGTCGCGAAGTGATTTGCCGGTGAGCCGCAGGTAACGGTCACGGTAGTCTTCCCCGATGGCGGGTGACGCAGCGGCGGGCGGCTCGACGCCGAGCAGCCGCCGGCAGGTGGCGAGGCGGTCTGCCCGATGACAGTTGGCGAGCCACCCGTAGCTGCGGATGCGCTTGAAGCCGACGGGCAGCACGTGCAGCAGGAAGCGGCGGATGAACTCGTCGGCCGTGAGCGTCATGGTCCGGTGGCGGGCTTCGTGACGGTAGTCCTTCCACTGGAACAGGACCGAATCGCCGTCAAAGCGCAGCAACCGGTTATTCGAGATGGCGACGCGATGCGTGTAGCGGCCCAGGTAATCGAGCACCTGTGCGGCGCCGCCAAACGGTGGTTTCGCGTAGACGACCCACTCCGCGTGAGCAGCGGGCGCGAGCCAGGCGGCGAACGCTCGCGGATCACGCAACGGCTCGAGCTGGCCATGGAAGCGCAGCGCGCCGGCATCGAACGCGCGGTGCAAGTGGTCGAGAAAGAGCCGCCGGAAGAGCCGCGAGAGGACCCGAACGGGCAGGAAGAAGCCTGGCCGGCAGGCGATCCAGCGTTCGCCGTCCGGGGCGATGCCGCCGCCCGGTACCACGCAATGCACGTGCGGATGGTGTAGCAGATTCTGCCCCCACGTGTGCAGGACCGTGATGAAGCCGATTTCCGCGCCGAGGTGTTTGGGATCGGCGGCGATCGTGCGCAGCGTCTCGGCGCTGGTGCGGAAAAGCAGATCGTAGAGGGTCTTCTTGTTCTGGTACGCGAGCGCAGCGATGGGCTCGGGGAGTGTGAAGACGACGTGGAAATATTCGACGTCAGGCAGCAGTTCGGCGTGCCGGCGTTCGAGCCATTGCGCGCGGGCAAGCGACTGGCACTTCGGACAGCAGCGATGGCGACACGAGTCGTAGGCAATGCGCTGATGGCCGCAGGCATCGCACTGCTCGACATGACCGCCGAGCGCGGCGGTGCGGCACAGCTCGATGGCGCTCATCGCGCGGCGCTGGGCACGACTGAGGGCGTCGGCATGGGTCTGCCGGTAGTCAGGGCCGCAGCGGCGGAAGATGTCCGCCACCTCGAGCGCCGGTCGCATCGCCGGCTTCAGAAGTACTCGGGCGCAGGCGGCTGGGGTGGAACGGGTGCGGGATGCGGCAGCAGGTCGAAGGGACTGGTGGTGGCGCACACGGTGCTCGTCGCCAGCTTGAGGTACCGTGCCGTGGTCGCCATGCTGCGATGTCCCATGAGCAGCTGGATCCTGCGTACATCAGCACCGGTTTCCAGCAGATGAGTGGCGAACGCGTGCCTCAAGGAATGTGGCGTAACGGGTTTCGTGATGCCGCTGCGCTCACGTGCAAGCTGGCATGCGTCGCCCACGGCATGGCGGCTGATGGGCCGCCCCGGAATGCTCCCTGGAAAGAGCCATTCCCTCGGGTGGGCGTCCTGCCAGTACAGTCGCAGGACCTCGAGCAGACGCGGCGAGAGCATTACGTAGCGATCCTTACGGCCTTTACCCTGGCAGACACGGATCATCATCCGCTGGCTGTCGATATCGGTGACCTTCAGATGCACGACTTCGGAGACACGCAGGCCGGCCGCATAGGCCGTCATCAGGATGGCGCGCTGTTTCAGGCTGGGAATCGACTCGAAGAAACGCGTGACTTCCTCGAAGCTCAGGATGACGGGCAGCTTCACGGGCCGTTTGGGCAACGGGAAATCCTCGTCACTCCAGTCCCGCCTGAGCGTGATGCGGTACAGGAAGCGCAGCGAGCCTACGGCCAGTTGGACACTGGCTGGCGCGAGCTTGCGTTCGTTGGTCAGGTGGATAATCCAGGCACGGATCTCTTCGGGACCGAGCACCTCGGGTGAGTGCCGGAAGTGTCGGGCGAAACTGGAAACCTGCAGGAGATAGGTCTTCTGCGTGTTGACAGCAAGGTTGCGGATCTGCATGTCGTGCAGCATGCGTTGGCGCAGTGGCGTCATGGCGAGCCTCCTGGAAGCAGTGGGTTGAATGCCCAACTGGGCGTTCACATACTGCTCCCGGCGACACCGCTCACCACCTCGCTGGGGTCCAGCGCCAGACAACCCTCTTCATGAAACGTCAGCCATAGACCTGTGCCCACCTCCCACTACCGCGTCAGCGGTTTAGTACAA
>NZ_JALPRH010000065.1:0-2303 GCF_030464795.1 Paraburkholderia sp. SECH2
GCGCAGACAAAACACCGCCTTCTGCCGCTAACCAGTTCTATTCTCCCATCTCATAAGCATAAGCAGTACACAGTAATCGTATTATTCTCGGCTATCTCGTCTTATTGCGACAGAACCCGGGGAAATGCACGTCCTGAGAATTGGCAGTATAGGGACGCTCCGGACGGAAGTCTTTGATCTTATTGTTTCGCTGCGTGTCAGGGACTGCGGAAAAGGGATAAGGGGATCGGATGCGCGTTTGCGCGCCGCATAGTGAAACACGATGCCGTGAGCGGCAGAGCCTCTTCTACCGGTCACTTTTTGGCTACCATGAGGCATGGTGGCGATTTGTGAGCGGTGCCACATGCCGGCGCCCAGGCGCGGCGTCGCCAGACAGAGGCATACAGCCAACGCGCAATTCCGGGCCCATTACGCATTATCCATCAAACCGATCCTGACTTATGACAACGCTCAAAGACCGTCTGGCTGCGAACGACCAGCGACTCAAGGAATTAAAGGAAACCCGCAAGGCGGCCGACAAGGTGCGACGGCAAGCCTGCAAGCAAAGCAGGGGGGGCCGCGAACGCAAGGTGATGCTGGTCTGCGAAGCTGTGCTGCGCCGCGTCGAGCGCGGCGAATGGGACGAAGCAGAATTCCGCGAGATGATGGATGACGCCTTGAGTCGTCCTGCAGCCCGGGCTTTGTTTGATCTCGAGTGATCGCTTCAACCTGCACTGACGCGAACACGTCCGGTGCGCATGAAGACACCTTCCACTGCCGATAGCCTGATCAGGCATTGGCATATGGTCGTGTGCGCAATCCGGATGCGTCGGTTCTTAAAAACCCCAAAAAGAGCCCGCTGCAGAGCGGGCATTCACATGGAAAGAGAGAGCTAATCTCTCGCCGGGGACGAAGTAACACTATGGCGCAATGCCTCAGAAGGCGCCCTGAAATATTGTTTCTCCGGATTGCGCCCAGTCCGTTTCCTTGTTGCCGGCACCGTGACCGTGCGGCACGCGGACTGCAGCAGTTCTCTATCGGCTTGCTGCATCTGCCCGGGCCACTGAGCGCACGCCCTTGACGCATTTGGCCTTTCGCGATGACAGTACGCAGGAGCTTGCGCACGGTTTTCGTCTTCGGATTCATGATGGTGAGACGGCTCATTACGCGCGCGTCTTTACGCGACATATCCACGCACCTGGCTGAAAGGTAATTGCCATGTAGAGCCTGATTAGCTCGCGAGCCTGTTGCCGGTGGTCTGCGACAAGGATAGACGGTACGTCGCCGTTAAGGGCCGTGAAGGGCGTCACGCAGCGCTGGACGTGGCCCTTTCACTGAAGGGTTACGCGCGCGCTTTCCGATCGATGATGCACAAGGCAGCGTGAGCCCTCCAGAAAGCTTGCCAAAGGCGACTGGTCACGTCCTCTTGCAAAACCTGCGCACCGTAATCCCTGCATCGGTTCATCGTAAAACACCCGTTCGGGCAGCGAGTCGCCGCAGTGGAACGCACGCGCGTTTTCGCATCTGAGCCTTTGCACAAGTGAATCCAGCGAGCCATCGCGGGCGGTGGCTGCTTGACGCAGCAATTCACACTCTTCTTCAGTCAATCCAATACAGGACATAAAATTCTGCTCCTCGGTAATCGTTGCCGCAGGGTTCGCGGGTATCCAGGACTTAGGCCATTTGCTCTCGTCAGCAGACTGCGGTCGGCTGCTCCTGCAAATGTTGTCCGCTATTGATCGTTGATCGCAATGTCGGCACCGGCTGCGGATCCGGCTTCGCGTGGCACCACATACTGAAGCGGGCGGCGATTTCTTCGGGCGGGCCCAGTAGCATTGCAGTACAGATCGCGTCCATACGGATGGGATGACAGCGCGATCAGGGCGACAATCTACTGGACCGGGTCTCGCGGATCAACTCGCAAAGTTGATAGGGTGGAACACCGCAGACCCGCCACGATCCAAGCAAACAGCGGGTATGAGACGTTGGAACGCGTCGACGACCTGATCCGCGCAGCGGTGTCACGTCAGTGCCGCGCAGCATCGCGAAGACCATCGACCTGCTTATCTACATCGAGCAGGTTACGGAAATGGTCGACGGCCAAAAGCATCGGCGCAAGATCAGTGAGATCCTTGCCGTGAAAGGTGTCAGGGGCGACGAATGTTGATTGAAGGGGGTGCGGCAGAGCCTATGTTGTACGGACTTTGAACGGACTGAGATGCCCGTCAGTTCTATCAGGTCATGGAGGTGCCCAGAACGGGTAACCTTGACCGGCTTTGTTCAGCAGGGTAGGTACCCGGTTTGTTGCGGACGCAACTATGCAT
>NZ_JALPRH010000066.1:0-1844 GCF_030464795.1 Paraburkholderia sp. SECH2
ACACGGATACCAACGTGACTGGCACCAACGCCTTGGGTGCCTTTTCGATCGACGCCGCTTCACGTGCGGCCAATAGCGTGTTGCTGGAGAACGGCGGCACGCTGACGGTGAACGCCAACGGCTCTGCGACCGGTACGACGGTTCGCGATGGGGGGGGGCTACAGGTGCTCGGTGGCGGGGTGCTGCAGGGCTCGACGGTGGTCACCGGCACCGGCCAGGTGACCGGCGCGGTGACAGGTGGTGTGGCCGGTTCCAAGCTTTACCTGAGTCAGGGCGGCTCCTTCACGGGTACCGCCAGCCAGATCGATATGGATGTTGACACGCCCTCGCGCTGGACCATGACGGGTGACTCCAGGGTGGGCTCGTTGACCCTGGAAGGCCAGATCGACATGGCCGCGCCCACGGCTCCGGGCGCGTTCGTGCCGAAGACACTGACGGTCAGCGGGATGAGCGGCGGTTACGGCCAGATCACCCTGAATGTGGCGCTGGGTGATAGCGCCAGCCTGGCGGACCAAGTGGTGATCGACGGCGGGCCGGTAGGGGGTGTGACATACCTGGGCATCCGCAACGCGGGTGGGCTTGGTGGGCAGACCACGGGCGACGGCATTCAGGTCGTCAAAACAATCAATGGCGGCAACACGCTGTGGGGCACCCCGTTTGTGCTGAACGGGCCGGTGCTGGCCGGTGCCTACCAGTACACGCTGCGTCGTGGCAGCAAGAACGACAGCGATTTCTTCCTGACCTCGCAGAAGCCGACTTTGAGCACGCCCTCACCGCTTCCCGGTGCAACGGATCCGGTGTCAAAGACGGGAACGGGTGCGGAGTCCAGTGCTGGCAATGGCGGAAACCCCACGGCAGGAGGCGGCGATGAGGCTCCGATGGCCGCAGACAGCGGGGTGCCGAACTATCGCGCGGAGGCGTCGCTGTATTCGGTGGTGCCGACCCTGGGGCTGACGTACAACAACGCCGTGCTCGATGCGGTCAGTGATGGCAGTGCAATGGCCGATGACCGCGGGCTGTGGGGCAAGGTGGTGAGCCAGTTCCCGAGAAGTGGCTCGGATGAGGGCATCTACGGGAGCGCGGCGAAGTTCCACGGCAGCCTCTATTCACTGGTGCTGGGCAAGGGCCTGTATACGCACGACGAGGGCGGCGTGAAGCAGACCGCGGGGGCGTATGTGTCGTTCGGCACCGGCAATGCGGATGTGGAGCACTGGGATGGCAGCAACGCCGGCGACATCACGCTGCGCGGTTACGCGCTGGGCGGCTATTACAGACAGCAGGCACCCTCGGGCTGGTACATGAAGGGCCAGGCGCAACTGGGCTGGCAGTCGCAGGATGCGAGTTCGGTGAACCAGATGTCGCTGCACACGAGTGGCTGGAGTGTGGCGGGACTGGTGGAGGCGGGCATGCGCCGCTCGCTCACGCCGGAGCTCACGTTTGAGCCGGCGGTACGGCTGAGCGCGCAGCACCTGCAGCTCAATGACACGCAGGATGCCGCCTCGCAGGTGAGCTTCAGCCAGGCCGACAGTGCTCGGGCGAGCGTGGGGGCGAAGCTTGCGCGCAGCTGGGCGCTCGATGAGCAGCGCTCGGTCACGGCGTGGGTACGCCCGTCGCTGGGGTATGAGTTCATGGGCGTGCCGCAGACGGTGTTCAATTCGGGCGGCTTCAGCACGCCGGTGGGCTCGGACCGCACGGGGGCGACGGCGGTGCTGGAAGCGGGGGTGAGCGGCTGGGTACGCAAGAACGTGAACCTGAACCTGGCGGTGAACTACGCGGCGCCGCTCTCGGGTAACACGATCGAGGGCGTGGGCGTGAACGTGGGCGCAAAGATCCTGTTCTGACGG
>NZ_JALPRH010000067.1:0-1483 GCF_030464795.1 Paraburkholderia sp. SECH2
TTCGGCGCGCGCAGCGCCGCCGGAAGTATGACGCCCTTGTCACAAGCTTATGCAGCGGCACGAACACAGATTCCAGTCGCACCACTACCCCGGGCAAGCCACGGTGCCCACTTAGCAGGGGTTTCTAGCCGCTTTCTTTTGCCTACTTTTCTTTGCGGCGGTGTATAGACCGGGGACATGGTTGACAGACGTGCGGAGACATCGTTGACACTTTATGGTCAGCGATTGCCGCTCCTCAGGTCAAGGGTGAGGATGCGATGATGGGCAAACCAGAATTCAAATACGCCGTCTTCGCCCGGCTTTGCGCGTGCCGCAACCAGCAGCCCATAAAGTGCATTCGAGACCCTGAGGTGTCGTCCTTCAAAGCGTAGCTGACCATTCGCCTTGACCCGCAGTACCACGTCATCCGGGCCGTACTCCGGCTCCGGCAGGATCGATGGATACGCCCGGGGGCTCGGCCGGTAGCGGCTGACCGGTGTGTCCATGCCGATCGCCTCATGCGGGCGCTCGCAGTTATATACGGTGCGCCAGCGTCCAGTTCCTGTTGCACGTGCTGCTGGGTAGCGAAGCTTCGTCCATTCAGTACTTCAGCCTTCAGCGTACGGTGAAACCGTTCGTCCTTGCCGTTGGTCTGCGGGTGGTAAGGCCGGCTGTAACTGATGCGGATACCCAGCCGGATCAGCCAGACGGCCAGTTCGGTGAGTTGCCCCGGACTGCCAGGCGAACCCCACGGCGAGCCGTTATCGGTATTGATGCGTAACGGCAGGCCATAGTGTCCAAACGCCTCCCGTAACCCGGCCTGCACAGTCGTGGTGTCGGTGAGGCCACAGGCGCGTAGCAGGATGCTGAAGCGCGAGTGGTCATCGAGCACCGTCAAGGGACTGCACCGCTCCTTCTCGAGGGTGTCGAAGTGCCCCTTGAAGTCCATCTGCCAGAGTACGTTGGGCTGGTCGTGCTCAAAGCGCTTCCAGGGTTGGCTCATGGCTGAATCGGCCGGCAGGATCAGGTTGTGCCGGTGCAGGATGTCGGTCACGGTGCTGGGCTGTGGCACCGCCTCAAAGCCCAGATCCTGCAGGCGCCGGCGGATCTTGCGGCCACCCCAGCGCGGATGGGCCTGGCGCAGCCGCACCACTTCCTGCTCCATCGCAGCGGGGGTCTTCGAGGGACTGCTGGCAGGGCGCCGGGATTGATCTGACAGCGCGTTCTCGCCGCGATTGAGCCATTTGTAGCCGGTCTGCCGGCTGATGTTAAAGCGCTGGCACAGTTCGGTCATCGTCAGCGTGTCCTGACTGGCCAGATGAACAAATTCCTGTCGGAGGCTCATGGTGTCTCTTGCGTTCCAGGGCATGGTCGGGACCGGGCGTTTTAGTACCCGGAAGTGTCAACCATGTCCCCGCACACCTGTCAGCTATGTCTCCGGTCTATACACGGCGGCAAAGAAAAGTAGGTGCCCCCCGCACAGGGGGAACGCTAATAGACCACT
>NZ_JALPRH010000068.1:0-1252 GCF_030464795.1 Paraburkholderia sp. SECH2
AGGCAAAGTTAGCGCCGCACGAACTTTACCGCGACATCGCTAATGCGACAGAACCCGCCAGCGCGGTACACGAAAGGGCATTGAGTTGCTGGAACTTGGCAAGCAGCATGAACGCTGACTGCCCGGGTACATTCCAGTCGTCGCGCCAGCAGGACTCACCCTGCGATGCGTCGTCGGCAAGAGGAAGCAGGATGTCGAAGCGGCGTTTCATGATCCTGCAGGCATCTCGTCGACAAAGACGATGCGCAGATCTTCGAGGGCCGCGATGTAATCCGATTCCACCACCGCCAGTGCCCACAATGCCTGGCTAAGCACGAATCCCGGTGCATCATCCTTCATGTTCTCTCCCAGCGCGATTTCCACCGCACGCCCCGGGCGGTCGCCTAAACTCCTCCGGGTGTGGTCACTTCAAACTCCTCCACCTTGCGGTCCGATCTGAGCAAACCGACGTCGCCGATCGTTCCACGTAGCAGGACGTTATTTTTACCTCCTTGGCCAGCCCGGGAGGTGGGAGTTGAACGTCTTGAAGCCGCATCAGCAAAGTACGGTGTTCACGTTGCTGGAACTCAACAAGAGCCAGCGCGAGATTCATCGGATCACTGGAATCGACCGCAAGACGATCCGCCGCTACACGGCGATCTTCGCTGCACGCGCAACTGCGTCCGCAAATTCCCCCGTCCCCGCGACCATCGGCTCGCGCCCTTCAGATCAAACTCCTCCACCCCCGCGACCACCGGCTTTTCAGGCCACGCCAGCCGAGGCGCATAACTTCGATTTTGCCCGCTCGTTGTGCGAGCCTCATCGGAAATGGATCGAAGGACAGGTTCGTCTGCAGCGAAACGCCCAGGCGATCTATCAGGATCTCGTCGACGAGTTCTCGTTTGCTGCGAGCTACGAGAGCGTCAAACGGTTCGTGCGCGCGCTGCGACACATCGATCCCGAGCAATTCGACCGGCTCGATTTCCTGCCCGGCGAGGAGGCCCAGGTTGACTATGGCGAGGGCGCTCCGACCCGCGATCCGAAGACTGGACGTTATCGGCGACCACGGCTATTTGTGATGACGTTGCGCTATTCGCGTCACAGTTTCCGGCGGATTGTCTGGAAATCCAGCCAGGAGGTGTGGGCGCGACTGCACGAAGAAGCGTTCCGCTATTTCGGTGGTTGTGTCGAGAAATCACCAGCTGGTGATTTCTGCGGTAATCAGCAGGTTCAGCTAATGCGAAGGAACGCGGCGGAATCCGCGCCGTTGCTG
>NZ_JALPRH010000069.1:0-1240 GCF_030464795.1 Paraburkholderia sp. SECH2
GCGGCGGATTCAACCGGTCAGCGCAACACCCAACGTTTCCGCCAGTTTCTCGGCAGGGTTCATAAATTGCAAGGTCTGACGGGGTCGACCGTTCAGTTGCGCGGCGACCTTGTTCAAGTCTGCCTGCGAATAGCCGTCCACCGGTTTGCCTTTGGGGAAGTACTGACGCAGCAGGCCATTCGTGTTCTCGTTGCTGCCTCGTTGCCATGGGCTTCGCGGATCACAGAAATACACTTGCACGTCCGTAGCAATCGTGAAGTTCCTGTGGCTCGCCATCTCTGAGCCGCGGTCCCATGTCAGTGACCCACGCAGTTGTTTCGGCAGTTTGTTCACCTGTTTGATCAGCGCGGACACCACACTTGCAGTGTCCTTGCCTGCCACCTTGACCAGCATCACATAACGCGAGTGCCGCTCCACCAGTGTGGCAATGTAGGTGTTGTGCGAGCCTGCCAGCAGATCGCCTTCCCAGTGACCAGGTACCGCACGGTCTTCCACCTCGGCCGGTCTTTCGCTGATCGACACTGCCCCGATTATCTTGCCCCTGTTCTGTCCGCTTGCCGAGGCGCTCTTCGCCTGGCGCATCGTACGGTTCGTACGAAGATGTTCCACGAGTTCCTTTTTAAGGACCCCGCGTGCCTGGATGAACAGGCTCCGGTAGATCGTCTCGTGAGATATCTGCATGTCCTTGTTGACCCGAAACTCGCGCTTGAGCCACCCCGCTATCTGTACAGGGGCCCATTTTAATTTGAGCCTGGTCGCCACCAGCCGGCGCAGGCGCGCATTGCCCGACAGCGCACACACCTTGGGCCGCCGCGCACGCTCCCAGGCGTTCGCATCGGCCTCGTGCGCGCGATACCTGTGAATACCGCCATTGCGCCCGATCTCCCGGCTGACGGTCGATTTCGAGCGCTCCAGTTGCAGTGCAATCTGACCCATCGTTCTGCCTGCGACAAGGGCACGCGATATCTCTTCGCGTTCGGCCAGCGTCAGCGCTCGCGCAGATCTCGTGCGGGCAGGCGGGGAAATCCCGCCGTTCCTGTTCACGACGTGATAAACGCCACTCGGCTGGCGCTCAAGCATCCGCGCAATTGCGCTCAGCGACTCGCCTTCGCGCCATAGCTTCCAGATCTCGGCCTTCTGCGCGGTGTTCAACCACGGTCTTCTTTGTCGTCCCATCGTGCTCCACTCTCCATTTCCGTATTGGAACAGAGGTGTTGCGCTGACCGGTTGAATCCGCCGC
>NZ_JALPRH010000006.1:0-319830 GCF_030464795.1 Paraburkholderia sp. SECH2
GTGCCGCCCCGCACAGGGGCAACGCTAATAGACCACTAACAAATCAAGGAAAGGCACCAAAGCCAGAACACAGACAAAAAGCGCCGCGCAGGCAAAAAAAACCTTAACCCTGAACCCCGGCTGGAAGCCTCAAATGATTCCAAGCCGCCAGCCCGGCAAAAACCATCCCCGCAACACTAACCCCGACCCACCCAAAGGTCGGCCAAACCGCAGCGCCGACCCCCGACCCGACAGCACCGCCAATAAAATAAGCCACCATATAAACCGTATTCACGCGACTCCGCGCCTCAGGCTTCAACGCATAAATCCGCGATTGATTGGAAATCTGCGCAGCCTGCACACCAATATCAAGGACGATCACGCCAATTACCAACCCGGCAATACTCTTCGCCGACAAGGCAAAAACAACAAACGACACAGCCACCAGCGCGATCGACATCGTGATAATGGCTCGCGGTCCGCGTCGATCGGAAAACTTGCCGGCGAGCGGCGCGGCCATTGCCCCCGCCGCACCGACAATACCGAACAGGCCGGCCGCCTGCGGCCCGAGGTGAAACGGTGCGCCCGCCAGCAACAAGGCCAGCACCGACCAGAAGATGCTGAAAGCGGCGAACATCGCGGCACCCGTTAGCGAGGCCTCACGCAGCGCGCGATGCTCGACCACCAGATGCCACATCGAAACCAGCAACTTGCCGTAGGGGAGCGTCGACGTCGGCTTGCTCTTCGGCAAGCGCAAGATGATCACGACGGCCAGCACCAGCAGTGCGACTACCGAAGCGAAGAATACCGTGCGCCAGCCGAAATACTCGGCGATCAGGCCCGCCGCGGTCCGCGCCAGCAGAATGCCGAGCAGCAGGCCGCTCATCACCGTGCCGACGGCTTGTCCCCGCTGCGCTGGCGGCGCGAGTTCGGCGGCGAACGGCACAGCCTGTTGCGCGATGGTGGCGAGCACGCCGATGGCGAGGCTCGCCGTGATCAACACGGGCAAGTTCTGCGCCGCAGCCGCGATCACGAGCGTGACGCACATGCCGGCAGTCTGCAGCAGGATCAGGCGGCGCCGATCGAAGCGGTCGCCGAGCGGCGCCAGCAACAGCATCCCGGCTGCGTAGCCGAGCTGCGTCACGGCAGGCACCACGCCGACCCACGATGCGCTATTCGGAAACGACTGGCGGAAATTGTCTAGCAGCGGCTGGTTGTAATAGATGTTTGCGACTGCCACACCGGCAATCGTCGCGAGCAGAAGCAGCAAGCCGCGCAACGACCGGTCGGCGGAAGCGGGAGTGGAGGCGTCGGATGTGGACATGAGAGGGGGCGATCGATGGACCGGCCCATGCGCGGTCCTCAAGCGTGCCGATCATACCGGAGCAGGGAGGATCGTGCTGACGGCCCAACATGCGCTCCCTCGCAGACAAAATGAGATGGTCGTTCGGTTTTCGTTCGTAGAATCGGCGCGCGCAACGCGATCCATTACGTGACCGATCTCATGAACACACCCTCGATACTCGAACCTCGACGCATCAGCGGCTGGCTGCTCCTCGCCTTGATCTCCCTCGCTGCATGGGCGCTTTCAACCGCATTCGCCTTGCGCGATCCGCTCAAGCTGATGCTCGAATGGGAGCTGCTGGCGGTATTCGTGCGCCCTGAAATGCACGGCTGGTATCGCACCGTGATCGCGATGGTGGGCTGCGACGTGATCATCGGGATGTTCATCGTCACCGGCGCAGGCTGGCTCGCGCTGCTCGTGCGGCGCAAATCGGCGCGTTTTCCGTTGCAGGTGCAGGCGTGGCTGTTGGCCATCCTCGTCATGCGAACCATCGCCTACCTGCTCGGCGATCACATGACCCATGCCATTGGCATTGCCATCGCCATTCCGTTCGACGGCTTCATTCAGGCCGTCGTCGCTGCCGCGCTCGGGATACCGTATTTCAGGCTGTCCCGGCGCGTCCGGCAAACTTTTGTTGCGGTCTGAACCGGTGAGGCGAAACCCTCAATCGATCAACTCGCCTTCAGGTTCGTAAAAAGGATACGGACCATCGGCTTTATCAACATACGCATGGTGCGTGACGATGCCCGTCGCCGGATCGTAGCGATGCAGCGCATACGCAGGCGGCTCCATCACGAATGCAGAGGGCGCATCTTCGCGTAGATCGAGCCCGACCTGATGCGCGGGCGCCGGCACCGCGGACGCAATCGTGCCGCCAAAACGCACGAACATCGGCCGATGCACATGGCCGCAGATCACCCGCTCCACGTTCGGATAACGCGCGATCAACGCGGCAAGCTTGTCGGCGGCAGCGGGATCGAGCCGCAATTCATCCATATGCCCGATTCCGCAGATGAACGGTGGATGATGCAACGCGACCACCGTCGGCTTGCCTTGTGCCGCATCGAGTTGCGTCTCGAGCCAGTCGAGACGTGCGTCGCATAGATTGCCGGCGCTTTCGCCCGGCACCATCGAATCGAGCGCTATTACGCGCAGCGGTCCGACATCGACCGCGTAGTGCACGAACTCGCCACCACTACGCAATTCGGCGCGATCGGGAAACGCCGCGCGCAATGCAGCACGTTCGTCGTGATTGCCCACCATCAGGAAGTAGGGGATCTCGAGCGGCGCGAGCAGCGTCTTGAGGTGTTCGTATTGTTCCGGATCGCCCTGATCGACGAGGTCGCCGGTCATGATTACGGCGGCCGGACGCGGCTCCAGTGCATTGAGCGCGGCGACAGTGCGCGCGAGATAGGCGCCGGTATCGACGCGGCGGTAAGCCAGCGCGCCGGGCCGTTTGATATGGAGGTCGCTAATTTGAGCCAGCAGCATGGGGATGTCCTTCTTTATGGCGCGCTAGAAACGCAGCGCTGTGTCATTACGATAGCGCAATCAGCGCGTCCTGCGCGATTGAAATCCCGACCGGCGTGCCGCGCGCGAGTTCGACGCGGCCCGCGACATCGATCAGTAGCGCGTCCGGTGCGGCGCCACCGATCGTCAAACGGGTGCGCTCGCCGAGAAACGCCGTGCTTTCGATGTTGCCGCGCAATTGGGCGGTGGCCGGGTCGGCGAGATACGCGTCTTCGGGGCGGAAGAAAAATTCGTGTGCCGTGCTAGCGTGCCCGGCGCTTGGCGGCAGCGGTACAGCGCCGCCGGTTGTCGCCAACAGACCATCACGCCGTTCACCAGCCAGCCGGTTGATCGTGCCGACGAACTGCGCGACCGTGCGGTTCGCCGGACGATAGTAGATGTCGCGCGGCGAGCCGATCTGCTCGATGCGCCCGGCGCTCATCACGACGATGCGGTCGCCGAGCTCCATCGCTTCGGCCTGATCGTGAGTCACGTAGACGGTCGTGATGCCCAGCTCGCGCAGCAACGTATTCATCTCGCTGCGCAAGGTGTCGCGCAAACGCGCGTCGAGCGCTGTGAGCGGTTCATCGAGCAGCAGCACACGGGGTTGCACGGCGAGTGCGCGCGCCAATGCCACGCGCTGGCGCTGGCCGCCGGAGAGCTGATCGATGGGTTTGTCCGCGTGCGCGGTGAGACGCATCATCGCGAGCAATTCGTCGACGCGTTGCCGTGCGGTTTCAGCCGGCACGCGTTTGATCTTCAGGCCGTAGCCGATGTTGCCGCGCACGGTCAGGTTCGGAAACAGCGCGTAGCTCTGGAACACCATGCCGACCTGGCGTTTTTCGATCGGCAGGGCGGTGACGTCTTCGTCGCCGAACGCGATGCTGCCGCCGGCGTCAGGTGTCTCGAGGCCCGCGATCATGCGCAGCGTCGTGGTCTTGCCGCAACCAGACGGGCCGAGCAGCACCAGCGTCTCACCGGCGCCGATGTGCAGATCGAGCGGTTCGAGCACACGCGTGCCGCGAAACGTTTTCGCGCACTGTGTGAGCGTGATGGGAACGGAGTCGAGTTTCATGGCGTGGACGTCGGTATAGGCTTGGAACGGGAGGCAGTGTTGCGCTGTTTGCCCGCGCTGCGCTGGCCGGTCGCATCGACGCCGAGCCATTGCATCGCGACGAGCAGCGGCATCGTCATGATGAAAAACAGAATCGTGTAGGCGCTGCCGATTTCGATGCGTAACGACGCATAGGTGTCGGCGAGACCGACCGGCAGCGTTTTGGTATCGGGCGTATGCAGCATCCACGTGAGATTGAATTCGCCGATCGAGAGCGTAAGCACCGCCAACGCACCGGCGACGATCCCCGGTCGCGCATTCGGCAAGACGATCGTGACGAAGCGTTGAAAGAAGCTCGCGCCGAGGCTCGCCGCGCCTTCTTCGAGTGTGCGCAGATCGCTGCTCGCGCACACGGCCGCAACCGCGCGCACCATGAACGGCAGCGTGAACACCACGTGTCCGACGACGATAAACGCGACGCTCATGCGAAACATCGTGAAGCCGCCGTAGACCACCAGCAGCGCTAGCGCGGAAGCGAGACCGGGCAGGGCGATCGGCAGCACCAGAAATTCTTCGATGATGCGTGAGAGCCGTGTCTTGCTGCGCGCTAGTACGTAGCCGGCGGGCACGCCGGTCAGCAGTGTGATCAGCAAGGTCATCGCCGCCACTTCGAGCGAGAGAAATACCGAACTGTGATACTGCGTCCATACTTCGCCGAGCCAGCGCAGCGTGAGTCCGCTCGATACACCTTTGAAGTAGTTGACTGTGAGGCCGGCCATGATCGACATCACGACCGGCACGATCAGAAAGGCGCATAGCAACAGCGTAACGAACCACTGTCCGGCTGCGAGCCACGTGCGTGATGTGAGCAACCGGCGGCGCCGCGCGCGCGGTTTTGCGGGCTGCTTGATTGGAGCACTGATGGAGTTCATCGAAGTTTTGTCATCGGGTTTGGACACGCCACTCATGCGCTTGCCGCGACAGCCGAACCGCTCACGCTGCGAGCGAACGCCAGCACGGCCCATGTGACGATGCCGAGCACGATCGAGAGGCCCGCCGCCGTCACCATGTTCGCGTTCAGCGTGAACTCGGTGTAGATGGTCATCGGCAATACGTCGATGTCGGTGGCCAGGGTGAAGGCGGTGCCGAAGGCGCCCATTGCGGTCGCGAAACATACCGCGCCGGCTGCGATCAAGCCCGGCGACAACGCGGGCAACACGATATCGCGCGTAATACGCCATGGCGATGCGCCGAGCGAACGCGCGGCTTCTTCGAGCGAGGCATCGAGCTTGGTCGCCGATGCCATCACGGTGACGATCACGCGGGGAATCGAGAAGTACAGATAGCCGAGAAAGAGCCCGCTCATCGAGTAAGCGAACACCCAGCGATCGCCGGTGAGTTTCAGCGATAACGCACCGATCAAACCTTGACGTCCCGCCAGCATAATCACCATGAAGCCGACCACGACGCCTGGGAATGCCAATGGAAACGTCAGCAGCGCGAGCAGCGTGCGCTTGAGCGGAAACTCACGGCGCGCCAGCAGCAAACCGGCGATCACGGAAAGCACAAGCGTCGTCGCCGTGACCGCTGCGGACAACATGACCGTAGCGCCGAGGCTCGACATGTAGCGCGGATTCGTCAGCATCGCGCGATAGGTCGTGAATGCGTGGCCGTCGCCGCTGATCTGTGCGAGCGCGCCCATCGGCAGCAGCCAGAACGCGATGAAAACCGCCAGCGCCGGCGCGATCAAAGCGATGCGCCAGCGCAGCGGGAACGTGACGTCGTTCAATGCATCACCTGTAGATAACGCTCGCCGAAGCTCGACTGCTTCTCGGCCATTTTGCCGAAGTCGACCGGTTTGGCGCGGGCATAGTCGCTTGCGGGCAGGAATTTGGCGGCGGTTTCCGGGCTCATTGCGTTTGCGCGCACCGGACGCAGATAGGCGTCGGCCCACAGTTTCTGGCCTTCGTCAGACAGCACGAAATCGAGCACCTTCTTGCCGTTCGCTTCATGCGGCGCGCCCTTCACGAGACTCATCACGTACGGTACCGAGATCGTGCCTTCCTTCGGAATCACGAATTCGACGTTGGCGTGATCCTTATACTTCGCGCGGTAGGCGTCGAAGTCGTAGTCGAGCAGGATCGGGATTTCGCCGGACATCACGCGCGCATAGGCGGTCTGCTTCGGCACGATCGGCGCGTTGGCCTTCAGCTTGCGGAACCAGTCGAGGCCTGGCTCGAAGTTATCGAGCGTGCCGCCGAGCGCCTGATTTACCGCGACTGCGCCCGCATAGCCGACAAACGCGCTCGACGGATCGAGGTAACCGATCATGCCTTTGTACTCAGGCTTCAGAAGGTCGGCCCACGAACGCGGGACCGGTTTGCCTTCCAGCGCGTCCTTGTTGACAAAAAAGCCCAGTGTGCCCGAGTGGATCGTGAACCAGTAGCCTTGCGGGTCCTTCATGTTGGTTGGAATGTCGTCCCAGTGCGCCGGCTTGTACGGCTGGATGACGCCTTTGTCTTTCGCCTGGAACGCCGACGAAACGCCGAGATAGACCACGTCCGCAACCGGGCTCTTCTGCTCGGCCATCAGTTGCGCAATCGATTGACCGGAGTTCTTGTTGTCGAACGGCACGCGGATGCCGGTCTTTTGCTGGATCGCCTTGATCTGGCTCGCCCAGTCGGCCCATTCGGGCGGGCAGTTGTAGCAGATCGCGGTTTCATCGGCATGGGCCGCTTGCGGTGCAAGGGCGGCGAGCGCGGCGGTGACGATCATGCCTGCCGACAGCGCGGTGGCCGTAGTGCGGGCGAGACGGCGCCAGAGCGGGTTGATCGAAGAAGCGAAACGTGTTGAAGAGCGGATCACTGCGGGTCTCCTGGAGAGGAAGAGAGCGGGTGGTTCGGGGTTCGAATTGGATGTTTATGCAAGCGACTATGCGAACGGCCTCTAGGTCGCAGCGGATGTTTCTGTGCGGTTCGAAATCGCCGCGATGGTGGCGCCTTCGCGCAAGCTGTGCGGCAAGGTCAGCTTGGGCGACGTTTCCTCATGCGTTTCGTCGGTGCCGGTTACGCGAGCTAGCAAACGCCGCCAGGCGGCGCAGCCGATCTCGCGATTTGGCGCGCAGACGCTTGCCAGCGGTGGCGACAGCAATTCGCCCATGGCGAGTCCGTCGAAGCCGAGAATCGACATGTCGTGCGGAATCTGCAGACGCGCGCGGCGCAGGCCGCGCATCACGACCATGGCGAGCAGATCGTTGCTGCAGAAGAGGGCGGTCGGGCGGTTCGGGCCGTTGGTCAGATGCGCGAGCACGGACGGCGCGAGTTCGTCCGCGTTGAAATCGACTTCGAGCGCGGGCGCAGGGGTGAGGCCGGCCTGCTGCATCGCTTGCGCGTAGCCGAGATGCCGCTGGCGCGCGCGGTCCGAAGCGGCGAGCGTGCCTGCCAGCATCAGGATGCGGCGATGGCCGTGCGCGATCAGCATGCGTACGCCATCGAACGCGGCGAGGCGGTTGTCGACCGAGACGGACGGACGCCGCACGGTGTCGTTATGCATCAGCACGTAGAGCAGACCGGAGCGGTCTAGGTCGTCGAGCAGCGGATGCGTGTCGGCATCGGCGACGGTCAGGATCAGGCCTTCCACGCGATGTTCGCGCAGCGTTTCGATGGCGTGGCGTTCGCGGTCGGCATCGTACTGGGTGGTCATCAGCATGAGCCGGTAGCCTTGCGCCGCGGCGAGTTCGTCGATGCCTTGCAGGCATTCGGCGAACACCGGGTTGGCGAGCGTCGGCAGGATCACGCCGATCAGGCGCGTGCGCTCGCCGCGCAGCTGCCGGCCGAGCGGGCTGGGGCGGAAGTTAAGGGCGTCGATGGATTGACGCACCTTGTCGAGCGTGACCGGGTTCACAGTATGCGGCGCGTTGATCGCGCGCGAGACCGTGGCGATGGAGAAGCCCGCGTGGGCGGCGACGTCTTTGATCGTTGGGATCATGATTTCCGCGCGTGATGTAAACGTTTTCGTCAGCGGATTATCGGGAACGTTTGTGACTTGCGGATGACTCCAATTTTTATGCCTGGCGGGCGAGGGTGGGGATGGGGCGCGGCTGGATTGCGCCGGTTTGGTGTGCCCGCCGGGCAATGGTAGAATTCGCGTCCAGCGTGGTTCTGACCCCTGCCGGGGTGATGAAATTGGTAAACATAGCGGACTTAAAATCCGCCGCTTCACGGCTTGCCGGTTCGAGTCCGGTCCCCGGCACCAGAGGCATTAAGCGCGCTTCAACTCTGTATGTGTATCTCTGTGGAATCAATGGCTTAGAAGTAGCGTATTGCTGTTTCCCCGCACATCTTCCCATACCGAAAGATGTAAAATGTTAGCAAAACTCCCCATTTGCTACCCACGGGACTCCCCACGATGGCATCCATCACCCCCCACAAAGACGGCTTTCGAGCACAGGTTTATGTGCCGGGAAAGAGCGGCTCTAAACCACTGCGCGACTCTAAAGTCTTTCGCGTCAAGCGAGACGCAAACACGTGGGGAGCTCGCCGCGAGGCAGAGTTAATGGCACAGCGAGATACGCCGCCGGCGGATCTGCACACTCTGGCTGAAGCGTTCGCCACCTACGCCGATCGCGTCTCGACGAAAAAGGAAGGGGCGAAGTGGGAGCAGAACCGTCTCAAGTCGTTCGTGAAAAACTTTCCGGAGTACGCAGAGCGCCCACTTTCTCGGGCCGATACGCCGATGTGGGCAGAGTGGCGAGACAGACGCCTAACTGGCTACACGGACCCGGAAGGAAAGAAGAAACGCCCGATCTCGAGCGGGTCAGTGCTGCGCGAGATCAATCTCTATCGCAACGTATTTACGATCGCACGCAAAGAGTGGAAGTGGATCGATGGGAGCCCGTTTCCTGACATGGGCATGCCGGAAGATGGGGCGCCGCGTGACCGGCGGCCGGACCCATGGAAGGAGATCCGGCCTATCGTTCGTTGGCTGGGCTATCGGACGGGCGAGGCGCCCAAAACGAAAAGCGCCGAGGTTGCGCTCGCCTGGATGGTTGCGCTGCGCAGCGGGATGCGCGCGAAGGAACTGCGCGGCCTTGGCAAAAAGACGTTGAATATGAAAACCGGCGTTGCCAAGGTTGCGCACAAGATGCAATACCTCACAAAGCGCCCGCGGGAAATCCCTCTTCCGCGAGACGCAATGCGATTGCTGGCGCCGGTTGCGCACCTTGAACAATGCTTTTCGGTGTCGGCTGAATCCATGTCAACACTGTTTCGCAAGGCAAAGACGGCGCTGCTAATCGGTGATCTAACGTTTCACGACAGCCGCGGCGAAGCGCTTACCAGGCTGTCGCGAAAATACGACGTGCTCACGCTTTCACGGATATCGGGTATCAAGGATTTGAAACTACTGCAAGAGCATTACTACCGCGAGACAGCCGAGCAGATCGCCAAGCGCCTTTAAACTGCCTCGAGCGCCGCATCAACCTGCTCAATCGGAATCAGGCCGCATTTGTTGAGCTTGAACTGACCGGCCTTGACCATCTTGCTTATCGTGTACCGACTCAGGCCGAGCATTTCGCCGGCCTGGATCATCGTCACATGCGGGGGACGCGGGTGCCGCTCCGCATAAAGCCGTACCGCGCGGATCGCGACTTGAATGTCGGTGTTCATCACTGCTCCTGCGTCGAGCTTGTTAGTGGGGGCGGTCATGGCGCTGAGGACTCCGTTTTCATGAAGCAGATCCAGTGTGTGTCGGCACGCTTGCCCGACTTGTGACCGAACAGCGGCGTACGCTCGGTCAGCGCCAAAATCTCGCCCACCTTGATCTGCGTCTCGTTCCATTTGAAGATCAGCACGCCATGCGGTTCAAGCACCCGGAAACACTCTGCAAAGCCTTTACGAATGTCCTCACGCCAGTCGGTGCCGAGCTTTCCATATTTCGCCGCGAGCCAGCTTCGCGGGCCGGCGCGCACTAGGTGCGGCGGGTCGAACACAACCAGCTTGAACGAGGCGGGCGCATACGGAAGATCTCGGAAGTCCATGAGAATGTCCGGCGCGATATTAAGCATGCGCGTGCCATCCTGATCGTGTGAGCGGTCCGTGACCACGATGGATTAAGACCGCACGTCACCGAACACCGCGTTCGGATGGCTGCGATCAAACCAGAACATGCGGCCACCGCAGCACGGGTCGAGAATCGTTTTCACGATCCCACCTCCTGATCCCCGGTAGATGAAGCGGCAAGCCGGATGATTTCCACGACCATTTCGACGCAATCGACCGGAAGGCATATTCCGTGCGCCTCGCAAATCGAGACCACGCGATCGTAATCCACCGGTACCAGAACCGGCTCTGCCTCCGTTTCGGGACTGGCGAACAGCGCTACTGGCTTGTAGTTGCACACCTCGTCGAATTCATGGTTAGGGAATTCGTCCCATGCAATGCATGCCTCGCAGTCGTTATCGCCATAGTCGTGGTCAGGATGCGCGCCGCACGGTTGCGGCTTCTTTTGAACATCGCACTGCTCGACGGTGTGCGTAACGACGCCCGAAAAAATCTGTTCGACTTCTTCGCTCCAGCCCTCGTCGCACCACGCTGCGATGGCCTCTTTCATTGCCGCATCGCGCGCGGACTCGGTACCGAAGAAACGCGATCCGTCGCCCGACGGGTCGGTATAGAAAAATCGGTTCTGCGAGCTCGGAAAAAGAGAACTGGCCTTGGTCGGCACTGCATCTGTATTAGTGGTCATTCCTTCCCTCGATAGGTTTTGGTCAGCGCATGATTAACCGCGTGTCCGCGGCGGCGCGCGGCATTCCCGAGCTGCGCCCGGTCGTGATGGCTGCTCGACGCCTGACCGACTAGGCCGAAATAGCTGTTCGACACGGCGAGGAAATCGGCCGAAGCGACGCTGCTGATGCGTCTGATAGCCTCGCTGACGGTGCGGCGGCGCGTTGATCGGGACCATGGCTTGATAACCTGCCCAACGAAGTCCACGCCGCGTGCGATTGGCTGCAGGATCGTCTTGCTGGGATTGAGACGCACCCCGAGGCGCTCGGGCAGGAAAGCGCCGACGTCGGCTAGCGCCGCATTCAGCCAGTCTGGTGATTCGTGCAGGAACAGGAAGTCATCGACGTATCGGATGTAATGCCGCGCGCCGAGGTGATGCTTCGCGCGCTGATCCAGTACGTCGAGATAGACGTTGGCGAAAAACTGCGACGACAGGTTACCGATCGGCAAGCCACGGTTCGCCGTCTGCTCCATCAGACGTTTATGCGGCGGGACGCGCGCCAGCAGATCCCGGTCTCCGCGGAATTCGAAGTCCGTCCGCGGATCGTGCATCAGCACGAGTTTGGTCAGCGCCGCCCAGAAGGGCTCGCATATCTGCGCAAGCAGCAGCTCGAGCAGGACATGCTTGTCGATGCTGACGAAGAAATTCGCGAGATCACACTTCAGGTAATAGGCCGGCCGCGACCAGTTCTGCGTGATTGAGCGGATCTTTGCTTCGAGGCGCACTGCGGCGTACAGCGTGCCGCGGCCCTTGATGCAGGCGCACGAATCGGCAATGAATGAGCGCTCGAAGCGTGGTCCGATCCGGTTGTATAGCAGGTGATGCACTATGCGATCACGGAAGTCCGACGCCCACACCTCCCGTGGCTTCGGCCGCGTGATCACAAAGCAGATCGAGCGGCCAGGCGCGTAACTGCCGTCAGCCAGTTCGTCATACAGGTTTCGGAGGTTGCGTTCCAGATTCGCTTCGAAGGTCAGCGCGCTGGCGCTGTTGCGCTTCGTCCGCCGGCAATCGAAATAGGCTTCTACGAGTTCGGTGAAGGTGAAATCAGCGGGTGCGTTCCAATCTGCGGACGGCTCGGGCGCGGAGCTTGTTGTTCGTGTGGTTGTTGTTCTGGTTACCGTTGTTGAAGTTCTGATACCAGGCCCAACCGCATTGTTCGTGCTATCTACGTCGCCGGGCCGATTGCTCAGCCAGGAAACTGCGCTGGACCGTTCCGCACGCTGGCGGTCGGTATCCGTGATGCGCATGGCGGTGGCCTCGTGAGCCAGCGGCACGACCAGATTGAAAGTTCGCTCAGTCATGACGGCCTTGACCTCCATGAAGCGGGCGATTCGCGGACCGCCACCCATTTGCCTGCTTCCCGATGCTGGTCGTGAGTTCGATAGTGTTGGCATAACCTTCTGTGGAAAGAAGTCGCTTATCTCTCGCGAGCCGAACCAGCAACTCGATCACCTGCAGGCGCTCGATCAATTCAGTAAGGTGCGGCGACTTGTCCTGCGCGACATTGGCGCGGAAGACCAGAACCATGATTTCGATGCACTCGGCGTTGATCTTCTCGCCGATAGACCGTTTGAAATCACGCTGCATGTTCTTGACCAGATCCGTGACCACGTCGAGCAAGTCGTACGCGACCTTGTAGATGGGAAGTTTCGTGTGGATGGCCATGCTGATTAATAGCTAAATTACTGAAGAACTAATCTGCGGACGGCTCGGGCGCGGAGCTCGGTGAGCGTGTGGTGGCAGCCCTGGGTACCGTCGCCGAAGTACTGAGACCAGGCCCAACCGCTGTTGGTCTCATGCTGCTGACCTGACCAGTAATACGCCGACTGGAATTCACCCTTCAGGTTTGCGAACAGCAGCGATTGCTCGCGCCGAGTCGGCAGGACGCAGCCGTGCTCCGCTGCCCATTTACCGGCGCTTTCCCAGTTGACTTCTTCGACCTCACCGGGCAGCAGGATCAGGTGGTAGTCGGCCTCGCCGTTCTCGCCGAGAATCAACCCGGCATAGCGTTCACCGGGCGCGAGCTCGATGGCGTGAGCTTCGATGTGGTAGACGGTAGTCGCGGCCTGTCTTTCGAAGGCTGCGATCATTTCGCCAACCTTCGTGTGCTCGGCCTTGATGGCCTCAAGCGTAATCGTCATTGCGAACGCTCCAATAAATTGCTGAATGGTTAAATGGGCAATCTGCGGACGGCTCGGGCGCGGAGCATGGTGCCCGTGTGGTAGCTGAGCTGGAAACCGCCGTCGAAGCCCTGATACCAGGCCCAACCGCTGTAACCGGGATCAGTGTCCGGCGTGTTGGACCAGTAAGCATCTCGCTCGAACTGGTCGCGGAAGTTCGCGAAGAGCATGGCCTGCTCGATCCGGTTGGGCAGATCGCCGCCGATGCTCTTTGCCCACTCCAACTGCTTTTTGAAAGTCGCGTCGTCGCTGTCGCCCGGCAGCAGAATCACGTGGTAGACGTCGCCGGTCTTGTCACCGATCGCACCGATGTAAAGTTCGCCTTCGGCGAGCGGGGGAAGCTGCAGCTGCTGCATGCCGGCTCTCCTGGGTAAAGAAAATTGGTAAATGGATTAATTTTTAAATCTGCGGACGGCTCGGGCGCGGCGCTTGGTGTCCGTGTGGTCGTAGTACTGGAGACCGTTGCCGAAGTACAGATACCAGGCCCAACCGGGATCGTCAGCGTCTTCCTCGTTTGACCAGTGAGCGGCCTTCTGGAAAAGCTCACGATGCTTTGCGAAGGCGATGGCCAGCTCGGGCCGCGTCGGCAACTCACCGCCGATGCTTTTCGCCCATTCGATCTGGGTCTGCCACGCCGCGCGCTCACTGTCGCCGGGCAGGAGGACGGTGTGCTCGACGTCACCATTCGCATCGACCAATCCGCAGAGATAGATCTCGCCTTCGGCGAGGGGAGGAATCTGAAGTTGTTGCATTGCGTTTCCTTGTAGTCAACCAAAGTCATTTGCGGCGCGGGACTTGGCATCGATTGAGACAGGCTGCGCCGAACCTGCCTCGCGGGCAGCACGCACCTTGGCGCCCAGCTCGAGCGCGCGGCGCACCGCAGGGTTCGTGATTGCTTCGACTGCTGAACCACTGCAGCGCTGCAAACGAAACTCCCGGGCAACCATCGCGTCAGTAACTGAGATAGGTGAACGCATGCCTCTACCTGTTAAAAATCCACGCCAGCAGAACACCTGCAGCGATTGCGCCAAAGAAAGCGATCACGAGCAGTTCGCCAGCGTCCACGTCATTTCCAAAAAAAGGCCGCACGTACAGGCCGGCATCAAAACCGCTCCGGACCAATGGAGCGGCGGGGGTTACTCGTAGAAGCGCGGATAAGGCGCGTCAGATTCGTGCTCACCGAAGACAATGTCGTGCTGCTTCGCCGCGCGGACCAAGCCGCCAAGGATCAGCCCAGCACACATGCCGGCCATGAACGCGCAGAGGACTACTAAGGACGAGTGAAGGAGATTCATGGTGAGCCTTTACGGGATCAGGTACTGCGCATCGACGCACGAACGTGTTCGGTCTGGGCATCATCCCATTTCTGGGCGAGCCCCAACACCAGCACGATCGCAACAAAAGCCGCGCATAGGCGCAGCAGAAACTTTAGATCTCGCATCACAGCGCCCCGGCGCGCAGCGCAGCGCACAAATACCAGACACCGCCGATGGCGACGCCGGCCGCGAAGCATGCGCAGATTTTCGCGAACAAGCCGAGTCCGACGTAGGTCGCCGCCAGCAGGTCGTTGTGGGGATAGTGGTGGCTCACGGTCACTTCCCGGCGAACGACGCGAATTCAGGCTTTTGAAACTGCTTCATTTCCGCCTGCGGCCACGGCTGGTAATCATCGACCAGTGAGTAACGGCCGCCCTTGCCGCCAGCCGCCGCCGCAGATGCGGCTGGCGAACCAACTGAAGACTGGCCGCCGATCGCGCCATTACCAAGGCCACCGTGATGCCCGTGATTGGCAGAAGCGGTAGACGCGTAGGTGTGCGAGGCGACCAGCATGAGGATCGCGAGAAGAATCGGTCTCATGTCAGCACCACACGATCTGGTCATACCCAACCGAGCGCACAAAGTGCGCGTTCAGGTACTGGTCGAAATGCGCGGCGAACCGCAGGATGTAATTCGAGGCGCGGACCCTGTAAGTCCTGACGCCGTAGTCGCTGTAGAACATGACTCACCCCACCTCAGTTTGATAGACGGGAGAAGCGCTGAATGCAGTGGACTGGCTCAGTCCGCTTCGATCAGTGCTCTCGCCGGTTGACTGAAGCTTAGGCGTGGCTAACAAACAAGTCAAGCATAAATTAGTTGTACCTAAGTATGCGGGCGAAAAAAATCCCGCTCTCTCAGGCGGGATTTCTTGCTAGTGGCGCGGCCGTCGAATTGCCTGGGCGATCAGGAGAACGTATCTCGCGATCTCGGTGATCGTTTCTTCCGCATCGATCTGCACCGGTATCTCGCTGGGTTTCAGGGACTGTCTTTTGGTCTCTCGGTAGGTAGTCAGGTCAACGATGGCTTTATGGTTTGTGCTTCTTGTTTGCACGCTCTTTCCCCTCGGTGTGTGCGATGTGGGACGTCACGAGCGCTGCAGCTTCGGCCGCATCCGCATCCGCATCCCTTGGGGAATTCTGCGCCTGAGTAAGAGTGCCCGCAACCTGCAATGCGGCATATATATAACTGAACAATTTTCGGGCCGGATCGCCAAGGGCGTCTACACGTTCGATCCACGAAACGAGTCGGAACGCTTCGTTACTCAGAGGGGACTTGTCCTCTGTAATCGGAGCTTTGCCGTTAGGTGGGCCTAAGACGAGCCACCACGGATCGACGTCCAAAACCTCGCATATCTTGAGCATGTTTCCGGCTTCGAGCGTCTTTATGCCTCCTGATTCCCAGTTGGAGACAGTCGGCGCGGACACGCCGCAGAGGCGCGCGAGCTCTGCTGGCTTCATTCGCCTCGCCTCGCGAGCCTCGACAATACGGGAGTTCCAAGTGTTCATTAGTTTAGGCTAACAAAAAAAGGGTTATGTATGCCTTGCATTGAGTGTTAGGCATGGCTAAACTTAGGCATGGACAAGAACCGCGACCCCTTCGCAATCGCCGTAATCAAGGCACTCGACGGCACCGCCGCGACCGCCAGACTTTTCGGCATTGAACCGCCCTCAGTGAGCAACTGGAAGAAGACGGGCATTCCACCGGCACGCCTCATGTACCTCGAGGTTGCCAGACCCGAGGTGCTTGCTCAGGTTCGCGCGGAGTTGCGCAAGGAGAAGGAGATCCCGGCGGTTGCCGCCGCGGATGATGTTCAGCCTCCTGTGGGTTCGCCAGAAGATCCTAAAAAATAAGGCAGTCAGTTTCATTTTCGATTCCTTCAACTTTTACGAAAGGAGGTCCCATGCGCCGCCGATCCGAACGTCACAACGAAGTCAAGACTGGTCTGACAGACCGGGTATATGACGCCATGCAGCAGTACAAGGTCTTGCAGGGCATTGAGAGCGATTCCGCCGCGCTGGCTCGCATCGCCGAACTGATGCTGCTTGGCGTTGTAGGTAATTTGCCAGCGAATCTGCTTGATCGCATTGACGAAACGTCCCAATCCGGGACAAGGATGGCCGCATGACACGATGCAAGACCAGCTTCGAAATCCAGCTTCCTGGACCGGAGGCGGCTGATCTGGCATTGCAAGCAGCAAAAGAGGGCGTTTCAACGATCGACCTGATCGTTTATCTCGTGATCAGGAGTGCTTTCGGGTTGCTTCACCCGATGGTGACCGAATACGAAACGCGGCCGAAGCTGGGACAGGTTGGGCCAAAGCAGGACGCGGAGTAGCGAGTGATCGAGCAGATTGCAATTGGGCTATGCGGTGTAACGGCGGTGTTCCTGTCGCAGGATCCACGCAGCAGCCGGCGGCGTTGGTCGCCAGTGTTCGGGCTGGTCGCGCAGCCGTTCTGGTTCTACACGACGTGGAAGGCCGGGCAATGGGGCATCTTCGCGTTGTCTTTCTTCTACACCTTCTCCTGGGCGCGCGGCCTGATTGCGCACTGGGTACGGCAGCGCACATGAAAAGAGTTTTCTCGACGGTCGGAATCATCGTGACGGTGCTGGCGATTGCTGGCGCGTTGGGAATCGGCCACTTCCGCCTTTACTACGGACCGACTCCAATAGCTTGCGGAGGCGGCCAGTGAGTCTCCACCACGAAAACATCGCCTGGCGCTTCGAGATCCCGGGTCTGAAGAAGATCGTGCTGCTCGCGATCGCCCGCAACGCCCACCTGACCACGCAGGAGGGCTTCATCACACACCAGCGCCTGTCGCACGAATGCGGCGTCAGCGAGTCGGCGGTCCGCAAGTTCGTCACCGAGCTGGAGCAGGAAGGCTACTTCGTCCGCATGCGCGTGCCGGGCCGCGGCGTGCAGTACCGATTGACGCTGAAGGAACAGCCGTGAACAGCGCCAGCGACCTTATCCGCGATCAGGCCAAAGCGATCCGCGAGGAAGTCGACCGCCGACCCGTCGCGCCCAACGAGACACCGAGAGAAGCGCGTTGGCGGGCTGAGCGCGAAAGAGCGCAGCGAGACGTGAAGCAGAACCCGCACAAGGGGTATTGAGCTATGAGCGTGATTCTGGTTGATCTGGCGTTCGAGCAGAACGTCAAGACGTCTGCAAAGACCATTCTGGTTTATATGGCGTGGCGCGCCGACGAAACGGGCCGCTGCTGGCCTTCCATCAAGGAACTGCAGCGTGTGACGCGGATAACCTCGCAGGCCGTCTACACGGCGATTAACACGCTTGAGGCTGCAGGCCTGATTACGCGCGAGAACCGGACGCCGAACACGAACCTGTATCGGCTGCATCTGAGCGGGGCGGCTGAGTGAGCGTAGAAGCCATCACCTGGGCACTAGGACAGCGCGTAGGCCGTTCGACGGCCAAGTTCGTCCTCACCATCCTCGCCAACTGCGCGGACGGCAAGGAGTTCCTTTGCTTCCCGTCTGTGGCCTATATCGCCGAAGCGACCGATCAGGACCGTAAGACAGTGATCACCGCGATAGCGAAGCTCGTTGAGATGGGCTTCGTTGAGGACAGCGGAGAACGACGCGGTAGCACAGCGCAAATCATTGTTTACCGGCTTCTCGTTGGGAAAAACGGGACTGTTAAAGAGTCCCATAAACGGAACAGTTCCAAAAACGGAACAGTTCCAAAATCCCCGAGTAACAGTACCAAAAACGGCGGCAAACAGTCCCGAAAACGGATGGAAACAGTACCGAAAACGGGACACGGAACCGTCAGTAAACGTAAAGAACCGTCAGTAAGCAATTCCGCGCCTTCGTCGCGAGTTGCATTGCATCGAGAACTTCGTGATTTTGAACTTCCGGCGTGGCTCTCACGCGCCGCATGGATCGAGTGGTGCGAGCACCGCGAAGCAAAGGCTGCCGACGCGCCGTGGACGCGCGGGGCGGCGCGTGTGTCCGTGAAGAAGCTGGATCTGCTTCGCGTTCAGGGTCAAACACCCGAAACCACGATCGAGGAAGCGCTGATGCGCGGCTGGACGGGCCTGTTCCCGGTGAGGAAGATCGACCCGCTCGGCGACGCATTGAACCAGACCATTACGCCGAACTGGTGGAAGAGCGCGGTCGGGATCGATGACCGCAGCAAGCAGCTCGGTATCGGCCGTAAGGACAACGAAAACCCGGAACGCTTCAAGGCGCGCGTGTTCAAGGCGGCGGGACCGGGGGAATGGATGGAAGAGATGCTGCGTACGGTCGGGCGCGAAAGCGAAGAACGCTATGAGCAGCTGTACGCGTACTTCAATAACGTCAAGCAGGGGTGAGGATGAAAGGCCTTCGAATGACGCAGGAAGAGTACGACGCATGGGTATCGCGCGGCGTCGTTAAGAAGGCCGCGCCCGTCTTGCCAAAGTCGACTGAATCGGCTGCGCAGGCCATGCACCGATCGCTCGGCCGCATGGGCGGCGGGAAGATGAATAAGTCTGAAGCAGCTTATGCAGCGCACCTCGACGCGCTCAAGTCGGTAGGGCAGATCCTCTGGTATCGCTTTGAGGGCATGAAGTTCCGGCTTGCCGACAACACGTTTTATACGCCTGACTTCGCGGTGATCGTTGCAAGCGGCGCGCTCGAGCTGCACGAGTTCAAGGGTTTCATGGAAGAGGACGCGAACGTCAAGATCAAGACGGCCGCGACGCAGTACCCGTTTGTTTTCAGGCTCGTTCGCAAGGCGAAGGGCGGCGGTTTCGATATTAGGGGGGTGTGAGATGGGACGTAGACCCGAGACTAAAGGGGCGATTATCGCGCTCATGTCGGACGGCGTGGCGCGAACCTCGCTTGAGGTTGCCAATATCATCGACTGCGAAAAGAAATACGTGCGCGCGGTGTTTGCTGATCTGGTGGCAGATGGCGGCGCACATATTCCGGAATACCGCGGTGCGAATCACGAGATGGTCTACAGACTTGGCGAAGGGAAGAATGCCAAGAAACCGGTCAACAGAACCCCCGAGTATCTACTGGCACGAAAGCGCGTGAAGGATTCGTTGAAACGTACCGGGAAAAGGCAACTATCTGAGCGTGAGCTCGACCGGCTATACCGCGCACGGATGCCTGGTGGCCGCGCGCTGATCCTGTTGTGGTCGGTGCGATGGTAGCCATGGTTCGCACTGGGCAGTCGGCGTGAAGCACAAGCCGAACAAGCGCGAGAGCACTCACATGGGCCGGATCGCCGCGATGCCGTGCATCTGCTGTACGTTGCTTGGCCGCAAGCAGGAGAGCAGGACGTCGGTCCATCACGTGCGTGTTGGTCACGGTGGTGCGCAGCGCGCGGGCGACTTCTGCACCGTGCCGCTGTGTCTTGACGATTGTCATCAGGGAAAAAACGGCGTTCACGGAGACCAGACGTACCTGCACATCCTGAAAATGACGCAGATCGATCTGCTGAACGCCACGCTTGAGCGGTTGTACGGATGAGGCTGCTCGTTCGCATGGTGTTGCCAATCAGCCTGGCAAGCGGCCGCGGGAATTCGTATGAGACGTTCGAGTGCGTGGTTCAGCGGGTGCACAAGCCGGTCCACTGGAATGGCCGCACGGCGTTCGTGCACGTCGACGTTGATTTGCCTGACCAGTTTAGCGCCATTGCACCGCCGGCGCTCCGTAATCGCGACGGCACCTACCAACTCGAGGCGGTGATCGCGTTTAATGCGAAATCGCTGGGGGCGTTTCTCGCGAGCGATGCCGCTGTGCTTGATCTGAGGGATCCGAAATGAAGATTGATGACCTGATTGGCGCCGAGCTTGATTACTGGGTAGCGCGCGCCGAGGGTTTCACGGCGGAGCTGCGTGGCCTGTATGGGCAGCACTATTGCCGCATCGACGTGCAACAGGTTGGCTTCCAGATTTATGCGCCGACCGAGAACTCGCAGCTGGCGGCGGATCTGGCCTTTCGCCGTAATTACACGCTGTACCCGCATCCGTGCCTCGACGATATGGGCACCCAGAAGACCTACTGGCTCGCCGAAGCGCAGATGAACAAGCGCTTCCACGGCATGTTCCGTGATCTGCAGCCACGCGTGGCGATCTGCCGCCTGCGCGTGGCTGAAGCTATTGCCGAGCGTGCGTTGGATGCGAAAGATTTTGTTGGTGTTATTGGGGAAAAACCATGAGCAAGGTAACAGACTGGATTCCATGCACGACACCGCCGGTCCGCAGAGGCCCGTACGACGTTCAGCGCCGCAACATGGATGGCAGCGTCAAGGATGAGATCCGGGCCGTCTGGAGGCCCGGCAAGCAGCGGTTCGAACACAGAAAGGGTTGGCCGATCGGCGTCATCGACACGCAGGACTATTGGCGCGGTCTCGCGCGTCCGGCGTGATCATGATCGAAGAACTGCAATCCTTCACGAGCAAGGGCGTGCGCAAGAACAGGAAAGGGCCACGCAAGCTGAATGCTAATGAGATTAACGAGGTATGGGAACAGGTTCAGGCCAAGCACAGAGCGGGTTTGGGCTGGAAAGTGCCTGAGCCGATTGCGCAGGCCTTAGCATTGAAGTAGTGTAAAAGCTAAGTTCTCCTGCGTTATGGCTAAGATGGCTACTAAACTCACACCCAAACAGGCTAAGTTCAAGCTTGAGTACCTGAAGGATCACAACGGTACGCAAGCTGCGATCCGCGCCGGATATGGCTCTGCTGGCGCCAGCGTGGCCGCGTCCCGGCTGCTAAAGGACCCTAGGATATCCAGTGCCATCGACGAGAAGGTCGCGAAAACGATGCATTCGCTCGAGGTGACAGTCGAGCGCGTGATCGCCGAGCGTGCACGGGTGGCGTTCTTCGATCCTCGCAAGCTGTTCGCATCCAACGGTCAGCCAATTCCGATTGGTGAGCTTGACGATGACACCGCTGCTGGGATCGGGGGAATCGAAGTCCTCGAGGAATATGAAGGAAGCGGCCAGGATCGTGTGTTCGTTGGGTACACGAAGAAATACAAGGTGTGGGACAAGAACGCCGCGCTGAACGGCCTGGACCGTTACTTAGGCATTGGCAAGGAAGACAACACGTCTGGCGTGTTGAACATCGTATTGAACCTGGGGTAGCCGTGAAAATAAGCCACATCGCGATCGAGCGCTCGCTCCTGGACGTTGGTGCGTGGAAGTTCGAGCTTGAGATCAACCAGTGCCGCTTCGAAGGTCACTTCGACGATTTCGGTGGATTCATCACCATGATCACCGAGGCCGCGAAGTTCTTTAGCGTCCGCGCAGGCCTGCTTCGCGTGACGGACGCGCGCTTTACGCGTGAGGTTGCACCCGGCCGCATGGGTGACGAGATGATCCTGCCGGGCGACAAACACTGATGTCGAACCTTCGCGAATTGCCCCTGACCGGTTTCGCGCCGTCAAATGCCGACATCGCGAAGCATCTTCGCGAACAGGCTGACTGGATGGACGAAGAGGGTGCCCCTGCGATCGTGAATGTGTTTCTGGTGATCGAATACGCTGATGGGCAGATCCGCCGGCAAACGTGTGGCAAGCCTTGCGATCTGGCGCGCGCGTTGGGTATCTTGCAGATGTCGATCATTCGTTCGACCGCCGGCGTATAGCCATGGTAGTCAAGCAACGCAGCGATTTGATCGAAGAAAAGAAGATCGTCTATACGCCTGCAGGCCCTGTGTGCAAGGCGTTCATCAAGTCAGACGCGTTCGTGTGCGGCATCAAAGGCCCGATCGGATCAGGTAAATCTGTTGGCTGCGTGATGAAGCTGATCCGCAACCTGCAGAAACAGAAACGCCAGAAGGATGGCTGGATACGCCGCCGCACGGCGATCATCCGCAACACCTACCCCGAACTCAAGACCACGACAATCAAGACGTGGCACCAGTGGATTCCCGCGTCGACGGGCAAATACGTCGACGATGGTCCGCCGACGCACCATGTCATCGATGAGGTCAACAAGGTCGACTGGGAGGTGATCTTCGTTGCTCTGGACCGCCCGAAAGACGTCAAGAAGCTCCTGTCGATGGAGCTGAGCGACGCGTGGATCAATGAAGCAAAGGAGATGTCAAAGGCGATCCTGGACGGCCTGACGGGTCGCGTGGGTCGCTTTCCGCGTGTTGAGGATGGTGGTTGCACCGATCCGCAGATCATCATGGACACGAACCCGCCTGACACCGATCACTGGTGGTACAGGCTAGCCGAAGACCCCAGCCCTGAGGACGTTGAAGCCACGCACGAACTGGAATCGACATTGCGCGAGATGGGTGCGCTGCGCCGCGACCAGTCGCTGTTCGAGTGGTACAACCAGCTAGGCGGTGAAGATCCGGGCGCCGAGAACATCAAGAATCTTCCGCCGGGCTATTACCAGAAGGCCAAGGCTAACAAGTCGGTCGAGTGGATCAACGTCTATGTGAACGGCTGCTACGGCTACGTGCTGGATGGCAAGCCGATCTACAGTGACTATCGCGACAACGTGCACTGTCGTGACTTTGAGGCGAACAAGCGCTTTGCGCTGGACATTGGAATGGACTTCGGGCTAACGCCGGCAGCTGTGTTTGCGCAGCAGATGCCGAACGGGCAGTGGCGCAAGCACAGCGAGCTGGTGACTGAAGATATGGGCATCGTGCGCTTCGCCGAGTTGTTCAAAAATCATCTGGCGCAGGTGTACCCGGGGTATAAGATCCGTTCGATCACAGGTGATCCAAGCGGTGACGCGCGCGGCGATGACGAGAGGACCACGTTCGACATCCTGAAAGCCGCCGGGATCATCGCGAACCCGGCAAAGACCAACGATCCGATCCTGCGCATCGAGGCTGTTTCGGTCCCAATGCGCCGCCTGATCGACGGTGAACCTGGGATGCTTGTGCATACACAATGCAAGACATTGCGCAAGGGTTACGCAGGCGGGTACAATTACAAGCGAATTCAGGTGGCCGGGATGGAGCGTTACCGGGATGTGCCGGACAAGAACATGTTCAGCCACGTGTGTGACGCCGACCAGTACATCATGATCGGTGCGGGTGAGGGAAGGCAGATTGTGCGGCGCGAGCCGAATGCAAACCGTCCGAACTTTGCGGTTTCTGATTATCAGGTTGACCTTTAGGAGTACGGATTATGGGCGGAGGTGGCCCGAACATCCCAACCCCGACACCGCCGCCTCCGCCGCCGACGTATGACGATGCCGCGGCCAAGGCGCAGCAGAACGCAGCGGGTCTGGCAAACCGTCGCGGCATGGCGTCGACGATCCTTGCGGGTCAGAACCAGAACACGTCGGCTGTTCAGCCGGCAGTGAGAACTGCAGCTTCTTCGCTGCTCGGAGCCTGACATGGCACGTCGCGTACAGCACACAATGGCAACCGCCGCAGGCGTTGGGCAAACAGCGCCGATCGACTGGGAGGGCGGGGAGGGAACGCTGTACATCCATTCGGCGACGTGGGGTGGCGGCACGGCTGTGCTTCAGTCTATGGCGCCGGATGGCAATTACTACACCCTCCAGAATTACGCGACCGTCACGCCGATCTCAATCACGGCGGATGGTACTGCGAACTTCCGCGCACCTGCCGGGAAACTGTCGTTGTTCATCACGACGGCAACCGGTGTGAACGCGTGGGCAGTTGGCGTACCGTCGAACGCCGCAGGCTGACATGACCGAGACGCCCGGCCAGATCGACCCGAAAGCCGAAGAGATCCTTCGGCTGCATTCCAATCTTGCGGCGCGCCGCGGGATCTGGGAGGGTCACTGGCGCGAGGTAGCGGAGCGTGTACGTCCGCAACAGAACATCTTCCAGCAACAGCGGCCAGATGGTGACAAGCGGAACGAACGAATTTTCGATGCGACTGCACCGTTAGCACTGCCGAAGTTTGCCGCAGCAGTGATCTCCATGTCTTTCCCTGCCACGCAGGCCTATCACAAACTGGCGGCGCACAACATGGCGCTGGCTGATAATACGTCGGTGAGGCGTTACCTCGAGGAAGTCAACGACATCCTGTTCAAGGTGCGCTACGCGCCACATTCGAATTTCCAGTCCCAGTCCGGCGAGGTCGTGCTGGATATTGGCGCGTTCGGCACAGGTGTGCTGTATGTCGACGATGTCCCGGGTATCGGCATCCGCTACAAGTCGTTTCCGCTGGCGGAATGCTGGATCGCCGAGGACGCGCACGGTCGCATCGATACGTTGGTGCGAAAATTTGAATGGACCGCGCACCAGGCTGTGACGGAATGGGGATACGCGAACTGCCCGCGGGAAGTCCAGGAAGCATTCGAGAAGCAGTTCCAGACGAAGTTCTGGTTCATGCACGCGGTGCAGCCGAACCGCAACCGTCTGTTTGGCCGCCGCGACTATAAGGGCATGGCGTTTGAAAGCTGCTATCTGAGCGTAAACACGCGCCAGATCATCAGCGAAGGTGGCTATCGTACCTTCCCGTTCTGCGTGCCGCGCTTCGAGACGGCCCCGCGCGAAGTGTACGGCCGCTCGCCCGCGATGTCGGTTCTGCCTGACATCAAGATGCTGAATGAGATGGCGAAAACCATCATCCGCGCGGCTCAGAACGTCGTGGCGCCGCCGATCATGCTCACGGACGATGCGAGTCTTCAGGCGTTCAATGTCCGCTCCAACGCCCTGAATTACGGGTATGTGGACTCGAATGGCCGTGCGGCCGCAATCCCGTTCGAATCGAAAGCCCAGGTGAACATCGGGCTGGACATGATGAACCAGCGCCGCGAGGTGATCAATGACGCGTTCTTCGTCACGCTTTTCCGCATCCTCGTTCAGGAGCCCCAGATCACCGCGACTGAGGCCATGCTTCGGGCGCAGGAGAAAGGTCAGCTTCTGGCTCCAACGATGGGCCGCATTCAGGCTGAACTGCTTGGCCCGCTTGTTGAGCGCGAGATAGACATTCTTTCGATGGCTGGCGTATTGCCGCCGATGCCACCAGAACTGATTCGCGCCGGCGGTTCCTTCAAGATCGAATACCAGTCTCCGCTGAACCAGGCGCAACGCGCTGGTGTCGGCGTCTCGATCCTGCAGACCATCCAGTCGATAGCGCCGCTCGCGCAGATCGATCCGACCGTGATGCAGATCTTCGATCTGGACAAGGCAGCACGCCTGATTGCAGAAGTGGGCGGTGTTCCGGAATCGGTGATCCGTACGGACGAAGAGCTCGTCAAGCTTAAAGAACAGGCCGCCACGGCTGCGCAGGCGCAACAGCTCCTCGCCGCTGCACCGGTCGCAGCAAGTGCCGCAAAAGACTTCGCGCAGGCTCAAGCGACAGCAGGCAATAACCAGCAGGCCCCCCAACTCGGCTTACCCACCGGAGCACCAGCATAATGGAACTCAACTACACGCCGCTCTCAGACGGCTTCAAGGTTGCCAAAGACGACAACGGAAACATCGTCTTTGCCCGCAACGACACCACACTATTCGTCGCGAGCCCCGATGATCTCGTTACGACGCTGACGCCGCTGGTTGGCAGCATTGGTACCGCAGGTCAGGCCGTTGTCGATACGACCACGGCGGACGCGTTGACGGCTGCAAACGCAAAGATCGCGCAACTGCAGTCCCAGCTCGCTGACGCAAATACTGCCGCACTGGCTGTGAACGATCAGATGGCTGCGCTGCGCGAGCAGATTACCGCTGACAAAGCTGCTGCGGCAGCAATTGCCGAGGCGATGGCGAAGGCCCAGACGCCATCGCCTGTTGACGCGGCCCCTTCATCGACGGAGCCGCCTGTTTCGCCCACGATCGCCCCGAGCAACACCGGCATCAGCGGCTCGTGAGATCGTATTTCGAGAAGCTGCTTCGACGGCGCTCGTTCTACCGGGCGACGTTCGAATCACAAGCTGGCCGCGCAGTACTTGCGGACCTGCGCCGGTTTGCACGCTTCACGGAAAGTCCGCTCGTAGTGTCGACAGTACGTCAGCAGGTCGATCCTTTCGCCACAGCGGTGAAGATCGGCAGACAGGAGATGTTCCAACGGATCATCCATCACCTGCATGTTGACGACGCCCAACTGATCAAGATGATGGAGCAGGAACAAAATGACGACTAATTCTGCAGCTGCAGCGCTGGGCGGTGGTGCAGCCCCGGCACCGTCTCCCGCGCCGGGGGGCGGTGCACCTTCGCCCAGTCCCGCACCGAGCCCGTCTCCCGCAGCGGCCCCCGCGCCTTCACCAGCACCTGCTGGTGGCGCCGCGAATGCGGACTGGTACTCAGGCATCGCCGACGAATCGACGCGCACGTGGGTGCAGGCAAAGGGCTGGAAAGATCCGTCCGCGCTTGCCGAGTCCGCGTACAACCTCGAAAAGCTGATCGGCCACGAGAAAGCCGGCCGCACGGTTGTGATTCCTGGTGACGACGCGAAGCCCGAAGAAATTCAGGCGTACCGCGCGAAGATCGGTATTCCGGCCAATGCAGCGGATTACCAGCTTCCGGTTCCCGAAGGCTCACCACCTGAGTTTGCCGAGCAGGCCAAGCAATGGTTTCACGAAACTGGCATTCCGCCGAAGCAGGCGCAGCAGCTGACCGAGAAGTGGAACGCGTTCTCGCTTGCGCAGCAGCAGGCCGCTGACCAGGCGTATGTGACGAAGGCGGATCAGGACTTCACACGGGTGGTTGGGTCGTGGGGGCAGGAGGCGGATGCGAACCTCGAAGCAGGCAAGCGGGCATCCATGCAGTTCGTTCCGGCTGCAAATGGCGATGAGCGCGCGGACATCATGAACCGGATCGAGCGCGCGATCGGGACCGAGACGATGCTGAAAATGTTCTCCTCGATCGGCAAGGGTCTAAGCGAACATCGCGCAGTGGGCGGTGAAGGTGGCAATGCCGGATTCGGCGGAATGAATCAGGCGGCCGCGCAACAGCGCATCACGGAACTGAAGTCTGACAAGGCATGGACAGCCGCCTACATCGCGGGTGACAAGGCCAAGTCGGCGGAATTCCAGCGCCTGTTCGAGATCGCCTACCCTGAGTCGCAGCAATGAGTGCGAAGCCGGGCCTGCCGGTGGCCAAAGAACAATCCGGAGTCCTAACACAATCTCAGTTGATTCGGTTAGAATGTCTGCGTCTGGTTTTCAATCCTGCAAAGGATGCGCAGTATCTGATCACAAAGGCGCTCGAACTTGAGCACTACGTGTCGGAAGGAAGCCAGAAGGGAACTGAGGTTTGGGTATTGACCCACGCATCAGGCGAAACTGATCGGCAAGACGACCCGAACGCCCCGATCTGAAACTGGTAATCCAGTAGCCTGCCCCGGCTCACAGGGGAAGAAGTTGGCCCGGCAACGGCAAGCCCTTCGAAACGTGATTGAAACCACTTTTCCCGGAGCTTGCCATGTCACAGGCCGTAACCACATTCTTCGTGCAGCAGTACACGACGAACGTCCAGCTGCTCAGTCAGCAGTTGACGTCGCGTCTCACGAACTCCGTCACTCATGGCGCGTACGTTGGTAAGCAGGGCGTGCCGGTCGACCAGTTCAAGCCGACCGTCGCCACGATCCGCACGACGCGCTATCCCGCCCTCACCCCGGTCGAAGAACAGACCGACCGGCGCTGGGTGTTCCCGGTCGATTACGACTGGAACGACCTGATCGACCAGATCGACAAGCTGCGCATGCTGATCGACCCCCAGTCGAGCTATGTGCGTAATGGCACGGCCGCCATGAACCGCGCGAAGGACGACCAGATCATCGCGGCGTTCTTCGGCACGGCCCAGACCGGCACGAACGGCGCGACCGCAACGACGTTCCCTTCCGGCCAGATCATCTCGGCTTCGGAAGGCGCGTCGAGCGCGACCGGGATGAACGTCGAAAAGCTCAAGGCCGGTATCCAGCTGCTTCTGCAGAACGAAGCCTGGGACCCGTCGAGCGGCCAGCGCATCAACTGCGTGATCAGCGCCAAGCAGAACCGCAACCTGATGGATGAAGTCCAGGTCATCAACGCCGATTACAACGGCGAGAAGGCTGTGGTGAACGACGGCTTCGTGATGCAGTGGGGCAAGGTCGACTTCATCCACTCGGAGCGGCTGCCGAACAACGGTTCCTCGCAGGCGATGGTGCCCTTCTACGTGAACGAGGGCATGCACCTCGGCATGTGGCAGGACATCAGCGCTGACGTGTCGCAGCGTAAGGATCTCGCCGGCCTGCCGTGGCAGGTCTACCTGTTCGGTACGTTCGGCGCGACGCGGATCGAAGAAGCCAAGGTGGTTCAGATCCCCTGCGCGTAAGCAGGGAATGCCCGGTCTAGGCCGGGTTTTTCACATATTCGCAGGGATTTGAAAGGAGTTTCATCATGGGTGTCAATGTCTACAAGAGCGCGACGATCACGAACCGGGACTCCATCCCGAGCGCGATCAACGATGCTCGCCTCGAGCGCGGCGTGTTGCGTTCTGCGCACGGTCAGGTGACAGCGGTCAACGCTGACTCGATCGGTTCCACCTACATCCTGGCTTCGCTTCCGTCGACGGCGATGGTTCGGAAGGTCTTGCTGTCGTGTGCGGCTCTCACGTCGGGCGCCGCGAACATCGGTGTGTCGCAGCCGACTGCAAAGAGCAACACGGCGATTTCCGCTGCGCTGTTCGCTGCTGCGCAGTCGCTCGCGTCCGCCCTGTCACATACGGACGTGACGAACCAGTCTGGCACTTACACGATGGCGCTCGAAGAACAGCCGCTGTGGCAGGCCGCTGGCCTGTCGGCTGACCCGGGCTATGCACTCGACATCGTGGTGACGCTGACGGCCGCGCTGACGGCTGGTGGCCTGCTGGGTCTTTCGGTCGATTACGTCGACAACGGTGCGTAAGTAATTCTCCGTGGGGTTGGGTTTTCCCGGTCGGCTTCGGCTGACCGGGTTTTTTGATAGGAGAAGCACGTGGCTACCCGACGTTATTCGCTGAACCCGGAAACGCGCATCGACCAGATCATCGACGCGGCCGGCATTGCAACCGTCGCTGGGCAGATCGAGGTGACAGTCGACTGGACCGCATTGGTGACGACAAACGGCATGAGCGCGGCGCAGGCAAAGATGCAGGTGCAGCAGGCCCTGAACAAGGTTGAGTCGTACCTCGAATCCGAGATTGCCAAGCTGAACCTGCCTGGCTAAAGGAGTGGCGTCGTGAGCAGCCAGACCGACATCTGCAATATGGCGGCCACGCTCATTGGTGTCGGCCGCATTACCGCGATCACCGATAACTCCAAGACCGCGCGCTCCATGACCGCGGTCTATGACATGGTGCGGCTCGGTGAACTCCGGAAACACTTCTGGTCGTTCGCCTCGGCGCGTGCGATGCTTCCCGCGCTCGCAACACCACCGGCATGGCAGTTCGGCAACGCCTGCCAGCTTCCTGCTGACTTCGTTCGCCTCATTCAGGTGAATGACTTTTACGCTGATCCGGCGATGATGGACTATCGCAACCAGGACGACAGCGCCTACACGATAGAAAACGACAAGATCTTCACGGACTTCCAGGTCCCGCTGAAAATCCGCTATATCCAGGATGTCACCGACACGGGCCGCTTCGATCCGCTGTTCTGTCTCGCTATTGCCGCGCAGCTTGCGTGGTACACCTGCGAGGAACTGACGAACTCCGATGCCAAGCGCCAGACCTGCCTGAAAGCATACGCGCAGGCAATCCAGGACGCGATGCGCGCCAACGCGTTCGAGAAAGCACCCGAAGGCATGGCAGACGACAGCTGGATGCTGATCCGGCTGTGAGGCAGTCACCTATTCAAGGCTCGTTCAATGCTGGCGAGCTGTCGCCCCGCATCGAAGGTCGCGTCGACGTGCCGAAGTACGCGCAGGGAATGAAGACCTGCGAGAACGTGATCCCGCTGATTCAGGGACCGGCGATGCGCCGCGGCGGCTTCCGTTACGTCGGCGCAGTCCAGAATTCGAATCAGCGCGCGTGGCTGGTCAAGTTCGAGTTCAATGTGTTTCAGGCCTACGTGCTTGAGTTCGGGCCGAACTACATTGCCTTCTGGGCCAACCAGGGTCGCGTGTTTAACGGGGCAATTCCATATACGATCACATCGCCCTACAGCGCGTCTGATCTGACCGATGCAAACGGCCAGTTCAATCTGCGCTTTACGGAGTCGGCTGACGTCGTTTATATCGCGTGCGGTACGCAGCCGCCGCAGACGCTGTCGCGCCTTGGCCCGACCAACTGGGTCATCGCGCCATTCGCGACCGTAGGTGGACCGTTCGAAGATCAGATCGGCATCAATACTACTGCCGTGCAGGCGAGCGGCCAGACGGGAACCGTTACGCTCTCTGCTTCCGCTGCGCTGTTTAATGCGGCCGACGTCGGCACGCTGTTCTATCTGGCACAACCGACCTCGTTTGGCACTGGTGTGTGGACGGCAGGCAATACATCATCGATCGGTGGTCTCGTCACATCGAACGGCAAAACATACGTGGCGGCGTCGACCGGCACGAATGGTGGCGATGCGCCGGACCATACATCCGGGACGCGGCCGGACGGTAACCCGGGCGTGCAGTGGACCTATTCTGATCCTGGCTGGGGCATCGTGCTGATCACCGGCGTGACAGATTCGCAGCATGCCACCGGTACTGTAGTCCCGGTGAGTACTCAAACGGCAACCGCGAACATCCCGTTCACCGCATCCGCATCCGGATCCCCCTCCACCAACTGGCGCAAGGCCGCATGGTCATCGACCAATGGCTATCCTACGCAAGTCGCGTTCTTTTCCGGTCGTCTCGCGTGGGCCCGCGGCGTGGAAGTCTGGTTGTCGGTCGCGGGCGACTTCGTCAATTACAGCCTTCAGGATCTGAATGCGCTGGTGACGGACGACATGTCGATCGATATCACGCTTCAGGGTCAACTGGTCAACAACATCCAGTGGATGACACCGCTGACGACCTCGGTAAGTGCCTTGATCTGTGGATGCGCCGGTACCGAATTCTCGGTGGCTGCCGCGAGCGCGTCTGCCGTATTCAGCCCGTCCAACGTGCTGGCCGCGCCGATCTCGTATCTGGGTTCGAAGAACGCCACGCCGGTGCTGATCAACCACGTGTTGCTGTTCCTTCAACGCGCCGGCCGCAAGCTGCGCGACGTCTCATACGACATTTTCTCGCAAACGTACCAGTCGATGGATCAGACGGTGCTGGCCGATCACATCATGTCGCCAAGTACCATCATCCAGGTCGATTACGCGCAGGAGCCGTACTCGATCATCTGGGGGGCGCGTTCGGATGGCCAGCTGGTGGGTATGACGTACTCGCGCGAGGAATACCCCGAAGCGCCGCATGGTGGCTGGCACCGTCATCTGATCGGCGGCGGCGGCGCGATCCAGGCGCTGTGCGTAATTCCGGCGCCGGATGGCACGTACGATCAGCTGTGGGCGATCATCCAGCGCACGGTGAACGGTCAGACAGTCCAGTCGATTGAGTACATGAACCCTCCGCATCAGCAGGGCGACGACCCGGAAGACGCGTTCTACGTCGATTCAGGCGTGACGTTTAACAATCAGATCAACGCGGTGCTCACGCCGGGAGTTGGCGCGAACGTCGATGGGCAGACGGGTGTGCTGTTCGCCACCAGCGCGGCAATTTTCCAGCCTACTGATGTCGGCCGATACATACATTACCGGTACACCACGCAGGGGCTTGACGGTTCTGGCAACCCGGTCACCGAATTTGTTACAGCCAAGGCAATCATCACGGCTTACTCGTCTGCAACCAACGTTCTCGCTACGATCACCAGCGCCTTTCCTTCACTGGGAATGATCCCGGCGAATGGCTGGCGCATGACGGTGACTACGATCACAGGACTGTCATGGCTTGCGAACCAGACCGTCAGCATCCTTGGCGACGGCGCGGTAATTCCGCCGCAGGTCGTGTCGAACGCGGGTGTGCTGACTCTGCCGACAGCAGCCTCGAAGGTTCAGGTAGGGTATGGCTGCCCGGCCAAATGGCAGACGATGCGGTTTAACGCCGGATCAGCCGATGGTACCGCGCAGGGAAAGCTGTCACAGATCAACCGCGCCGTCGTGCGGGTGTGGGAAACGCTTGGCCTGCAGTTCGGAAAGAACTTCGCGGCCATGGACACAATCAATTTCCGCGACCCGGCTGACCTGATGGACAACCCGGTCCCGCTTTATACGGGGGATATTCTGCTCGAGGTGGATTCGGACTGGGACCGCGACCCGTGGATGTGTTTCATGCAACCCGATCCCCTGCCGGCGATGATCGTTGCGATCATGCCGCAACAATCGACGAACGACTTCGCATGATCATCGTCCCGTTCTCGGCATCGCACATAGGCGCACTTAATGTGCAGCCAGCCCAGGAAAAGATGCGGCCGTATTTCAGCCTCGAATATGCCGAGGCGCTTTCGAAAACGGACGCTTTCACCGGTTTCATAAACGGGCGCATTGTGGGCTGCGCCGGATTTATCCCGCAGTGGGAAGGCCGCGCAGTTTGCTGGGCGCTGGTTGCGCGCACGGTAACGAAGCGTGACTGGGTTGAGATAGATCGCGCTGTGCGTCGCGCGATTGAGATGCGACATGAGCATCGTCTTGAAGCGACTTGCGATACCGACTTCCCTGGTGGTCACACCTGGCTGCGACATCTCGGTTTCGTCCGGGAGGGAACGTTGAAAGCGTACACGCCAGACGGACGTGACAATGACTTGTATGCACGGGTGAAATAATGGCCTTCCTCGCGGCAATTCCGGTTGCTTATATCGCAGCTGCTACGGCGGCTGCTTCCGTCGCTTCAGCGATTGCTGCGGCGAGCGCGCAGCATGCGAGTGCGGAATCCGCCGAAAAGGCTGCGCAGTACAACGCGCAACTGAATGAGCAGAAGGCGGTGGTCGCGACGCAGCAGGCAACTGCGAATGCCGACCAGTCTTCGCGTCAATCCGATCTCGCGTTGGGTACCGCGCTTGCAGCGGGTTCGCAGAACGGGACGGGTCTTGGTGGGTCGACAGGCGCGCTTTATGAGCAGGATGCGACGAACGCCGAACTCACCGCCATGAACATCCGCTATGGCGGCCAGATGCAGGCCGCTGCGCTTGAGAGTGGCGCGCAGCTGGACACCTATCAGGCCAGCGTCGATTCATCGAACGCGAGCAGTGCGACCACTTCCGGGATCATCGGCGCCGGTGCTGGTGCGCTCAATGCGGTCGGCAGCTATGCAAATACAAACGCGCGGCTCGGTTATTACGGGACGCGCTACGGCGGCGCGTTTTCATCGCCGGCAGGCGGCCTTTCCCAATAAAGGACCAGAATGCCTACCATCCCGATTTATGAACAGCAAGCGGGTGTTGGAGGTGGCTATCAGGCGCCAGAAGCGCAGGGTGGTCAGTTTTCGACCAGCGTCGCGCAAGCCGCGGGGGAATTGACGGGTGGACTTCGCGAGCTGACCGAAGCCGACCTGATGACGCAGAAAACCAATGAGCGCGTGCTAGGTGAACAGCAGGAGCAGACTGCGCGCACATGGGCCGGTAATGCCGCATCGCAGGCGACACTCGACTGGACGCAGCAACTCGATGCGAAGAAACAGGCAGCGAGCGGCGCGGCGGTGGGCTTTACGCCCGCTGTGCTGGGCGATTTCGATGCCTACGCCAGCAAGACTCTGGAGAACGCCCCGACGCCGCTTGCGCGCAATTTCTTGCAGCAGCACCTGACGAACCTGCGCACGAACATCGGGCAGCAGGCGATCTCGTTCGAGGCGAATGCAGCGATTGGTGACCGGATCACCACGACCCAGAATTCGATCGACAACTGGGCGAACGTCGTCGCGAAAGACCCGTCTCAATATACGACAGCGCTCGCAACGATCAATGCGACGATGCCAGATGTCGGCCCGGAAAAGAAGCAGCTGCTCGCGCAGAAGGCGCAGCAGGCAATCGGCAACGCCGCGGTGCAGAACCTGATCGCGACCGATCCCGTCGCGGCGAACAACCTGATTCAGACGCGCCTGTATGGCAAGCCGCTCGGCGGCCCGACTAGCGGCAACGGCCCAGCGGCTTCGCCTGACTTTGAAGGCGCGATGGAGACGGCCGTGCTCCCGGATAACCTCAAAGGCGTCGCGCGTTCAATCTATCAGCAGGAGACATCGAGCGGCACCAACCCCGCGATGAACACGCCGAACAGCTCGGGCGTGACCGGGCCGATGCAGGTTGCCCAGACCACGTTCAACAGCCTGCAGAAACAGGGGCTCATTCCGGCTGCGGCCCAGTGGACGAACCCGGCAGATAACACGAATGCCGGGCTGGTGCTGATCAAAAAGCTGGGGGGTGAATATAACGGCGATGCATCGAAGATCGCTGCGGCCTATTATTCTGGCGAGAAGGCCGTGAACCCGGATGGTTCAATCAATAACTTCCACGATCCGCTGCATCCGAATGCCCCCGACACGAACGGGTATGTCAGCCAGGTGACTGGTCGCCTGAATGCCAGCAACTCGGCCGTCAATCTGACGCAGCCTTCTATTCAGCCAGTCGGCGACGAACCGGCGGCGAAGTCGGGAAATCCGGCGCTCGACGCGATGAACATCCATGAGTTGCTGGGGTATAGCCACCAGGCCGTCGAGGCGAGCGGCAAGGTTCAGGCGCAAACCCGCATCGCGGTTGAGCAGCAGGCAAAGGATCAAAGCGCCGCGGCGCTGAACGGGCAACCGCCCCAGAACCCTTTGCAGATGCACGACTTCGTTGCAGCTTACGGCACAGCCGGGGCGGCGCGCTATCAGGATTACGCGAACACCATGACGCTCGGTGCGAACATCGCGCGCGTGGGAACTCTCCCGGCAGATCAGCAGCAGGCAGTCCTTGCCAGCATGACGCCAAAAGTCAGCGCAACGGATGCCGGGTATGCCGACGCGCAGAAGAACTACACGCTGATGTCGAACGCAATCGACTACGCGAACAAGCAGCGCGCCAACGACCCGGTCGGTTACGCCGCGTGGAAGGGTCTCGGGCAGGTGAACCCGATCAACTGGAGCGATCCAGCCAAGGCGCAGGCCGAGCTCGCGAACCGTCAATCGATCGGCACAATGATGTCGACAAAGTTTGGCACCCCAACTGCCATCCTGACGAATCAGGAAGCGCAGGACCTGAGTCAGCAGATCGACCAGTCACCCGTCTCCCAGAAGATCGGCATCATCAAGTCGATCCGCGCCGGTGTAACCGACCCGATAGCATATCGGCAGGCGATCGCGCAGATCGCGCCGAATGCCCCGATGGTGGCGTTCGCGGGCAACGCCGCTGCTGCCCAACCGGTGATGATCAACGGCCAGCCGCAAACCGGTACGCAAATCGGCGCGCAGATCCTCGAAGGTGAGGACATGCTGCGCGTCACAAAAAAGGGTGGTGATTCGGCTGGAACCCAATCGCCGTCAAAGATCGACGAGACCACATTCAAGACGGTCTATCAGTCGCAGACCGCCGGCGCTTTCCAGAACCTGAACGGCCCGTACGGCGCCAAAGCAAACGATGAGGTGTATCAGGCGGCCCGGGATTATCTGATGGCCGATGCGCAGCACCAGGGCATGACGTTCGAGAAAGCCAGCGAAGACAGCGGCATGGTCAAGAAAGCCATCACCGCCGTAACGGGCGGCGGCGTGGTCCCAGTGGGTTCGTGGGGCAACAAATCGAACCTGCTTGTGCCGTGGGGAATGGATCAGCAGGCCTTCTCTGATCAGTTTCCGGCTCGAGCGCAGGCGACGCTCGACGCTGCGGGCCTGAAAAAGGAAGAAGGCTTCGACGCCTCGCGCTACCAGTACGACAACATTGGCGATGGCAAGTACGCCTTCCGGGTGGGCGGCAAATACGCGCTTGATCCGAAGAGCGGCCAGCCGCTGATGATCGACTTCAGTAAACCCCTGACGCCGAACCCGGTACCGGTTCAGGCATCGCCCGCCAATAGCGATCAGGTGTTCTCTGGCGCCGTGACGCCGCAGGGGACGTAATGGGCTATCTGAACAGCTTCAGCTACGACGATGAGGACTTCGCCGCAACCGCTGCGACGAACGGTACGACTGATCCGCCGACGCCTTCCTGGACGAGTGGCCTTGCGACTGCAATACCGCGTGGGTTGCTGAGTGCATTGGGTAAAACGGTCGCCGCCAGCGGTGAGCTTGGCCAGACTGGTTCCGGTCCCGGGTCGATGGCGCCGGAACTAGAAATGGCGCAGCAGGCTGGCACGGCAGGAAATCCGTTCACCGACTATTCGAAGCTGGCGCCTGAGGTATCGAAAGCGGCCGGCGATGCAATGACACAGTTCGCAACGCCCAGGCCCGGCACGCAGGGCGGTGCGGCCCAGATGGTTCAGGGAATTACGGAGGGTGCCGCGCTGGGCGTCGGCGGCTCTATCGCGACCGGTTCGCCGATTGGCGGCGCGGTACTGATGGGCGGCGTCGAAGGTGCCAGCACTTACGACGAAATGCGCAAACAGGGCGTCGACGAAAATACCGCGCTCGAGGAAGGTCTGGTGAGCGGCGCCGTCAATGCAGCTAGCGCGTTCATTCCGATGCGCTTCGCCTCGAGTGGGCTGGTGACGTCCCTACTGACCGGTGCCGGGGTAAATACCGTGCTGGGTGCCGCACAACGCGGCACGACGGGCGCAATTCTTCAGGCCCACGGTTATACCCAGATGGCTAGCCAGTACAAGATTCTTGACTGGAACTCAGTCGCTTCCGACGCATTGCTGGGCGCAGTGTTTGGCGGTGTTGGCAAGGTCATGCATGGGATCAACCCGCAGGAAGTTCTGCCGACCGATATCGATCAGGCGCAAGTCATCCAGTCGGAGCAGCACCTGACGCGCGACGGCGCCCCCGGCATTCCGACTGATCCGCAGACCGAGGCATTGCATGCTCAGACCTCGCAGGACGCGCTGGAAGCCCTTGCACTGCGCGGCGAGGCCCCGGATATCCAGTCCGAGCACGCCGAGTTGCTGGCGAAGGATCTGGTAGCCGATCCGCGCAAGGATGACGCGGCGCCGCAGGCATTAGATGAGCAGTTCACGAAAGACATGCCAGGCGTTGATCTGGAAACGGAGGCGCCGCTGATGCGCCCAGCTGACGAGCTGGAGGCTGAGCGAGTCGCTGCCATGCCGCCGGCGCGCGCGGAAGTCGAGGAAACGCCTGAAGCGCTCGCGGGTCAGCCAGTCGAGCAGCAGGCACAAGGGCCGCAGATGAGCGGCATCCACCAGGAAATGCTCAGTCAGCTTGAGACCGCGCACGGCGACATGCCAATCGACTTCGGCGACGGCGTGCCGCGCACGATCGCTGATGTCCGGCAGCTGCTCGCTGACAGCGGCGTCCAGGCTCAGAAAGATTCGGCGCTGCACGACGTTGCAGCAGCCTGCTTCATGAGGGGTATGTAATGCGGCCGGAATGTATCGATGCAGTGAACAAGGCCGCAGGCCGAACCCTGTCCAAGGAAGAGCTGGACGGTATCGATTCGCGGATGCTAGGCGCACTGCGTAGCTTGAGTCGTACACGGCCTGAGGAATTTTCCGGCATGACGCCGGCAGAGCGGGTAGGCCGTGCCGCGCAGACCGCCAAGCAACAGATGATCGAGGCGTCGGTCCGTCAGCACGAAAACGCGGTCGAACACGTCGCCAAGGTCGCGCAGCTCGCGGAGTTCCGCAACCAGTTTCAGCCAGGCCTGCAGGGCCGCGTTGCGGCCGTCATGCAGCAGGCTTTCCACCGCGCGGGCGCTTGGATCGGCAATACCTCAGTCGAGAAAAACCGCGAAGCCGTGCTGTCTCACTATATCGCGCAGCTGGATGACGTGTCGCACTTCGGTCAGAAGGGGTGGGGCTTCACAATGGACCTGACGAAACAGCAGGCGCTGATGCGCGAGCTGTATGGTGAGAAGTCGGGTGACGCGGAAGCGGCGAAGTATGCCGGCCAGATCAAGGATGTGCTGACGCGGATGAACCAGCACGCCGCGCTCTCGAACGTGGACGTGCACGAACTGTCAGGTTGGAACGCCCCGCAGCCCACCGACTGGACAAAGATCGGAGGTGATTCGGACACATGGGTAAAGGCGAACCTCGACCGCGTCGACCCGAATGCCTACGTAAATCCGGACGGTACCCGTCAGACCCGAGAACAGCTTCAGGCAACGCTGCGCGAGGTACACGAGACCCTATCGACGAATGGCGCCAACGCGCGCGCTGAAGAGCCGCAGTCGGGCTTCAGCAGTTCGCTGGGTAACAAGCGCAACAAGCCGCGCGAGCTTTTCTTCAAGGACGCGCAGAGCTACATCGATTACATGCACGACTACGGTTCGTCGAACAACGTCTATTCGATGGTGAGGTCGGTTGTGCACCGCACGGCGACCGACATTGCCCTTTCCGACACGTACGGCCGGCAGGCCGAGAAGAATTTCCAGCAACACCTGGAATCGGCGTTCGTCGACGATCGAAAGACGCTGACGAAAGAAGGGGACCTGCGCAAATTGCAGGCCATGAAAACAACGGCCGAACGCCAGTTCGACGTTCTTCTTCACGGGGAAGGCACCGGCAACGCGCTGTGGGCGAACCGTATGGCCAATGCACGCGCGTACGTGTCAGCGACGAAACTGGGCGGCGGCATCCTGTCGGCGCTCACCGATCCCGGCATGGTCATGCTCAATGCGCGCGTGAACGGCATTTCGGAGATCAAGGCGCTGTCGAACACGATCCGCGCGGCGTTCCCCGGCAAGATGCACCGGGCGGCGCAAGACGCCGGTTTGCTGGTGCACGGCATCCAGGCGGCAAACAACCGATTCGGCCTTGAAGATCTCGGTGGCCGCGTGCCGCGTTTCATGGGTCAGATGGTTCATCATCTGTCGGGTCTGTCGGTGCTCGACTCGGGTATTCGCGGCGGTATCGGGCTTTCGATGATGGATGCGCTGGGGCGAATCACCCGTTCTGCCGACTTCGAAGGCGCGAAAGGCGACCACGCCTACCTGCTGAACGCGCACGGCGTCGATCAACGGATCTGGGACGTCTGGCACGCCGCAGAGCCTGATCGCGGGCCGGATGGAAAAAACACGCTCCTGACGCCCAAGAGCATCTATGCAATCCCTGACGAAAAGATGCGGCCGGCTGTGGAGCAGCGCATTGCCGAGAAGAGTGACGTATTCAAGCAGGGGCTTGAGAAGGCCCAGAAACGCACCGAGCAGGAAAACGAGTGGGTCGAGAAGCGTCTCAATAAATTCATTGACGTCCGCGATCGGGCGCAGGACACGCTTGGCGAATATGCGTCACGCCGCGATGCCGAGACGGAGGCGGCGCGAGCTCGCGCCGATGCGCAGGCCGAGGTGCTGCGTGCATCAATCACGAGAGCGGAAGTCGAACATGACATCGCTGCCTATCTGAAAACGAAAGACATCAATGGCCAGATTGGCGGTTTCCTACGCGAAGTGGAAAACGGGGCGACAGCCGAACGGGCCACGATCAAGCGACGCGTGCACGCCGACAACCTGCCCGATGCAGTCGTTGAGCAGTCGACCAAGGGTGCGGGCGTGCGCGAGCGCGCAGAGGCTGCATTGGTCCGCTATGGCACGCGGATTAATTCTGCGGCCGAGAAGCTCGGCGCGCGCCGAGCACAGGCCGAAGAGAGCATCCGTCAGGCCCAGGTAAAGGCTGCGGCGGTCGAGAAAGCGAACACCGCAGACCTCGAGACGCGTAACGCCGATCTCGACAAGCGAACCCGGACAAAGGTGCAGGAGCTGAATGATTTTGTTGATGAGGTGCAGGAGCGCAACCAGAAGCGCGCGGAATACGCGGCGGAGTACCAGCGTCAGATCGGCTCCGTTGCCGACAAGGAAGTCCAGCGCGCGCGAACCGATGCGGCCATGAAACTGCTGTCGACCGTCCTTACCGAGCAGCAGGTTGGCGCGCGCGGCGCGTCGACGCAGACGGTGGGCGATAAGGATGCAATGGGCCTTCTGAAGAACGAGAAGGGCACCTTCAGCGGGGAATTGTTCCGCACGCTGCTGCACCTCAAGTCTGTCCCGGTGGGGATTCTCCGGCAGCATTGGCAGGAATCGGCGGGGCTTGGCAATCCAAACATGGCGAAGATCGATCCGCGCTTCGGCAGCATGCGCTCGACATGGTCATATCGCGCCCGTTACCTCGCGTATTCGATGGTTCTCGGCGCGTTGTCGTACCAGCTTAAAACCATGGTGCGCGGCGAGAACCCGGAGGATATGACCAGCCCCGACTTTGCGCTGAAGGCTGCGGTGTCAGGGGGTGGCTTCGGGATGTACGGTGATCTGCTGCTGCGGGACCCAACGACCAAGGCCCAGGACCTGGGTGCGTTCGCGCTCGGGCCCGCCGGCGGCACGGTAAACGACGCCTATAAAATCTATACCTCAGCGCTGCACGATCAGGCGACGCAGGGCCGTTACAACTACGGATCGCATCTACTCAGCTTCGTGCGCAGCGACCTGACGCCGATGATGAACATCTGGTATCTGAAGGCCGCGTTCAATCATTCGATCTACCAGCAACTCCAGAACACCCTGAACCCAGGCTGGGCGGCGCGCTCAGCCAATCAGGCGGCACGTCAGGGAAAGTCGTTCTGGTGGGCGCCCGGTGAGGCCGCGCCGTCCGGTGCGCCGGACTTGTCTGCAGCTATAGGATCAAATTAGGCATAAGCAACTTTCGCGCTATAATTTCGCAACTTTGATCAGGATACCTAAATGTCCGTCACCACATCACAGAGCCGGATCGCTTATACGGGTGACGGGATCACTACGGTTTTCGCGTTCCCGTATCTGTTCCAGAACAATGCCGACATTAAGGTATGGGTCAACAATGTCGAGGTGGCTTCCGGCTTCACTACGACAGGGGCCAGCAATGCGTCTTTGCCGACCGTGGGTGGCCAGGTTGCGTTTACGACGCCGCCGGCGCTTGGCGCGAATGTCTTGCTGCTGCGCGACCCAAGCACCCTACAGAAAACCGTTCTTGCACCGAACGACCCTTTCCCGGCTAAGACAGTCGAGACGATGGTCGACGGAGCGATGCTTGCCATCCAGCGCCTGAACGATATCCTTGCGCTTGAACCCGACCAGAATCAGCTTCCTGTCGCGCTGTCTTACCCGTTTCAGGAAAGTGGACTGTCCGGCACATTGCCGGTTGCGGCGACGCGCGCGAATGGGCTGCTCGGCTTCGACGCGAATGGGTTGCCGGTCATCAATCCGCTCACGGCCAGCGTCGGTGCGGGGAATCTGACGATCGAGGGCCCCTTCATCGCTGGTACGAACTTCGCTGCCGGTACGTCAAACTCGGTGACGCTCAGCCAGGCGTACGGTAGCAAGGCGAATCTCGGCACCGTGGTGATGGCTGGTATCGCACAATCGCCCGATAGCTACACCCTTTCAGGGAATCAGCTGATTTTCAATGCGGTGATCCCGCAGGGCGTCGACAAGATCTGGTGCATCGGCGGCACGACGCTATCGATCTATGTGCCGGCCGCTGCATCGGTGGATGACCCGCAGCTCGCGTGGGGTTCGCCGCTGCGGCGCAACTTCACTTCGATCGCGGCACTGCGTGCGGCGAATGACGCCCGATATATCAGCGCGTGGGTTGAAAGCTACTATGGCGACCGTGGCAATGTTCAGGGCGCCTACGATGTCGACGCGAGCGATACGACCAGCGCCGACAACGGCGGCTCGATCATCGTCGACCTGCTGGGGCGTCGCTGGAAAATGTCGACGCCTTACAGCCTGAAGAAGTTCGGAGCGAAGGGCGATTGGAACATCGGAACCCAGACCGGGACGGACGACAGCGCAGCATTCAACGCTGCAGTTGCTGCGACGCAGCTGACAGCGGATCCGGTCCTCATCATCGATGCTGGAAATTTCTACGTGCCCGGTGCCAGCTCGCTGACAGGGCGGCTTTTCCTGAAAGGGAACTGCGATGGGATGCTGGTCGGCGCGCTCGTGTACAGCGACCTCGCATTTCCGACGTCCGCCGATACGGTCACGCCGCTCACGAATACCGCGCCGTTCTTCCGCGTGGACGGCGTCAATTTCAGCACTCATGGCGTTGTGACGTCGGCCACCGCGCTGACGGTAGCCGCACAAGTAACGACCAGCTTTATCGATACGTTCGAGCTATTCAATTGCCGCTTCTATGGCTGGAATGGGCTGCTCGCGCAGAGCCTGACGTCCGCGAATCTCGACAATTGCTGGTTCTATACGAACCTCACGGGCGTCATCGCGTCCGGCTGTGTCAATTGGAACGTAAGTAACTGCCGCTTCCGGCAACAGGTTCAGTACGGCTTCGCTATCAATCCCTATGCACCTAACCCGGTGCGAAACGGCGGCGAGAACATCCGTTTCAGCAACTGCGAATTCGTGGTGTGCGCGACCGGTGTGCTGCTGCAGCAGTGCCTGTGGGCTCGCTTCACCAACTGCCTGTTCGACTACTGCGTGATGCCGCTGAACGTTGACGGCTCAAAGTACGTCAAGCTGATCAACACCTACCTGGGCGTTTCTAACCAGGCATCGGTGACGGGCAATGCGAACTATCAGGCGCCCCCTGTTCTGGGTTGCGCCTTGTATGTGCACGGCCATGCGGGCACATCGTACGTGACGGCTTCCGTTGATGCGATGAACTGCGAGTTCATTTCGTACATCGGCGGCGCACAGCCGATGGTGACCTGCGAGGGATCAAACGGCAGCTTCCCGGGCGTCAATGGCATTGACTGGCTTTCATTCATCAACTGCCTGTTCTACGCGAGCGCAGCGCATAGCATGCCGGAGTTGCTGTACGTCGACATGTCTACGGTTCTGAAAATGTATTCGAACATTTTCCAGTCTCTCAATCTCTCATCCACGCTGGTTGGGCCGTACACGACGGCGAATGTTTCGTCTCCGACCATCCTCGGGTCGGATACCACCTTCTGTCAGCAATCGAGTGTGTCGTTGCCAGTCGGCGGTGAGCGCGCGCTATTCAACGAACTCGACATTTACAACGGCGCATCCCTGCGCACCCTTGCTTTTGGCGCATCCAACAGCGGCGGCGCGGGATTCCGTTCCGTGCTGATTGCTAATTAGGAGCCGGACCATGAAGCGGATCATTGCTGCACTCAGCCTTGCGCTCTATGCGGCCCTGTCGCTAGGCGCGACGCTCAACCCGGTTCAGTTGCTCAATCCGACCGGCTCGACCGCGGGGCAGGCGATTATCTCCGCGGGCGCGACGGCCGCGCCAGGCTGGGGCAATGTCACAGCGACCGCTCTCGCCGCACAAGCGGCAAATACGGTTCTGGCGAACATCACCGCTTCGTCTGCGCCTCCAACTGCCGTCGCGATCCCGACTTGCAACACCTCGACCAGCGCGCTGCAATACGCGCCCGTAACGGGGTGGACGTGCTATGCGAGTTCTGCGACAACGACCGGCACGCTTGCTCAGTTCGCTGCGACGACATCGGCGCAATTGGCCGGCGTGCTGTCGGATGAAACAGGTACGGGCGCCGCAGTGTTTGGCACGTCGCCAGTGATCGGCACACCGGCTATCTCGGGCGGAACGGTCAGTGGCGCAACGATCAATAACACCACTTTGGGTTTGACGACGCCACTCGCTGCCAAGGTCACGACGCTCCAGGCGACGGGTCTGATTACACCGACATCAACGATCGGCATTGCTGGCACTGCGACGAACGATAGTCCCGCCGCTGGCAGCATAGGTGAAGTTCAAACCGGCAGCACCGCCAGCACTTCACTAACCACGGTAACTCCAGCGAATTGCGCAAGCGTCCCACTGACTGCGGGGAATTGGGCGGTATCGGGAGTTATCACGTACACCGCAGCCGGATCGACGACCATCAGTTCTTTCGCAAACGGAATCAGCACAACCTCCGCGGCGTTTGGGGCGGCCAATACGGGTAGCTACACGCAACAAACCGCGACATTCACGACCGGAAATATCAACGCGTGGAGCACGCCCGTTGTCTTTATCAAGCTTGCGTCCAGTGGAACGGCTTATCTGGTTGGGCAAGCCGGGTTTGGCGTGAGCACGATGACCTGTGCAGGGTTTATCTCGGCGCAACGCATTCGCTAAGGCAGATATGAAAACCATCGCCGAGCTAGAGCAGGCCCTCGTTGAGTATCGCAGTGGGAAACGGGAATTGCCCTCATATGCAGAACTAATGGAACTTGTAACTGGGGAAGACCATGACAATCGACGCAGCGAAAGCCTGCAGGTTCTGCGGCCATTACCACGGGGACCTTTGTCCACAGGTTAAGGCCTATGAGTACAACGCCGACGGGTCCGTGAACCGCGTTGAGTTTTTCGCTCCGGTCGATCACGTGCATCCCGAGTTACTCGAAGCCGCGCGCAAGATCGTGGAGAGCCAATCGTGATGACCTGGGATAGCGGCGGCGCGATCCTGCTTGGGTCTTTCGGCACGGTCGTGATGGTTTGGATTGGCAGTCTCGTGGTTAAGCACTTCAGCAATAACGAGGACGCCGCCGAAGAAGCGCACAAGCGCATTACCGACCTCACCGGGAAGATCACGGAGGTAGCAATGGATCTTCTCAAGCATCAGCGGTATGTAGCCGAAACCTACGTTCCGAAGCAGGCCTTCGACCGGATCGAGGCGAAGCTCGACCGGCTGATAGAAAGACAGGGGAATACCCATGACTAGCTTCGATGACGCCTTTGCTGCGCTGATGAATGTTGAGCGCGGCTTTACCGACAACCCGATGGACGCGGGCAACTGGACCGGCGGCCGGGTCGGTATTGGCGTCTGTCGCGGCACGAAGTACGGCATTTCGGCAAAGAGCTATCCGAACCTCGACATCAAGAATCTGACGCTGGATCAGGCGCGGGCGATCGCGAAGCGCGACTACTGGGACGTGTACCACTGCGATCAGTACGACCCGCGCATCGGATTCCAGGTGTTCGACGCTGCCTACAACGGCGGTCACGCCGCGCGGTGGTTGCAGCAGGCTGCCGGCGCCGACGCCGACGGCGACATCGGCCCTGCGACGGTGGCCGCCGTGATGGCAGCGGAGCCGATGAAAGTGATCATGCGGATCGACGCCTATCGGCTCGAGTATATGGCCGATGTTCCCGGGAACGCTTTTGACGACGGCTGGATGCGGCGCATCGCGGCCAATCTTTTAAGGGGCGCGTCGTGAACGCAAATAACCTGATGAAGTATCTCGCCGGCGCATTCCTGTACGGGCTCTGGGCATCGCTCGTTTTCACGGGCCATGCCGATCCGCTGCCACTGGTCGCCGCGATCGGCGCGGGTATCTCCGCGCTACTCGGCTATCACGCCGTTACTAACCTGCAGGCCGTCGCGCCGACGTCGATCCTGCCGCCGCTCCCGACCCTGCCACTGGACGCCGGGAAATGAGATGGCTCCTGCTACTCGCGCCGCTGCTGCTGGGCGCCTGTGCGTCTCTCTGGTACGCCGGCGAGTCCGACTATGCCGTGACCCTTCCGGACGGCGTGGTGGTCACGATTCACAGTGGCAAGCAGGAACAATCGGTGAACGCGGCCTTCGTGCAAACGCCGAGCGGCTATGTGATCACGCTGCAGGAGACGGGCGTGGAAGCTTTCAAGGGGCAGGCCGTCGCAGCCGGTGCGGCGTCTGATGCGGTAGGTGCCGCGACCACTGCTGTTGTCACCGGCCTGAAACTTATCAAGTGAGAACGCTATGAAACGTATCCTCCTGGCCGCCGCCATTTGCGGCGCCCTTTCGGCTTGCGCTGCCGCGCCAACTCAGGCCGACCTTCAGGCGCAGGTTGATCTGCTGTGCCCGACCGCGCAAGCCGAGGTACTGACACTTCAGTCGGTAAGCGCCGAGTTGCCGCCGGACGTGAACGCCGCAGTGTCGACGGCGTCTCCGGTTATCGCGACGGTGTGCGCGCCCGGTTTCCTTGCGACGTCGTCCAACATCGCGACGTTCCTGCCGGCCGTCACGGTGATCGCCGTGCAGTTCGCCGCAAACCGCAAATGAGCCCGATCCGCGTCGCCCTGTCGGGTTCTGGATTCCTGCTCCCGGCGCACGTTGGCGCCCTGCAGGCCGTCGCGGATGCCGGGTTCACTCCGGTAGAGCTGGCTGGTACATCGGGCGGCTCGATCGTCGCCATCCTCGCTGCGACGGAAATGCCGCTCGACGTGATGAAGCAGATCGCGCTGACGCTCGACTGGTCGCCGATGATGTCGGCATCGCTGCTCAATATCCTGCGCGGTAAGTCGCTGTCGTCGGGCGCTCGTCTCCTGGATTTCCTCACCCAGATCACAAAAGGGCTGGAGTTCCGCCAGATGGAAGTCGAGCTGAAGGTGATGGCGTCTAACATCGGCACCAAGCAGCCGTTCGTGTTTAGCAAAGCCACAACGCCCGATACGCCGATCGCGCTGGCGGCGCGCGCGTCTGCCGCGATCCCGGTGATCTATGAGCCGGTCATCATGGGGAACGCAATCCTGTTCGACGGCGGCATGGTGAACAACATGCCCAGCGATATCCTGGTTCGCGACGGAATCCCGCGCATCGGCGTCGACCTGGTATCTGACGAGTCCATCATGCTTCCGGAGGAATACTCGCTGCTCGCCGCAGCACCGCGGTTCATCGACATGCTGCTCGCCTCGAGCGAGGCCGCGCACATCGCTGACGGCGTAGAGTCAGGCGTCCACGTTATCCCGGTGCGGACCGGCTTCGCGTCTAGCCTTGACCGCACGATGTGCCTCGCGACCCGCCAGCGTCTGTTCAGCGTGGGCTATGAGACGACGCTGCTTGTGCTGAAGACCCTTTGATCGCGCTGGCGGCGCGTCGCCCGTAGAACTTCGGCACATCGGCCGCGACCATCGATCCCATGAGCGCCAGTGCCGACGCCCTGCTGCGAACCGGGTCAGGCCATTTGAGCGGCCCGGCGGCGTGCTTCTCCAGCACCACCAGATATTCGAATCCTGAATCGATCAGAAACTGGTCGACAATCCGCAGTCCAATCCCGGATTTCTCAGCGGCGAGCTCCAGAACGTCGCGGAGTGCGAACTCGTCATAGACGTGATAGTGGCTCCGGTCGCCACGCTCGATCCACACGTCAGCCGTGGCCGGGATGACGGGGTCGTCCTCGGGAAAGCCATAGATCGACTGAACCAGTTCGCAGTAGTGGTCCCGTTCCGAAGCCGCGCGGTGGTCGGCATCGAGGTAATCGCGCTCAAAATGGCGACGCGTGGGCGGCCGCCGGCGGAAGTCGAACTGATTGTTGCGATAGTTGGGGAGGGTGATCAGCAACCGGCCCGCTGGCGCGAGAACCCGCAGCCATTCGATCACGGCGCCGACCGGATCGTCGAAGTGCTCAAGCACGTGGTTGGCAATCAGGTAATCCCGCGATGCACTGGGAAATGAGTCTAAGCGCCCACCGTCCGTCAGGTGCGTCACCTTCACCAGTGTATCGATTGGAATGCCGAACTGCACCGACGTCTGCTCGGCCGTCAGGCGGTCGACATATTCGGTCTGGGCCGTTCTAGCGTTGACCTTGGTCGGTACGTTCTGCGCGCCGATCTCGAGCCCCACGCCTCGCAGGCTGCGGCTGGCAATCCTGTTGCGAATAGCGAGGCGGAATCTTACCGAGAGACCATAGATTATGCGAGCGCTGCGCGGCCTCGAAAACATCTCATCCCAGAACGCCCGATCCCACGGCGACGGTTCTACGCCTGGTAGAGCGTGCATGTGTTCGACCAACGCAGAGCGATAAGCACGGAGCATATTTTACCTTCTGGAATTCGCCAGATATTACAATCCCTTCCCGATTCTTGTAAACCAGGCGCCGTACCGTATGCCGTATTTGCCAGCTTTTAGCCAGCATGGCCACGAAGAGTCCCTGTTTATAATGAATTGTAGGGGTTCGAGTCCCCGACACCCATCTTCGAATCCCATCCCCGAACGCCGGTTCGAGTGCCGATCCCGGAATCGAACCATATTTTGCGCTGACTCCCCATTTACTCCCCTCAATACCCATAAATCGTTTGGTGATATAGAAGTTCGAGTCCGGTCCCCGGCACCAAGTTGTATTCCGTCCGATTCCCGGAAATTCCTTGAACCCTCGATGCAGCAATGCTTCGAGGGTTTTTTGTTCCGGCATGTCTCGCAGGGGCAAACATGCGGAATTCAGTTGGTTGCATCGATCACCAAGGCTGACGGATACAGGTGTCGCTGCAACATATTTGGCCGTCGCTTTGACGCATGCCCGTGTTAACCGATATATGCACAATGGCAGCCACGATCAAGTGTCCCGCATGGACGACGTGAATACGTACCGCCGTCGTGACGGGGCGATACGTTCAACCTGAATCGAGGACCCCGGCATGCATGAGTCAATTCCTGCGCAGGTGGCGTTTGAAAGCCTGTCATCGACGATTCCAGACATCGACTTCACGGATTGCACCGCCACGGCGCTAGTCGTGGTCGATGTTCAGTACAGCGACGCTGCGCCCAACCGTGGCTGGGTCAAGGCATGCGAAGCGATAGAGCCCGGTTCGATGCATTACTACCTCGACAGGCTCGAGCGCACGACCATTCCTGCAATTCGCACGTTGCTCGATGCCTTTCGTCGAATGGGAAGACCGGTCATTCACCTTGCAATTGGGTCGGCGTATCGAGATATGCGCGATTGCCCGATACGGTTTCGCGAATGGTCGGGCATGCTGGAAAGGGCCAGCGGCGTCGAGAACTTATGGTGGACGGGAAATCCGGACTATGCGTTCCGCGAGGAGGTCGCCCCTCTGGATGGAGAGACTGTGATTCGCAAGACCACGCAAGGTGCGTTTAACGGTAGTGAAATACAGAACGTCCTGGATCGTATGGGGATCAAAAATCTGGTATTCACTGGCGTGGTGACGAGTTGCTGTGTCGAGACGACAGCACGGGATGCTGCCGACCGGGGTTTCGGCTGCGCGCTGGTTTCAGACGCGTGCGCCGATTGCGATCCGGTCATGCATGATGCCGCGCTCTCTAACTTCGGGCTTTACTTCGGCAAGATTGTGCCCACTGCGGATGACCTCGTCAGGACGTTGACCGAAAAGGGGCGCATGTAGCTGATAACTGGAATCGCTCACACCGACGCTAATAACTGGCGCATTCGTGGGTGGCGCGGTGTGTTTCTGGTCGTTCACCGCAGCTGTCGCAAGCAAAATGTCAGTAGACTGCGGGCATACCTGCCGGGCGGTGTTTGAAGCGCCTGTGGACCCAGTAGTACTGATCGGGAAAGCGCAGGATTTGCCTTTCAAGAAACGCGTTCATCGTGCATGCGTCAAGCGCTTCGCTGTCCGTGGGAAAGTTTTCGAGCGGATCGAAGATCGTCAGCTTATAGCCGCGAAATGCGGGCAATACCTCGGTCACAAAGGGCACCACGCGTGCACCGCCCAATTTGGCGAGGCGTGACACGGAAGTGAGCGTGCAGGCCGGCACACCGAAGAACGGCGCGAACACCGAACCCGTTGTTCCGTGGTCCATGTCCGCCGCCAGCATCACGGGAACGCCTGAGCGCAGCAGCCGGACAACTTGTTTCGCACTTGCGCTGCGCTCAATCATAGCTGCTCCGAACCGTCCCCGTTGACGCCGTGCGAGTTCGCAGACACGCGTGTTCGACATGCGCGTGTACAGCGCGGCGACCGGCAGGCGCGACGAATACAGCATGCAACCTACTTCGATTCCGACGAAGTGAAAGCCCATGAATATTGTGGGCGGTGCGTGCGGATCGTGCAGATCGATGCGACTGTCCATCTCGACCAGTCGCTCGATCGTGCGCAAACTGCCGAACCATTGAAAGCCGCGCTCCAGATAGCTGCGCACAACATGCTGTAAATGGGCGAGCGCGAGTTCTTCGCGCTCGCGCTCGGTCTTCAGCGGAAAGCACAGGCGCAGATTGACGAGCACCACGTGCCTGCGGTGGCTCGGCAGCTTGTACAGCGCGGCGCCAAGCGCATTGCCTGCTCTTGCAACTAGCGCGTACGGCAGAACCGACAGTAGCCGCAGCAAACCGAGCAGCAACCAATAACCGAGACTTTTCATGCTTACACCTGTTGTCAATGGATACATTGATGACCACGCAGTTCGAGGTGCAACTGGACCAGCCACGCAAAGGGGCAGTCATCGGCAATCGATGCCACAAGATCGTGCTTCCCGATCAGTTGAACCTTATGCGCGAGCCTCGCTGCGTCGAACGCTTGCCGCGCACGCCAGCGCAGCGCCAGCATGATCACGGCACCGAGCAGAAAAATGCTGCCCTGGTAAGGCAATGTAGGCGTGCCGTCGTCGAGCAGGCCGAGCAGCGATGCGAAACTGACGCACGGAACGATCGCGATAGCTGTCGAAATCGAAAAGAGCACGAGGTTGGCGCGCACTGCGGTCGCAGTACCGGCTTTCATGGACACGCTCCCACAGTCAGATGAACTCGGCCTTCATGATGGACGCGCATGGCTTACCAGACACTTAACGGTGAGCTGCGCAAACTGTCATGCGTCGGCCATGCAGCTATTGAGGTGAGGGATCTGGGTAGTCCGGTAACTTGTCGGCGTCGGCGGATCTCGTCGAGAGCATGTGGCGCCTCTGCAGGTAGAGGTCGCGAGTGAACGAATAGGGATCGATCGCGGCCTGTGAAAGCAGGTCCGAGGCGCTTAGAAGATCGGCGCGTTTGCTGACAATACGAGTGCCGGTCACCGACGCCTGAACGGCGACTGGCGCGGCCACGAACGGGTTGAGCAGAACGCTTACCGCGACGTCGCTGACATCCCGCACGCTGCTCGGGCCGAACAACGGCATCACCAGGTATGGCCCAATCGGTACGCCATAGTGCGCAAGCGTCAGGCCGAAGTCCTGATGGTGCTTGGGCAAACCCGCAGGCGTCGCCCAGTCGATCAGGCCACCAATCCCCAAGGTGGAGTTGAACGCAAAGCGCACTACATCCTCGCTCGCGTCTGTCGCTTTCAGTTGCAGCAGGTCATTGGCAAAGTTGCCGATATCGCCGAGATTGGAAAAGAAATTCCGGACTGCCGTCTGTACTGGCGTCGGCGTCACCTTCTGATAGGCGGTTGCTACTGGTTTGACCGCGTATCTGTCGACCTTGTCGTTGAACGAGTAGATGGTCCGGTTCATCGGTTCAAGCGGGTCGCCTGCGGTGCGCCCGGGCCCCGTTGCGCATCCCGATGAAAGAAGCACCGTGGTGGCGAGCGCCAGAGTATTCAGATCGCGCCTTTTCATCGGGGGACTCCCGGTACAAAAATGACAAAAGAGGTACTAGCCATACGGCGCTGCGGCCGTGGCGAAGGTCAGTCGATGGCATGGTGTGACCGGAACACTTACCGGCCACTTACTGGCCGCCTGGCGATTACATTGCAGTCCCTTACCGCCAACACAGCATGAATCGTTCTGATTGAAGCAGACGGCGCGATTCGGACGGCAAATGTCCGGTAGGTCGCCCAGCTGCACGATGCGGCTGGCCATGGAGTCCTGGCGTGATGACCGATCAGGTCAAAACGATCTTTTGATACAAACAGATAGCAATGTCAGCAACAAGCAACCGTCGCAACGAAGATTGCGATATCGATGATCGCTAGAAATGGATAAGCCTTTTCACTACTCGGTCGGTTTGTACAACAGGATTTCACATCCGGGTGTCGTGTCCTTGAAACGGATCGACATGCCGTGCATGCCCGCCACCGCCAGCACAAGGCTCAGGCCGAGCCCGCTGCCGGGCGTGTGACGGCTCGCTTCACCGCGATAAAAGCGCCGTAGCACCGCTTGCTGTTCGGCGGGCGCGATACCTGGCCCGTCGTCGGAAACGGTGATGCCTGCGCCGGTCTTGTTGCGGAACACTGTGATCCGCACATGGCCGCCGCGCGGTGCGAACTTGATGGCGTTTTCCACCAGGTTCGCCAATGCCTCGAATAACAGGTTCGGATCGCCCTGGATCTCAAGCGGCCCCGATACCGTTCGCTGCAATTCAAAGGCGATTTGCTTGTCTTCGGCAGTCGGATCGTAGAATTCGAAGACGTCGTCGGCGACAGCGGCCAGATCGACCGTTGCGAAACCCGCACGGCGCACGCCGCTTTCGATTTCCGAAATGCGCAGCAGCGCGTTGAAGGTGCGCAGCAGCCCGCTGGTCTCGATGATGGTTTCATCGATCGCCGCGCGATACTCCGCTTCGGTTTTGGCGCGCCGCTGCGCACGTTCGAGTCCGCCGAGCATCCGGGTGAGCGGCGTGCGCAGATCGTGCGCGATCGCATCGCACACACCCTTGACTTCGTTCATGAGCCGTTCGATTTCGTCGAGCATGCCGTTCACGACGCCTACCAACCGATCCACGTCGTCCCGTTTCGAATGCATCGGCAAACGCCTGCTGAGATTGCCGGCGACGATTTCTTCGATCGAGGCGGTCACCGCGTCGAGCCGCCGCATCGCCGAAATGCCGATCAGGCTCGCGCCGACGAGGCCGATCACGAGCGTGATCATGGCGGTGGAAAGCAGCGCGTGCAGCAGTTCCTCGTCGAAGTGGTCGAGTTCGCGGGTGTTCTGGCATTGCAACGCGATGCGGCTATCCGGCACGCGCGCGGCAATGCATCGGCCGGGCGGGTGGCCGGGCAGCTTCGCGAGCCGCATGGAAAACGGTTGGTCGAACACGGGGATAGCCGGTTGATCTCCCGCGTAGCCGCCGGCAAGATGTTTTCCGGCAGCGTCGAACAGACCGAACGGGCGCTGGTGGCGCGGATCGAACTGGTTTTGATGTTCGAATCGCGCCACCAGTTCGTCCGGCTCTTCGCGTGTCAACTGTGCGTGCTCGCGCATCAGCCAGTCGTCGATGCGTTCCTGTTCGAAGCCGGTGATCTCGCGGTACAGGTAACCGAACAACAGTATCGCGATCACGCCGAACAGCATCAGGAACAGCGTGGCGAGGCGAAAGCCGGTGGTGCGATGCAGGTCAGTCAGGCGCATGGAGCATGTACCCCGAACCGCGCACGGTATCGATCATCGGAGCCGTCCCGTCCGGGTCTAGCTTCTTTCTCAGGCGACTGATATGCACGTCGATCACATTGGTCCGCTCGTCGAGCCGGTAATCCCACACCGCCTCGAACAGCATGGTGCGGCTCACCACCTGGCCCTCATGCTGCATCAGGTATTCGAGCAGCCGGTATTCGCGCGGCAAGAGCGACACCGGACGGCCGGCGCAGCTCACTTCGCGCTTTAGCGGGTCGAGACGCAATGGACCGACCTGATATTCCTGCACACCGGGCGCCGCTTCGCGCCGGCGCATCAGCGCGTCGAGCCGTGCGGTCAGCTCGATGAATTCGAACGGCTTGGTCAGATAGTCGTCGCCGCCGGCGCGCAAGCCGCGCACGCGTTCGTCGACCGCGGACAGGGCGCTCAGAATCAATACTGGCGTGACCACGCCGGCGCTGCGCAACGCCGCCAGCATGCCGAGCCCTTCGAGGCCACCCGGCAACATGCGATCGAGCACGATGGCGTCATAACTGTTGGCGACCGCGAGCATCAAACCGTCACGGCCCGTGCTCGCGGCCTGCACCTTGCAGCCGTGATCGGTGAGCGCTTCAACGATCTCCGCGAGGGTTTGCTCGTCGTCCTCGACGACCAATACATTCGACATGCCTTTTTCCAGAAGTGCGCGCGTGTCGAACGCACGCGAACCGCGCCGTTTACACTACGCTCGTACCTGCGATGTTCGCAGTATGCCGCGTGAAGCCGCACAGGCGTTTCGCGCCAACATGAAAAATTTTTAATGTAAGTCCTCATTGTCTGATTAGCGCATGCGAGTCCTTCTGATCGAAGACGATACGCGCGCCAGCCATTTCCTGGCGCGCGGGTTGAGCGAGAGCGGTCTCATTGTCGACGCGGTGGCCGACGGTGCGACCGGGCTTGCGTACGCGCGCGAGGGCATCTACGACGTGATTGTGACTGATCGGCTTTTGCCGGCGCTCGATGGCATCGCCCTCGTGCAGCAATTGCGCGCAGGCGGCGATACCACGCCGGTGCTGATGCTGTCCGCGGTCGGCGGGTTGAACGAGCGCGTGGAGGGCATCCGCGCCGGTTGCGACGACTATCTTGTGAAGCCGTATGCCTTCGTCGAAGTGCTGGCGAGAATCGAGGCGCTCGCACGGCGCGCGGATCGCAGCAGGATGAGCGAGCGGCTCGAATGCGCGGATCTGATGCTCGACACGCGGGCGCGAACCGCGACGCGCGGCGGCCGCGATCTACGCCTGCAGCACCGCGAATTCCTGTTGCTCGAATGTCTGGCGCGACGCGAAGGGCAGGTCGTCACGCGCAGCATGCTGCTCGAGGCGGCGTGGAATTACGATTTCGAACCGCGTGGCAATATCATCGATATGCACATGCATCGCTTGCGGGCGAAGGTGGATCGCGATTTTCCGGTGGCGCTGATTCATACCGTGGTGGGTGCGGGTTATGTGCTGAACCCGGCACCTTAGCAGGTGCTTTGCGGCGACCTGGACGGCCTCGTGGATACGCGCTCCGACGGCGTGTTGCGGCGCATTAAATTTTTTTCATTATTGGGCGAAAGCGCCGACAGGACCCGCTGACTACTCTGGCGACATTCCCATGTTGCCGGAGTGTTCTCCAATGTCAGGGCTGTCCCGTCCGGCGCCTTTTTCGCGCGTCGTCAGTCCTCGTGCGCCTCATCGGGCCCTGCGTGCTGCCGCATGTGCCGCTTGCGCACTCGGCGTCGCGGTTCTGGCTGGGTGCTCGCTCGTGCCGGCCTATCAGCGGCCGGTTGCGCCGCTCGCGCAGCGCTTCGACGGCGCGGCGAATGCTTCGCTCGCCGATACCGTTCCTGTAAAGAGCGGCTGGTGGCGCGAATATCACGACCCCGCGCTCGATGCGCTGGTCGATCGCAGTCTGCAAAACAACTTCACGCTGGCGTCCGCCATCGCGAGCGTAGAGCAGGCGCGCGGCAACGCCGAAAAGGCCGGGGCGCTGCAGTATCCGTCGCTGACGCTCGGCGCCACTTTCGACCGCGCTCACCAAGGCCGTGGCTCGACCACCAAAACCCAAAGCCTGTTCGCCGAAGCAAGTTACGAGGTAGATTTCTGGGGCTTCAACGCCGCCAACGCCAGCGCGGCCGACCTGCTTGCGCGCGCGTCCGAATTCGATCGCGATACAGTGGCGTTGACGCTGACCGCGTCGGTGGCGGACACGTATTTCCAGGTGCAGGGCCTGCGCCGCCGTCTGGCGATCGCACGGTCCATCTCGGACGATGCCGCGCACATTCTGCAATTGTTGCTCGCGCAACAGGAGGCGGGCGTCGCGACCGAGCTGCAGGTGCAGCAGCAGCGCAATGCGCTCGCCACCTTCCAGGCGGCGGTGCCGGCGCTGCAACAGCAACTGGACACCAACATGCATGCGCTCGCCGTGCTGGTGGGCACCGCGCCTGAGCAGTTCACGGTCAACGACACCGCGCTCGCCGGTATCGCCATTCCCCAGCCGCGTCCGAATCTGCCGGCCGGCCTGCTGGAAACACGCCCCGACATCCGCTCGAAAGAAGCACAGTTGCAGTCGGCCAATGAGAGCGTCGGCGCGGCGCGCGCGGCCTTTCTGCCGAACATCGTGCTGACCGCCGACGGTGGGCTCAGCAGCAAGTCCCTTTCGCATTTCCTGTCGAGTCCGTTTGCGAGCCTCGCCACGTCACTGGCCGCGCCGCTGTTCGACGGCGGCGCGTTGCGCGGCCAGTTGCACGCAAGCCAGGCCGCCGAAGCCAAGGGCGTCGCCGATTACCGGCAGGCCGTGATCACTGCGCTGCAGGACGTCGAAGACTCGCTCTCGGCGGCGCAACAGCAGCAGCTCGCGGAGGCCGCCGACCAGACCGCCGCCGACGCTGCCCGCAAAGCCGCCACGCTCGCGCAAGCCCAATACGAGCTGGGTACCGTCGATTTTCTGACCGTACTCGACGCCCAACGCACGCTCTATCAAGCCGAAGACACGCTGGTGCAGGCGCGGCTCGCGCGCCTGCAAGCTTCGGTGAGCCTGTTTCGCGCGTTCGGCGGCGGCTTCGGCGTGACCGATAGCAGCACCGCTTCCACTTCTACGCCTTCCCGCTCATGAATCCTGCTGATAGTCCGAATTACGAGGCGCCTCGCGCGCGCCGTCGCGCGCCGCTCGTGGTGGCGTTCGCTGTCCTTGTGGTGATTCTTGTCGCGTGGTTATGGCCGAGGCATCCGGCCGTGAAGCCCGCAGCTGCGGTGCCGGTCAACGCCGGTCATCCGGTGAACCGGGATTTTCCGATTCGCGTGGCTGCGGTGGGTACGGTCCTCGCGCTCAATACCGTGGACGTCAAAGTGCGTGTGGATGGCCAGTTGCAGCGCGTGTCCTTCACTGAAGGGCAGGACGTGAAGGCAGGGCAGTTGCTCGCCCAACTCGACCAGGGTCCGCTCACTGCGCAATTGCATCAAGCGGAAGCGGCGCAACGCAAGGACCAGGCCTCGCTCGATAACGCGAAGCTCGATCTCGCCCGTTACTCGAAGCTCGTCGGCATTGGCGCGGCGACCACCCAGGCCGTGGACACCGCGAGGGCGCAAGTCGAAGCGCTCGCCGCTACTGTAGCGGCAGACGCAGCACTGGTGCAGAGCGATCGCCTGCAACTAAGCTTCACCACGCTATTCGCGCCTTTCACCGGCCGCGTCGGCGCGCGCGAGGCCGACATCGGCGCGATCGTGCATCCCACCGACACGACCGGTATCGTCACCGTCACGCAAATGGAGCCGATTACCGTGCTGTTCTCCGTGCCGCAAGACGTGCTCCCCGACTTGCTCGCCAATCAGGCGGGCGCACCGTTGGCGGTGAACGTCACCACGCGTTCCGGCAGCACCGCGCTCGCCGACGGTACGCTAGTGTTCATCGACAGTACGGTCGACCCCACCACCGGTCAGATCAAACTCAAGGCTTCCTTCACCAACAAGGATCGCAAGCTGTGGCCGGGCGAACTGGTGAATGCGCGCGTGCTGTTGCGTACCGATACGCAGCGGGTCGCCGTGCCGAGCCGCGCGGTGGTGAACACGCAGAATGGCACGCAGTTATACGTGGTCAACGCGAATGGCGCGGCGCAGATGCGTCCGGTGAAAATCGGCGTGACGGTCGACGGAATGACGGAAATTCGCAGCGGTGTCGCGCCCGCGGATCTCGTTGTATTCGATGGACAAAGCCGTTTGAACCCAGGTGTGCATGTGGCGGCCACCACGGTGCCGGCGGTGGCCCAGGCACCGGTCAACGGAGACTCGGCGGGCAGTCAGGCTAACCAGGACAATCCGTCATGAGCCTGATGGGACGGTTCATCGAACGGCGCATTGCGACCAGTTTTCTTGCCATCGCGGTGCTGCTGGCGGGTGCGGTGGCGTACTTCATGCTGCCGGTCGCGCCCTTGCCACAAGTCGATTTCCCGACCATCCAGGTCGTGGCGAAGTTGCCAGGTGCAAGCGCCGAGACCATGGCGACTTCGGTAGCGACGCCGCTCGAACGACAACTCTCGCTGATCGCGGGTATCACGCAGATGACGTCGTCAAGCTCGCTGGGTACCACCAACATCGCCGTGCAGTTCGATCTGTCGCGCGACATCAACGGCGCGGCGCAGGATGTGCAGACAGCGATCAATGCGGCGGGCGGCACCCTACCGAAGAATCTGCCGAATCCGCCGACCTATGAAAAGGTCAACCCGGCGGACTTCACCTTGCTGTCACTCGCGCTAACGTCGCCATCGCTCACGCTTACGCAACTCGACAGCTACGCAGAGGACTATCTGGCGCAGCAGATCTCGCAGTTGCCAGGCGTGGGTCTCGTCGATTTCCACGGCGAGCAGCGGCCCGCCGTGCGTATTCAGCTCGATCCCGACAAGCTCACCGCACGCGGCCTCACGCTGGAAGACGTGCGCTCGATCGTCGGCTTGCAGACGGTGAATGCACCCAAGGGCAGCCTGAACGGGCCGGATCGCTCGGTGATTTTCAATGCCACCGACCAGATCACGACCGCCTCGGCGTATCGCGATCTGGTGGTCGCGTACAAGAACGGCGCGCCGATTCGCCTATCCGATCTCGGCACCGTTCTGAACGCCGCCGAAGACAACCAGCAGGCCGCATGGCTTCAGCACGAACGCGCGATCATCCTCGATATTCACAAGCAGCCTGGCTACAACGTCGTGCAGACGATCGCCAACATCAAGGCAAAGCTGCCAGCACTCGAAGCGACGCTGCCCGCCGCCGCGCATTTGAATGTAGTGGGCGATCGCACGCAAACCATCAATGCGTCGGTGCACGACGTGCAGTTCACGCTGATGCTGACGGTCGCACTCGTCGTGATGGTCATCTTCTCGTTTCTGCGCAACGTGTGGGCGACGATTATCCCGAGCCTGACGATTCCTTTGTCGCTGGTCGCTACGTTCGGCGTGATGTATCTGCTCGGCTATAGCCTAGACAATCTGTCGCTGATGGGGTTGACCATCGCGGTGGGCTTCGTGGTGGACGATGCGATTGTCGTGATCGAAAACGTGATGCGGCATGTCGAAGAAGGCGTGCCGCGCATGAAAGCCGCGCTGCTCGGCGTAATGGAAGTGCGCTTCACCATTATTTCGATGACGATCTCGCTGATCGCGGTGTTCATTCCGATCCTGTTGATGGGCGGCATTGTCGGACGCCTGTTCCGCGAATTCGCGGTGACAGTGAGCGCGGCGATCCTGATGTCGGCGTTGGTCTCGCTGACCGTCACGCCGATGCTATGCGGCTGGCTGATACGTTTGCCTGAGCCGGATGACACAGGGCGGATGCGCAAGCTCGAAGCCTGGCTCGAACGAGGCTTTGTCGCGGTGGAGCGGCGTTACGAGCGAGGTCTCGATTGGGTGTTGAATTGGCCGAAACTGATGCTTGGCGTGACGATTGCGACGATCGTCGCGACGATCGCGCTGTTTGTCGTGATCCCGAAGGGCTTCTTCCCGCAGGAAGACTCCGGGTTGATCATGGGTGTCGCGCAGGCCGCGCCAGACATCTCCCCGCGTGCGATGTCTCTGAAAATGCAGCAACTGGGCAATATCATCGAAGCCGATCCCGCGGTCGATAACGTTTACTACTGGATGGGCGCGAATCCGACCGTGAGCCAGGGCCGCGTGATGATCAACCTGAAGGCGTTCGGTCAGCGCAAGGACAGCGCCGCGCAGGTGCTCAATCGTCTGAAGCCGCAGTTAGCGAAGGTGATGGGCATTTCATTGTCGATGCAGGTCCGCCAGGATATTCAGGTAGGTGGCCGTATCAGCGCCGCGCAGTATCAGTACACGCTGCAGGACCCCGATATCAGTGAACTCAATCATTGGGCTGGCGTGCTGACCGACAAGCTGTCGAAGCTGCCGCAACTCGCAGACGTCACTTCGGATCAGCAAGCTGCCGCGACCAGCGCGACGCTCGTGATCGACCGCAGTACCGCCTCGCGCTTCGGCATTACCGCGCAAGCCATCGACGACACGCTGTACGACGCATTCGGCCAACGGCAGATTGCCACGCTGTTCACGCAGCTGAATCAGTACCACGTCGTCGAGGAAGTCGATCCGAGCTTCCAGTTGACCACCGATGCGCTCGCGCATCTCTACGTTCGTTCGCCGCTGACGAACGAACTGGTGCCGCTCAATACGCTGGCGAAAATCGAAAACAACGTGTCGCCGATTTCGGTGAATCACCAGGGGCTGTTCCCGGCTGTGACGATCTCGTTCAATCTGGCGCCGGGGCAATCGCTCGGCAATGCCGTGACGGCGATTCATCAGGCCGAAAGCGCGGCAGGCAAACCCGACAGCTTGACGGGGTCGTTTCAGGGCACAGCGCAGGCGTTTCAGGCCTCTCTTGCCAGTGAACCGTATCTGATCGCGGCCGCGCTCGTCGTGGTGTATCTGATCCTCGGCATCCTGTACGAAAGCGCGATTCACCCGCTCACCATTATTTCGACGCTGCCTTCGGCGGGTGTGGGCGCATTGCTCGCGCTAATGCTGTGCGGCCAGGATCTCTCCATCATGGGGATGATTGGCATCATCCTGCTGATCGGTATTGTGAAGAAGAACGCGATCATGATGATCGACTTCGCTCTGGTGGCCGAGCGTGAGCAAGGCCTATCGCCGCGCGAGGCGATCCGTCAGGCGTGCGTACTGCGCTTCCGGCCGATCATGATGACGACGCTTGCCGCGCTGTTTGGCGCACTGCCGCTTGCGCTTGGGTCTGGCGCGGGCGCGGAACTGCGTGTCCCGCTCGGCATCGCGATTGTCGGCGGCCTGATCGTTTCGCAGATGCTGACGCTCTTCACGACGCCGGTTGTGCACCTGTGGTTCGACCGTTTGTCGCATTGGCTGGCGGAGCGGCGCGCGAAAGGCGATATGTTCGAGCGCGAATCGATAGGTTGAGCGCGGTCGGCAGCGTAACTGCCAGTGCTCGACTGCTGGCGCGCTCTTCCATGCTCAGCGTGCCATCCCAGCACGCATTTCAATTCTGTTGGACCGCCGCCGATCCGGCGTGACGGTCCCTACCTTCAGGCTGAACTCCCGGGGGGCGTTAATGCACTTTGTTTGCGACCTCCTTGGCGAGCAGGCGTTGCGCCTGTTGATCGCCCTTTCCTGCTTCCTGCGCGGTCTGAACTGACGTCTCGCTTGCTTCGGCCAACAAAGCACGTGCGGCGCTGCTGATGTTGACCGTATACGACGACGCTGACGAAGCGGACGTGCTGGTGCTCGACCCCGTAGCCGACGAAGCGCTCGTGCTCGATGCCGGCGCGCTCGACGCTGAACCCGATGTCGACGCGGCGGATGAGGCCGGCGCTTGTGCGGTGCTTTGACCGACTGCCTGAATGGACATTCAAATCTCCCAGTAGAAAAACGTGTGTACTGCGTTCTGTCTATCGGCCTCGATTCGGAGTGCTTGAGCAGTATATTTTTTCAAAATTTCCATCTTCTTAAGGATCTCATAAGGAGAATTAAGAAAAGGCCAAAAGAGAGTGTTGATAGAGGCGTCCCTTTCTTAAGGTTGGCATAAGGTTTCTCATCGCATTGCGAGCCGTCACCATTCAGTCATCCGCGCATGTTTTTATCTATTACGTTTAATCACCGGCTACCTCGCAAATGTCGGTATCCCTGCCTTCCACCCCGTATAAATGTTTCAGGAGATAAACATGCCGAGCGTTCGATCTGTTCACGCAGTAAGCCGCATTTTTAGCCGCACCGCGCTCGCGTTCACCGCTCTCTGTTTCGCGGCCGGGAGTGCCGACGCGCAAACCTCGGCGAAGCCGATCGTCACTCCGGGTTTTAGCCTGACTGTGTTCGCAGCGGGTTCCGGCGGGTTGATGAGCGCACCGGATTCACTGGCCGTACTCGATGGTCACGTTTGGGTCGGCTATGCGAACAACGGCGCCCCCGACGGCTCGAATGGCGCGATGAGCGCGATTGTTGAATACTCGTCAGACGGCAGTGTCGTGAAGACTTACCAGGTCGCGGGACACAACGATGGCCTGAAGGTCAATCCGTACACGCGAGAGATCTGGGCGATGCAGAATGAGGATGCGAATCCAAACCTCGTCATCATCAATCCCTCAACCGGCCAGGCATCCAAACCGTATTCCTTTGGCAAGACGCTGCACGGCGGCGGTTACGACGACATCGTGTTCAAGGACGGCCAGGCCTACTTCAGCGCGTCCAATCCCACCCTTAACAGTAGCGGCAAGAATATGGGGCCCGCGATTGTCCGCGTTGTGCACCTTGATGCAAACACCTACACGATCGACGTCACTCCGGTAATGCGCGGCACACTGGACGCCAGCAACATTCCGTTTGGCACGGTGGCAACCCTCAACCTGACCGATCCGGATTCGATGACGTTGACGCCGTCGGGTGATGTGCTGCTCGATGATCAGGGAGATGGTCAGCTTGTCTTGTTGCGCTTGTCGGGCGATGAGCCGCGAGTGCAATATCTTCCGCTTCTCGGCAACGTGCAGGTTGACGACACGGTATTCGCCACTGCGCGACGGGGCTATCTGCTCGTGTCCGATACGAAGGCGAACGTGGTGTACAAGATTAGTGCCAATGTCTGGCAGCGCGACGAGGCGTTCTCCGCATCAACGGGCGTGGCCGCTACGAGTAGCACGCCGACGGTGCCGGCTTATGTAGGCCAACTTGATTTGCGTAGCGGGGCAGTCCTTCCTCTGGTGACCAATCTGGCCAGTCCGCACGGCATGGCCTTTGTACCGACAGACGACCAGCAGTAACGGCCGTGTGTTGATTGCCGGATGATGTGGTCGCCGCAAGCAATTCCGCGGCGATCGCGTTGGCCGAACGCCCGATTGTCCGCTGGAGCGGACGCGGTCATGGAGCTAGCGCGATCCGCTTGCCGACCGTATCGCTTCCTCAAGCGATTCCCAGTGCCTGCAATATCGGTAGGTGTATTTCAGCAAAGCGATTCGCTTTCGCAATCAGATCGTCGCGGGTGTTCAGCGGGCTAACGGCAACACCTTCCATGGCATGAGCCGGCGTGAGGCTCGTGTGTAAAGCAGCTTCGGCGAATTCGGCCCACTGTGCGGGTTCCCTTAAATGACGTCGCCTCGCCAACAGGAAGAGCTGCGGCACACGGGGAATCAAAACACCCGATCCGGACACCGGGCTGACGAGGAATTGTACGTCCCCGTGCTGGAGCGCCTGCTCGCAAATGGCGGCGTTCAGCCTGTCCGATGACGGACGAGCGAGCTCGATGTGCGCCTCTTCCTGTACATTCAGCAGCACCCCGGCCCCTACTAGCAACGTTACGGCCTTGACGATGAAGGGGAGCGTAATCCCGCGTCCGCGGACGCTGTTTTCGATATCGACGAGGCGTGCAGGTTGATGGCTGGCAAGCGCGTCGAGGATCGGACCATATGAGCTTTCCGGTAGCGTCGCTTCTCCCAGCGCACCGCGTATCTTCAGCAGGACCGAAGCCCTCGGCAGCGCCAGCATGACGCGATGCGCGCGCAGCGCCGTCTGCTGCGCATCCTCACCGAGTGTTTGGCTCCCTTTGACCCAGTAATCTCGCCGCATCGACCGGTTGATGCAAAAGTCCCGTACGGTCTCACGTAAAGCGGTATCTGGAACGCCCGCCAACAAGGCGCGTTGAGCTGGGTTGAGATTGATCTCGTCAACGTGATCGCGATAGTCAGCAGAACAGCCATAAGTCAAACCGCTCGCGGCAAGCGATGATGTGACCTGCGAGAAAGTCATGGGCTGCCAGTCACGATTGAAATATTCGTGCGCGAGGTAGTGCGTGTTCTCCTTGGGCAATGCGTCGACACGTTCAGCCAACTGCGGGTTGACCACTGCGTAGCCGGGTTGCGTTGCAACCACGGACTTCACGAAGTCCAACGCCGCAGCAATGTGCGTCTGGACTTGCGTTTCGGCGGGTACGCCGCCGTGTTCATTCAACCGCGCGCTCACCTGGAAATGACAGTTCATCAATTCGCGCACCGGCAACATCGTGGCCCACCCGGGCTGGGTGTTATAGCTCATATACACGACGCCGCCGTCATTGAGTTTGCGTCGAATGAAATCGGCAATAAGCGCGCGATTTTCGTCGGAAATCCAGCTCCAGATACCATGCATGCCGATGAAATCAAATTTCGGCAATTCGTCTCGCCTACAGAATTCTGCGAAGCTTTCAGCGAACAAGCTTGCCTGGGATCCTGCGCACTGTGTCAGTTGCTGGGCAAAGCTCGCATGAGACGGGTTGAAGTCAGTACCGAACCATCTTGTAGTTGACCCGGCTGCGTGGATATTCACGCTGACGCCGTGGCCGAATCCTAGCTCGCAGGCGGTACGCAGGGTCGGAGGGGCGATTCCCGACTGTAGCAACGGAAGTCTAAGACGTAGCGGATCCAGTTCGTCGCAATAGCCGTACGTGTACGCAATACCATCAATGCTGCCGGCTTCCCACTCACTCACGTTCTAGCTCTCATTTTCTTGAAGGATCGCCGTGCTGGAACGACGGCTTCCCAACCCACTTGCAGCAAAGGCCGGGCGATATGGTCAACGTCGCAGCGTGCGGATCGCCTTGCCGTCGGATCGGCTTGATGCGAAGCCTCTCATAGCGCTGACCCCTTTGTCTATCCTCAGTCCGAAGACAGACATTCCCAAGCGTTTCCCCGCTCCGACAGCAGGTCCTTCAGGTTCTCATAAGGTAGCGTCCCTAACATTCATGCGCCGACGGCGATGCCGCTCAACTGCTGGTCGGCTGATCCGGGATGAGGTTCGAGTCTTTGGTCATTCGACACACCTCGTTATCCAATCGAGATTCGTCCTTCCACATGAATAGTTCCGACTCCCAGCTGCAATCCGATGTGTGGTCCGATTGGCTGTTACATATCCGGCACGGAGATGACCCAGGGCACGAACGAGCTCTCCATGTCGAACTCAAACATCATGTGGACCGCGTTCTGGCCGGCGCGAGGCTTGCCCCTGGCATGACGCTCGCCGACATCGGTACCGGCGATGGGCTGATCGGTTTAAGCGCGATCGACCGCATAGGCCCATCGCTGCGCGTGCTTATGACGGATATTTCGGCACCTCTGCTTCGTCACACTGAAGCACTCGCAGTTCAGCGGAACATCCAGGATCAGTGCGTCTTCATCCAAGGCTCCGCCGAATCACTCGATGGCATTGAGGATGGCGCTGTCGATGCAGTCACGACACGGGCCGTTCTCGCGTATGTCCCGGACAAGATGGCCGCCCTGCGGGAATTTCATCGGATTCTCAAGCCCGGTGGCCGGCTATCGATCGCCGAACCGATTTTGCGCGACGATGCAATCGAAGCAAGCTCGCTGCGGAAAATCGTTGAAGGTTTGCCCGAGAAAGCAGGGGACAACTTCTTCCACCTGCTGCATCGCTGGAAATCCGCTCAGTTTCCCGATACCGAGGAAAAAATTTCTGCGAGTCCGATTGCCAACTATAGCGAACGCGATCTGGTCCGCTTCGCTTTGGATGCGGGGTTCGCGGATATTCATATGGAGTTCCACATTGATGTCCGTCCGGCCGCGGTCACCTCCTGGGACGTGCTGCTTGGCAGCGCGCCGCACCCCTGGGCTCCGCGGCTCGGCGACATTCTCGCGACGCAGTTCACGGTGGACGAACGACTTTTCTTCGAACAGATCCTCCGCCCGCAAGTTGAAGGTCGCCGATTGGTCACGGCCGAGCGCACCGCTTACCTTACCGCGCTAAAGGCGCTTCGCTGACGCACATAGCCGCTTCGATTGCATGGCTCATGTTTCAGTTCGGGAACGCCCGTAGCCCAAGGACCATTGCCGAACCATTTTGACGGCGGCCGGCGCATTGGGTGTCTCACGTAGCACCCATGTTTGCCCGGGAAGATACGGCCGATACGCCTTAGGTCGACCGATATGCCGCTTCAAGGCAGCATCCCGGCAACCGCTGACAGCCGGGACCTGCTCTGTAGCGCCCTCCTGGGGGTGTGGTGATTCCCCTGTCACAAAACTGATGTCTGGAACGTCTTATATACCGGTGCATTTGAAGTCCGCCCTCGGATAAGCGCGCCAGGCCCCAGATTTCTACAGGGTTATTCACTCCAATTTTGGCAATCTGCTTACTTCCAATTCGTCATGCATCTGGGAAAATCATACAAGTTGTCCGAGTTCCTGGTCTGGACCAGAAGGCAGATCTATTGGCTTCTTCTCTGCGGATCGGTACCCGTTGTTCTTTATAAAACGTTGGGTCTAACCTGGTTATCCGTACCGCTAAGCGTCATCGTCCTGCTCGGCACCGCCACGTCGTTCATTGTGGGATTCAAAAACGTCCAGACATACAATCGGGCGATGGAAGCGCAACATATCTGGACATCGATCCTGGGCACGAGTCGGCTTTGGGGCGTGATAGCTCGGGATTTCCCTGCAGATGCCGAGGTTTCGAAAGAACTGGTGTACCGGCATCTGGCGTGGCTCACAGCCTTGCGTTATGAGCTCAGGCAGCCGCGGGTCTGGGAAAGTACTGACAAACCGTTCAACGCAGAATACCGGCGCTTCTACGTTATTCCTGAGCGCGAGATTGGAATCCATGATCTGCTCCCTTCGTACCTGCCCCCTGCAGAAACAAAGCAGGTTTTGTCGAGTACAAGTAGACCCACAAAGGTTTTAAGCCTGCAAGGCGCGGCTATCAGCCGGTTGCTCGCTTCTGGGAAGATCAGCGTTAGCTTTTACATGGAACTGGAAAGGACACTCAGGGAGTTAATCGATCAGCAAGCGAGCGCCGAGCGACTCAAAAACTTTCCTTATCCGCGTCAGTACGCAACAATTAATATGTTGTTCGTGCGGTGTTTTTGCCTGCTCTTTCCATTTGGCCTACTGCAGGAGTTCAACAAACTTAACGACGGAGTTACTGGTTTCATGCACGGCAACATGATTTGGCTTGTCGTCCCCTTTAGCGTCATCGTCTCGTGGATGTACACCTCGCTTGAGCAGGTCGGAGAGAGCACTGAAAACCCATTTGAAGGAGGGGCCAACGATGTGCCAATTTCAATGCTCTGTCGGACTGTAGAACGCGAATTGAGGGAGATGCTCGGCGACGCCAATCTGGCTCCCATGCCGGACCAGGAGGCTAACGTCGTCCTGTAGTTCACACGTTGACAAAACCGGCTTACCGGGAAGCCTCTCAATACCGGAAATTCAAAGCGCGCCACGCGGCTGAGATCCACGCGCATTGCGAAGTGTCGCGGCAGCGAGAATTGTTGCCGTAAAGGAAACGCTACGTGTTCCTCTAACTATCTACCAGCATACGGGCGTTGAACCTACGATGACTTGCGAGCGATATGTTGCCGCTACCCACCCTTCGACCGTGCGCAGCGCGGTGGACTCGTTTCGAAACCCGGCAGGTTGTGGTCGTTATTGTCTGGTTGTTTCACTGACCATCAAACACATGAGTTTGCCGGCTGGAGCAATGGTGGGAGCCACGGTGGATCGGTCGCGCATCTGAATCGAACCAGCATGGCTTTGCGACAGCCCGTGTTGGAATACGAGGGGTATTACCGTGTTTCATCTGAAATCCAAACGAGTCTTATCCAACGCCGCCCGCGCCTTCGTATGTGTGTTGATGCTGGCAGAAGTCGGAACACAAGCAAATTCGGCCGCAGTGACGCGTGCGGCGGACATTGAAGCCTCCGGTTTCGAAGATTCTTCTTCAGGGCGCCATTTCGTAAGCGACGACCCGGTTGCCATTCGGGACAGGATGGTGATTCAGCACATGAGTGCCGACTCGCCTTCCTTGGGCGATCATGTCCTGAGCCTGATCCGCATTCCCACCGGCAGGCAGCGCCACAATACCGACTTGACGGTAGCCCATCTCGATCGCGACCTGACTTTTGTTGTACCCGTCCAGTATGGGATGAGGTATCAGGCCGAGAAGCACCTGTTGACGGTAAATGTGGATTTGTCCGTTGACGACAATCACACAGGCATCCTCCTCAAAAAGACAATCAGCGGACCCAGCGGTCGAAGGCTTGTGGTCGCGCCGGAAGCGAGAGCAAAAGGGTTCATTCAGCATATCGATATGGTTGAACTCGAATCCGGCGAAAGTAACAAGACCACGGTTCGCGGACGCGTGACGCTATCGCGGGCTGCGTACGCTGAAGCGAATGGCGACTACGCGATTGTTCTCATGGGCCGCCTGGCGCCACCCTATCTCAGCGACAGGATCGATCACAGCGATCCTACCGATGACGAGCCTACCGACATCACGACAAGAACCTCCAGGTTATATGTCGATATCCGCGCCATCTGGCTGGTGAGCCCACAGCGGGGCGTCGTGCTATCGAAGTCACTGCATCTGTCGAAGTAGCTCAAGCCGATGGTGAATACGGCGAATGGGCCGCTCTTCGGAATGACTTCGTCTTTTGTCCAACATTCCTTGTGTTGTTGATTGTTGCTACCGCGACAACACGGTGAGTTCCCTCATAGGGCTACTGCCGTTCCACGACCACATCTACGATTTGTCCGGACGGTCGCGACAAATGAAGCTGTTGCGATGTTTCTTACGCAGTACCTCACCAACCGAGCAACGATCCATGACAGAAGACGATATCCGCAAGAATGCCTTTGCGATGCCCGTGCACAATCCGGCCTATCCGCGTCCTCCCTTTCGCTTTGTCAACCGGGAGTACTTCATCATCTCGTACGAGACGGACATGGATGCACTCAAGGCCGTCGTGCCTGAACCCCTTGCGGTCGACAACGCAATCGTTCATTACGAGTTCATTCGCATGCCCGATTCGTCGGGCTTCGGCGACTACACCGAAAGTGGTCAGGTGATCTCGGTTCTCGATGAGGACGGAAATCGCGCGAACTTCACGCATGCCATGTATCTCGACGACGAAGGTCCTATTGCTGGCGGACGGGAGATCTGGGGATTTCCGAAGAAGCTCGCTTCACCAAAACTGTGCGTCGATGGCAAGGACACGTTGCTCGGCACGCTCGACTACGGGACACAGCGTATCGCCACCGGAACGATGGGCTACAAGTATTGCGCACTCGATACGGGCGCCGAGCGCCGTAAGCTCGCCAACACGCCTAACTATCTGCTCAAGGTCATTCCGCACGTCGACGGCTCGGTGCGCATTTGCGAGCTGGTGCGCTTCTTTTTGCGTGATGTCGAAGTGATCGGCGCGTGGGAAGGACCCGCCGCGCTCGAGCTGCATCCGCATGCACTTGCATCGGTCGCCGAGCTGCCGGTTCGCAAGGTAATCGGTGCGCGCCACGTTATTGCCAATCTCACGCTCGATGTCGGTGAGGTGGCTTATGACTATCTTGCACCCGCCGAGGCAATGAAACTCGCAGTTAACCAGTAATCTCTCACGGAGGACTTATGGCATTGACTGATAAGGTCGCGCTCGTTACGGGCGCAGCAAGCGGTATTGGAGAACAGTGCGCGCGCAAGCTCGCGGCAGACGGTGCAACGGTCGTGATTGCGGATTTGAATCTCGCGAACGCACACAAGGTCGCTGAAGATATTGTGACGAACGGCGGCAAAGCTATCGCTTTAGCAATGGATGTGACCAGCGAGGAAGCGGTCAATGCGGGTGTCGATGAGGCGGTAACCCGGCTTGGCGGTCTCGACGTCCTCGTTTCGAATGCCGGCATTCAGATAGTCAACCGGATCGAAGACTACGCATTTTCCGATTGGAAGAAGATGCTGGCCATTCACCTCGACGGCGCGTTTCTTACGACCAAAGCCGCGATCAAGCACATGTATGCGTCCAACAAAGGCGGCGCGGTGATCTACATGGGCTCGGTTCACTCGCATGAGGCGTCGCAGCTCAAGTCCGCCTATGTGACAGCCAAACATGGACTTCTCGGTCTCGCTCGTGTTGTTGCGAAAGAAGGTGGTTCGCGTGGTGTGCGTGCGAATGTCGTGTGCCCGGGGTTCGTCAGAACGCCGCTGGTCGACAAACAGATCCCTGAGCAGGCAAAAGCACTCGGAATTTCCGAGCAGCAGGTTGTGAAGGACGTGATGTTGAAGGAGACCGTCGACGGCGAATTCACGTCGCTCGCTGACGTTGCCAACACGGTTGCATTCTTGGCGGGCTTCGGATCGAACGCGCTCACCGGACAATCTATCGTGGTCAGCCACGGCTGGTTCATGCAGTAAGGAGACGAACATGTATGCGAGCCAGCGTAACCAGCTACAAAGGCCCCACCATCTGAAGCTTCCCGCTTATGACGAAATCGGACTGGTACTCCAGGGGGGCGGCGCACTGGGCTCATATCAGGCCGGCGTGTATGAAGGCCTTGCCGAAGTCGGTGTCGAGCCGACCCGGATATCCGGTGTGTCCATCGGCGCGCTGAACACTGCGATCATCGCCGGTAACGCACCTGCGGATCGGGTGGAGGCACTGCGTGGATTCTGGAACACGATCAGTCAACCCGCGGATTTCTTCTCGCACGCAAGCGCGCGCTTTCCGGCATGGCCGGGTTTCGAAGATATGGGGCGCAGGTGGTCAAGCGCGTGGGCTGCAACGCGCACGCTGCTGGAAGGTCAGGAGGGTTTTTTCTCCCCACGTGCGCATATGCCTTTCGCCGCGCTCGGAAAAAAACGTCCTGATCAAGTCAGCTATTACGACACCTCGGCATTACGTGAGACGCTCTTGAGATACGCAAACTTTGATCGCATCAACGACGGAAACATTCGCGTGTCCGTTGGAGCGGTCAACGTGCGAACGGGCAATCTTGTCTATTTTGACAATTCGACAATTCGACAATGCGTCTGGCGCCGGAGCATTTCATCGCGTCCGGTGCGCTGCCACCGGGCTTTCCAGCCGTCGAAATCGATGGAGAGTTCTACTGGGACGGTGGGCTTGTTTCCAACACCCCCCTCACCGAGATTATCAGAGAAAGCCAGCATAAGGACACGCTCGTTTTCCAGGTCGATCTGTGGAGCTCGCGAGGTAAGCTGCCAGGTGATTTTCTGGACATCAGCGAGCGTACCAAAGACATTCAATATTCGAGCCGCACACGAGCGATCACGGCCTTCATGTCGCAGAACCAGAAGCACGCGCAGATGATCAAGGCACTGCTTGAGCACATTCCAGAGAAGGTCCGGCTTACGCACCCGTTACTTCGGGATGCGCAGAAAGCGGCAGACGGCAGTGCGGTGAACGTCTTCCACCTGATCTACAAGAACAAAGCGTTCGAGGGACATTACAAGGACTATGAGTTCAGCAAAGGCACGATGCGCGAGCATTGGACGAGCGGCCTCGAAGATATCCGCCGTTCCTTCGGACACCCCGAGTGGTTCGATATTCCCAGCCGCGAAACCGGCTTTGTCACGCGCGACGTTCATCGCTATCGGCAGGAAATGAGCGAAGCCGTCGGCCCCGTTAAAGAGCCAACGCCGCAATCGAAACGCTCGCCGGAGGAAGGACGGGCAGGCGCGAAGTAGGGCATATCGAATCCCACCATGGGTCATTCTATTTGGCTGGTCAGAGAAAAATGAATCAACCCCCCATGCCCCGACTGCATCATGACGTGGCGGCGTCGCTGAATATTTCATACTTCGATGCAGCAGATACGCTTGATGAACGTCTCATCGCGCTTCTTGATTTGCGCGCTTCACAAATCAACGGCTGTTTGTTGTGCGTTCAACATCATCTTCGACGTGCGCGTAGGGCAGGGGTGCCCGCGGCGAAGGTGGAGCACATCGGAGCATGGCGTCGCGCCGATGTGTTTTCTCCGTGTGAGCAAGCAGTGCTTTCCTGGGCCGAACATCTCGCAGGTGTAGTCCGGCAGTCTGTTCCGGATACCGTGTGGCGGAGTCTGCAAGGCTACTTCAGCGACATGCAGATCGCCGCGTTGTTTATGTACTGGAATTGTAGTGAGTTGTGGTCGGGCGACGACGTTCTTCGCTGCTGCACCGTTAGTAGGCCGCTCAGTACGGGATCTGCTTCGGGCATCCCGATAGAGGCAAAGCGATGATTTATCTTCGAGAAGCTACCAGTCCACTGGATTACTTGCCCTTGCCACCGTCAGTAATTTATTCTGACAGCGCTTGTGCTTTCAACGCGAGGGGAAGTCTGTTCATGGACGACGACGCACATACCTTTAACGGGCTCCGCCCGCGATTGCAGAAGATTGCGTATCGAATGCTCGGATCGGTTGCGGAAGCCGAAGATGTCGTGCAGGACGTTTGGCTTCGGTGGCATTCGGCGGCCCGTGAAACCATCGACAACGCGGAGGCGTGGCTGGTCGCGGTCACGACACGAATGTCCATCGATCGTCTGCGTGCGGCGAAGATTCAACGCGAACACTACACGGGCATATGGCTGCCTGAACCTGAAATGACGGATTTCCCGGCTACGCCAGAGGGGGCCGCGGAACGCGCCGATGACGTCTCCGTGGCTTTTCTGATGCTGCTCGAGCGGCTGACGCCAGAAGCACGGGCAGCATTCCTGCTGCGTGAGGTGTTTGACGCCGACTATGACGAAGTCTCGCAAGCCATCGGCAAGACTGAGGCGGCTTGCCGCCAACTGGTAAGCCGTGCAAAGGCGCAACTACGCGACGAACGCCCACGTTACGTGGTGCCACGCGAGACGCAGATGCGTTTACTTCAGACGTTTGCTCAGGCGCTGGAGCGCTGCGACTTCCCTGCGATCAACGCGTTGCTGGTCGAAGACGCAATGCTGATTGGCGACGGCGGCGGCAAAGTCGCGAGCTTCCCGAAGCCGATGGCAGGTGGCCGGCGCATCGCACAATTTTTTTATGCGTGGTCGCTGCGTTATGGCAGCAAACTCAGCGTCAAGCTCGTTGTGCTCAACGGTCGATGGGCGCTACTGCGTTTTATTGAAGGCAAACTCGAATCAGCTCAATCGTTCGAAACAGACGGCGAGCATATCGTCCGTATACTCGTGCAGCGCAACCCTGACAAGCTCGCACGCATCGCGGCAGCACACTTGAACGGCTGAACGCCGATCCGCCTTAAAAGGCGGGGGACACTGTCACGACTGGCAGCGCAGATACGTCTAATCGGTAAGGACTTCACGATTCGCGCTTCCATGTCAGACTACCCATCACGCCCCCCAATCACCGGCGCCGACGACCCGTTCGCAAGCAGCTTTGCGACCAGTTATGCTGGTGTCGTTTCCTTTCTCGCCGTTGTCAACGCTGGCAGCTTCGCACGCGCGGCCGATCGCCTTGGAATCGGCCGTTCCTCCGTTAGCCGCAACGTGCAGAAACTAGAGGCCCAGCTCGACGCGCGGCTCTTCCTGCGCACGAAGCGCAGCGCGTCGTTAACGCGTGAGGGCGAACTCTTTTACGACAGTGTTGAAAAGGTCGTGTTTTCGCTATGACGCTGATGTGCATCCAACTTTTTCCAGCTGTGAACGTCAACGAGGATATCAACATGATTCTCGCGAACACGACACTGCATGGCAATCACAATGAAGCGGCCGGATGGGCGGGTACGGTGAATTGAACGACGGCGCCGCGCGGGAGGTTTGCGCTCGCCCACAATCGACCGCCATGCGCGTCGATGATCGAACGGCAGATCGATAGCCCCATCCCCAAACCGGTAGGCTTCGTGGTGTAGAAGGGGGCGAAAATGCGCTCGGCGCTGTGTGGAGCAAAGCCCGGACCCGAATCGCGCACTGTCACGAGCACGCAGCCAGAGTCGGCTATCCCTGTACTGACGAGCAATTGGCGTACGTCATCGTTGACGCCGCTCATCGCTTCGAGTGCATTGATGATCAGGTTGAGGAGCACTTGTTGCAGCTCGACGCGGTCTCCTTCGATGAATGGCAAACCATCCGCGAGTTGCGTCTGCACCGAGGTGCCGCGTTTCATGGCTTCGCCTCGGGTGAGTTCGATCACCTCGCGAATCGCCTCGTTGATGCCCACTGGTTCCTTCTGTGGTGGTGCCTTCCTGATCAGTTCACGGATGCGGCTGATCACGTCGCCCGCTCGATTACCGTCGCTGACGATACGGTCGAGCACTTGCCGGACCTCCTCCAGGTCAGGCGGCTGAGCGCTCAGCCACCGTAGCGCGGCCTGTGCGTTGGTCACCGTCGCGGCGATCGGCTGCTTGACTTCGTGAGCGATGGTGGCCGTGAGCTGGCCCATTGTGTCGACGCGATTTGCATGCGCGAGCTCCGTTTGCACCTCGCGATAGCGCCGCTCGCTTTCGCGGACTTTTTCCTCTGCCTGCTTGCGCTCAGTCAGGTCGAGCACGAAAGCGACACCTTCCTTGCGACTTGCTTCGAAAGTGGCCAAGCCGACTATGACGGGCACACGGCTGCCATCCTTCCTGACGTATTCCTTCTCATAGGGCTTGACGCGCCCCGTCTGCACGGCCTCTGCCAGGGCTTGTTCGGCGCCCTGACGCCATTCCGGCGGCGTCAGGTCCCTCCAGCGTACGCGACCTGAGACAAGATCTTCCCGCGCGTATCCCACCATGCGAAGAAATGCGTCATTGGCTTCAAGAATGTCACCATCGGCATTCCAGACGATGATACCGATGATGTTGGCGTCGACGAGGCGTCGGATCTTCGCTTCGCGTTCCGTGAGGTCGCGGTACAAACGGGCATTCTCCAGCGAGATCGCGGCCTGCGAGGCCACCAGCTTCAGCACGGCGATCCGGGCCGGGCTGAACACTCGGGCGGCCAGATTGTTTTCGAGGTAGAGGGCGCCCGTGAGCTTAGCCTGATTCATCAAGGTCAGGCAGAGAATTGAACGGGCGCGATGCTCACGGACGTAGGGATCTGTGGCAAACGGGGAACTGGTCGCGGCATCGTCGAGGAAGACGCTCTCCTGGGTGCGCAGGACATGGTAGAGGATCGACTCCGGCAGCATCGCCGCGCTCACCGGCACATCGCGTAGCTGCAACTGGGTCGCGTCACCGCCCGTCGTTGCTTCCGCCGCTATCCGCTGTTCACCGCCGTCCGACAGAATCAGCAGGCCCCGTTCGGCGCCAGCCTGTTCAATTGCCGTACGCATGACCATATCGATCAGCTTTTCCAGGACGATATCCCCCGAGGCGGCTTGGCACACCTTGATCACGGTCACGAGGTCAAGGTGTTCGACCGGTGTTGCGATCGTGCTCGTCGGGCCGGGCGCGGGCTCTTCCGTCTTCAGATACGGATAGCTCTCCTCGAGTTGCCGCACTTTCCCATCGGCCCCCCAACGCAGGTAACCATAGCGGGCGTCCTGTAAATACACACGGGCAATCTTCTCAAGGCCGCGCGCCGCGTAAAAGCGGGACGCGAGTTCGTTGGCAAGCGCTTCGGTGTGGACAAAGCCGCTTTCCTGAGATGTGCGGATGGCCTGCTCATAGAGCAGTTCAGCATCCACCACGCGGCCCTCGATGCGGGCGATCTCGGCACCGACCAGCGCGGTGCGGCTCCCGAAGTTTTCCGGGCAGTTCTCTGTCCAGATCTGCAACTGCCTAAGATGCGCAGCCATCGCTGACAGGTGCTGCGACCGCTCGCTGACCGGGGCGGAGTCGCAAGATGCGGATTGGACCAGTGCGCCGAAAAAGTGATATTCGGCCTCCTCAAAGAATGAGGATGATGTCCAGAGCAGCTGTTCCGCCTTCGACGCGGCATCCATTGCCACTGTATAGTCGCCGGCGAGGTAGCGTGCTTGCAATTTCCGGACCCAGTACCAACACGCAGCGAGCGCCAGGCCCGGATTGCTGGACAGATGGTCTTCGGTGCGAAGCTCGCTGAACTGTCCGTCGTCAAAGCAGCCGAATGCCGGCGTCAAGCCGCGGAGCATCCGGATCAGTGCGAGTTGCGTGGCGATGAAGTCTATGACGAGACCGAACCGCACCTTCTCTGCGTACACAAGACCGCGTTCGGCTTCGCCTTGTACTTCGGGCAGCGGTTCACCGGCGAAGAGCAGGTCCGAGTTGAGGCTGTTGCCCGAGTAAGCGCCATACGGGAGGTCTCCGATCCGGTTCGCCGCTGCGAAAGCGCGGCGCAGCAGATCGCGGCAAACCCGTACCGGTTTCATCCAGCGTACGACAAAAATCGAAAAGCAAAGAAACGTCTTTGCCTCAAAGCGCTTGAGCCCGCGTTGATCGATGAGTGCGCAGCCGAGTTGGCCGAACCGATATCCTGCCTGGTAGTCGCCGAAACGCCGTCCGGCGACCCTGCCGACATTGGCATAGAGCACACATGAGGCATCACAGTTGCCCCGCTCAAGGCTGAGACTGACCGCCTTGCAGATCGTCAGGCAAGCCAGGTTTGCATCCGTCTGCAAGGCCGGCGCGAAGAGCTTGCTCAGCGCCTCGACGGTCCCGAGGGAGGCCGCGTCCTCCATAAGCGGCAAATTGACCAGTTCCTCGATGGTCCGGCCTGCAAGCTGCGACCAGATGCGATCGTATTCGAGTCGTACCTCCGCGTCGCTCGGATGGGGGGACCACTCGATGCCGACATGGCGGAGGAAGGCGAGACAAACAGCGACTGCGCGGTCGCTCTGATCGAGCACCAGGCAGACATCCAATTGCAGGCACGCGACGAGAGCGCGTTCAACCGTTGTCGTGGCGCGATGCGCCAGTGCCACCAATCGCTGGTCTGCGACCAGTAACTGACCGGTCAGGAATTCGCATTCTGCCCGGTTCAGCTCAAGCGCAAAAATTTGCTCATGCCGACGCTCCCAGCAATCGTCGTTCAATAGTTCCGCCCCGGTGATGAGATAGGTAAGCGCCGAGGCATAGGCTGTCGACGCCTTGGCGCGCTGACCAGCGAGCAGGTTGAACCCGGCAAGCTGCTCCCGTTCGCTCTGCTCGGTGATCAGCGCGGCGCCGCGATTGAGCTGGCCCGCGATCTCGAAGATCGCCGCCTCCCGCTTTTCCGGGGACGTCTCTTCGGCGAGCAGCCGTCCGATCCGCAGATGGGCCGCGGCTCGCGAGGCTTCGGGGATCAGTGAATAGGCGGCTTCATGAACCCGGTCGTGAACGAACGCGTAGGACCCCTCAAGCCGTTCGACCAGTTCCTGACGAATCGCCTCCCATAGAGCCGCGTGGACCTGCGCCTCGGGGACGCCGAGAACGGTCGAAAGCGCCGTGACGCCGGCGGCGTTCCCAAGACAGGCAAGCTGCTGCAGCGCTTGCTGTGTCTGCTCCGGCAGGCGAGTCAGTTTGCCGGCCATCAGGTCCACGACGTTGTCGGTGTATCCCTTGGCATGGATGCGATCGGTTTCCCAGCACCAACGCCCCGCGTCATGATCGAAGGTGAGTAAATCTTCTTCGACAAGCGCGTGCAGGAACTGGATGACGAAGAACGGATTGCCGGCTGTCTTGTCATGCACCAGTTGAGCCAGGGGCTCGACGCGCTCCGGCTCGCAGTGAAGCGCTTCCCCGATTAACTGCTGGATGTGCTCCCTCGCGAGCGGCGCCAGCGTGATTTCAGCGATCTTCACGCTCGCGTTCCTGATTGCCTGAAGCCTGACCGTCAGCGGGTGTGTGGCATCGACCTCATTGTCGCGGTAGGCGCCGACCAGCATCATGTGCTGCAGCTCCGAGCCGGTCAGCAGATCCTCGAGCAGGTCCAGCGTTGCGGCGTCGAGCCACTGCAGGTCGTCGAGAAAGAGCGCGAGCGGATGTTCCGCTCGAGCAAATACCCCGATGAAGCGTCGGAACACGAGCAGGAAACGGCTTTGTGCCTGTTGCGGCTCAAGTACCGGGACCGGTGGCGGCTCACCGATGATGAGCTTCAGTTCCGGGATGAGGTCGGTCATGAGCCGGGCATTCGGATCCAGCGCCTCCTGCAACGCGCCGCGCCAGCGCGCGAGTTCCGTGTCGCGCTTGCCAAGCAATGGCCGCACCAGGCTTTGAAATGCCTGTACCAGAGTCGAATAGGGGATGTCGCGCTTGTACTGGTCGAACTTGCCGGACGCGAAGATCCCCCGCGGCGGCACCAGCACCTTGTGCAGTTCATTGACAACCGAGGATTTGCCGATGCCGGAATAGCCGGAGACCAACACCAGTTCCGGCGCGCCGCTCCTGACGATCCGATCGAACGCCGCGACCAGAGTGTCGACCTCGCGCTCCCTTCCGTACAGCTTCTCGGGAATCTGCAGCCGGTCAGGCGTGCCGTGCTCGTCCAATGGGAAGTCATCGATGCGGCGCTGACGTTGCCATTCGGCCAGGCAGTGCTGCAGGTCATGCTCGACACCAGCGGCAGTCTGATAGCGCTCCTCGGCCGTCTTGGCGAGCAGCTTCATGACGATGTGGGAGACGGCGGCAGGGACGGTCTCCACCCGCGCGCTGGGCGACACCGGCTTTCTGGCGATATGGCAGTGCACCCATTCCATGGGGTCGGTGGCCGTAAACGGCAGCACGCCGGTCAGCATCTGGTAGAGCGTGACGCCGAACGCATAAAGGTCGCTGCGCGAATCGATCGAGCGATTCATCCGGCCGGTCTGCTCGGGCGCCATGTAGGCGAGCGTGCCGGCGATGGTCTCGGGCGGCTCGGGCGCCTGGCGCTCGCGCGGCAGCCGCGAGGCGAGGCCGAATCCGGTGAGTCGCGCCTGTCCGTCGGCGCAGTTCACCAGGATATGGGTGGGCTTGAGATCCTTGTGGACGAGGCCGCGTTGGTGGAGCTTGCCCAGCGCTGCAGCGATGCCAACGGCGAGCCGCAAAAAATCTGCCATCTCCATGGGAGCGTCGAGCAGCTGCACGAGCGGCTCACCGCCAGGGTCTTCGAGCACCAGCACGGTTTGGCCCGCTTCGCGCACCAGTTCCAGCGGCCGCACCGCCCACGCGCCCTCCAGTTCGTCCTTCAGGCCAAACTCGTGAGCGAGGCGATTAAGGCTGGCAGGTAGTGGATGTTCGGCGGCAGGGCGCGAAAGCAGGACATTGTGGCTGCGGCCTTCGCGTGGCGGGCGTAGCCCTCGACAGAAGACGCGCTCGCCGTCGTCCCACAAAATCTGGAGTCGATTGTCCATCGGCATCGGAACCCTATGTAGGCCATCATCTGCCGCACGCTGTCATTGGGTTGGATGCCACATTCGTCTGCATAATCCTGGCAGAGTACGCTCGCGAACGCAATTTTCTACACGGCATCTCTGCGACTAGCAACGTTGCAGAAGCGGGCAATTCGCAGGATACACCTCGGCGAACGTGGTGCCATCCGGTGTGGCTGGATGGACAGCGTGGGAACGGGTTCATGTTACGCCCACTGCCGCGGTGAGTCAGATTCATTGCACGGGTCTATGGAGTGCCGGAAATTTGCGGGTGGGAAAAACGCACTATAATTTTCATGGTTTTGTTGCACCAGACGGCGAGTTTTTGCTCCCGTTTCAAACCCCCTCATCCCGATTGCCGCCGCGGACCTTACCGGTTCTCGAGGAGCCAAAATGACTTCGGAGCCGCATTCGAGTTTAGCGAAAAACGAAGGCCAAGCATCTGTTGTCTATGTGATCGACGATGACGAATCGATGCGGCTTGCCTTGAGCACGCTACTGCGCTCGACCGGCCTGCGCGTCGAGACGTTCGCGTCGTCGCAAGAGTTTCTCGCTTTTCCGAAACACGATGGGCCCAGTTGCCTGATTCTCGACGTGAGGCTGCGTGGGGAGAGCGGCCTCGCGTTTCAGCAGGAACTCGCCAGCAGCAGTCTGCGCCTGCCGATCCTCTTCATGACCGGCCATGGCGATATCGAGATGTCGGTCAAGGCCATGAAAGCCGGCGCTGTGGATTTCTTCCCCAAGCCGTTTCGTGATCAGGACATGCTCGATGCCGTCGATCAGGCGCTCAAGCGCGACAGTGAACGGCTCGAGGGTGAGCAGTCGACTGCGGCGCTGCGCACTGCCTACCAGTCACTCACGCCGAGGGAAAAAGAGGTGATGGCCTTCGTCGTGAAGGGCCTGATGAACAAGCAGATCGCCTCTGAAATGCATCTGAGCGAAATCACCGTGAAAATCCACCGCGGGCAGGCGATGAAGAAAATGTCGGCACGCTCCGTCGCGGATCTCGTTCGAAAGGCGGAAGCACTCAACATCCAGCCGCTCCGCACGAAATAATCCCGTTTCTTTGCAGCGGCCCAGCGCCGTCAATGTGGTAAGCGTTACGCTTTGCGGCAAACGCGCGCCAGATAGTGCGCAATGACGGTCGCGTCGACCGGCTTTGCCAGAAACGCAAGCGCACCATTTGCCAGGATTTTTGCCTCGAGGGCCGAGGTCGGGAATGCTGTGACGAAGATGGTCGGCGGCGCGCACCCGCGTTCGAGCAGGCGCTCGTGCATCTCTATGCCGCTCATTCCGGTCATTCGCACATCGGAGATCAAGCATGCCACATCGCCGATGTCTGTCGCTTGCAGAAACTCCTCCGCGGAAGCGAAGACGCGTGTCGGCCAGCCCAGCGAGCGAACGAGGCTCTCGGTCGCGCTGCGGACGGCATCGTCGTCGTCGACAATGCAGACAAGCAGGTTAGTAGCCAAAACTCAGACCTCGACTGTCGCGCGGAGCCTGCCGATCAGGCGGGTTTGCTCTGCGAATGCTTAACGACTACAGACTAGTCCGGAAGCGCCCGGACGCAAATCATACAGACGTATAGGGTGGGGTGCCCGCGTCCCGAATGTGGGTTCGCGCGCGAGCGATGGGAGATGCGCGGCGCATCCGGGAGAACGCTGCGGAACGCCACGGTGGCAACAGGCAGCGAACGGCGGATGCGTTTCATGGAAGTCTCTATCCCTCGGCTGGCGGATGCGGGATCAGGCTCCTGCGTGTGAGCGGCGAAGCCATTCGCCGAAGCCGATGTGACCGAGGCGCGCCTCGCCCAACGGCACGAGCGAATGCTCCTCGACCCGGCCGCCGAAGTATCGGGCCTCGGGGTCACCCACAACCTCACGCGGGTCGCCGACCGCCTTCAGATAGCGGGCGACGATGTCGTTGAACGGCGCTCGTTCCGGGCCTGCGATCTCGACGATGCCGTTTACCGGCGCCGCGAGTGCGACATCTGCGACGATAGCAGCAACGTCATCCGCGGCGATGGGCTGGAAGAGGCCGGGCGAGAGCCTGACTATATTTCCATCCGAACTTGACGCGGCGATGCCGCCGAGGAATTCCAGGAACTGAGCGGACCGGATGACGGTGTAGGGGATGCCGGAGATCTCGATCAGTTTCTCCTGGGCGACCTTGGCGCGAAAATAGCCATTGTCGGGCGTCCGGTCGATTCCGACGATAGAAAGCGCGACATGGTGCCGGACGCCTGCTGCAGCTTCCGCCGCGAGAATGTTGCGGCTGGAGGTCTCGAAGAAATTCAGCACCGCCTCGTCTTCGAATGAGGGCGAATTGGCGAGGTCGATCACCACTTGCGCGCCGATCATGGCCTCCTTGAGCCCCTCGCCGGTGATGCTGTTGATACCGCTTCTGGGCGAGGCTGCGACGACCTCGTGGCCGCTCTGGCGCAGAATGGCGACGGTCTTCGAGCCGATCAGGCCGGTGCCGCCGATGACGACGATCTTCATGGTCTACCCTCCAAAAAATTTCAATCAAAAACGCGCAGTCGGATGTTTTGTGCATCTTTCGCACCAGTCGATCATGCCGCTATCTCCTCAGTCGGAGTCTCAACGTCATCAGGGTTGAATTCGGTCAGGTATTTCAAATCGAGCATGCGGATCTGTTCGGTCATGAAATCGATGAAGACACGAATGCGCGTCGGCAAGTGCTGTCGGCTCAGGTAGCAGATGTAGTGCCCACGGTCGTCGGGCGCATGCCTCGCCAGCGCCACGACGAGTTGATTGGCCGCAATATGATCGCGAATCTGATAGCCGGCCATCTGTGCAATGCCTGAGCCTTGCAGGACCGCATCCAGGACCAGGTCGGCATCGTTGAACGTGAGACGGGCCGTCGGCAGGTATTTCCGTACGCGGCCGTCGACCTTGAACTCCCATTCGAACACGCGGCCGCTGGAAAAGCGGAAGTTGATGCATTCGTGTTGGCACAACTCTTCCAGCGTATGCGGCAGGCCGTGCGCTTCCACGTAGGACGGCGCGGCGCAAAGCGCCATCTGCATAGGAATAAGCTGTTTGGCGATGATGCTGGAGTCCTCGATGCGTCCATTGCGGAACGCCACGTCAATCTGCTCGGAGGCAAAGTCCGTCGGCCGGTCGTCGAGCAGCAGATCGACGGCGATATCAGGATAGGCCTTCATGAACTTTTCCAGCAGCGGCGCCACCACCTTCCTGCCGAAGCCGACCGTCGAGCTGATGCGAACCAGACCACGTGGAGGGCCCTGGCGAAGCTCCAGCATGTCGTTCATGGCCTCCACGATTTGCGTGACACCCTGGTTACAGTTTTCGAAGAATCGCTGGCCTTCGTGCGTCAATTGTGTGACGCGTGTAGTGCGTAGAAACAGCCGCGTACTCAACTGGGTTTCCAGCTTCTGGACATTTCGACTCACGGCCGATCGGCCGACACCCAGACGTTCGCCGGCCTTGGCGAAACTCCCCTCGCTCACCACCGCCATGAATGCCATGATGCTGGCATAGCTCGCGGCAACGCTTGTGGACAGCGCGTCAGCGCGATTTGGCAAACCGAGGCGAAAACCGCGTTCCGGTGTGTCCGATTGATTCATTTTGCTGCCCCTGAAAAGATACTATGCGACTCGGGTTCCGGTTCACCGCTCTCGTTACTGAATGCAAACCTGGCGGAGGTCGACAGTCCGTCGATACACGTTTCTGCCGAACCAGGGAACAAACGTGTACTCCACATAGGCGTTGCTGCCGATGTAAATCCAGTTGTGCAAGGTGTTCATCGCGTACTCACTATGAAAACGTGCTTTCGCATGACTACAAATCTAGGCTCTTGGAAGGGGAAAAAACATTCAACGAACGGCTGGTTTTGTTCCTGCGAAGGAGTGGTGACTTCATACTTGCGTATGAGATGTCGGCAGTGTCCTTGGCATTCGCGGGCAGTCGCCGCAGCGGCATACGTGCGCTGCAACCCGGCGCCTGGCATGACGACAGGTAAGTAAAGCTGACGGTTCGAGAAGGCGACTCTACGAACGCGTAACGACACCTACGATGGCTTGAGAGGCACATGTGGGCTTATATCCCCGCAAAAAAGTGCCCGCGATTTCGCGGGCTGAAGCCGTGCCAAAGGGGAAGGAAGAGAGGAAAAATAGATGGGAGCTTGGGGAATATTGACTCATGAATCGATGTCGGACATACGTTGTGCCGCCGCGACCACACTATCTTTTGTCTACCCGCGCCCGTGCTTCCGTTGATGTATGTTCGCGCTGATCGCAAGCATGGTCCCAAAGGTGTTCGCGTCGTTGCTTTATGAGACCCTTGCACGGAGATATCAGCCGAACGACGCAAGCGGGTTGCCCGCTGCCAACGCTTCGACACGATTCGGTGCCGGTGGGTAGATCCACTTCGTGTTGATCATCTGCTTGCGTGCCTTACCTTCGGCGTTCGTCAGCTTGATCTGTCGATCCCAGCCTTCCGAATAGATAGCACCCCATTCGCCGAGGTCGACGCAAGTGGCGTAGAACGGCTGTTTATATTCCAGGGTCGGGATACCGATCAGATCTGCGGCGACGTTGTATCCGCCGAATTGCCCCATCACGATAGCGTGTTGACAGGACATCAATGCGTAGCGCCCGTCGTCGTCACACAGCGCGTGCGCGACATCACCCGCCACAAACACGTCAGGGGCCTCTGGCACGCGAAGATCCAATGCCACTTCGACACGTCCCAGCGAGTCAAGACGTGAAGAAACCTGCTCAGCCAGTGAACTGGCGCGCATGCCGCCTGCCCAGATCACCGTCCCGGCTTCAATGTGGGCGCCCGATGCAGTGCGAACTCCGTCTGCATCGACCGACACCACGCTGGATCCAAGTACGGTCTCAACGCCCAGCGAGTCAAAGGCTTCAGATACGTACGGCCGAGGATTGGGGCCGAGATCGGGGCCAATCTCGTCCTGAGATCCGATCACGACGACACGAATCGCCGTGTCAGCGCCAAACAACTCGCGCAGTCGCCGAGGCAATTCAGTTGCGACCTCGATCCCCGTAAAGCCACATCCGACAACTGCGACTGTGTTGCGCGCAGACGATTCCGGCAGTTTCGCCAGCTCTGCGAAGTGGCGGTCGAGAGCTACCGCGTCCTCGATACGATCGACAGAGAAGGCGTGTTCCGCCAGACCCGGAACCGGCGGCCTGCTCAACTTGCTGCCACTGGTCAACAGCAGCCGGTCGTATGCGAGCGAACGCTTAGTGCCGTTGGCCGACCTGACACTCAGGGTCTTTTCATGACACGAAATCGCCTCGACATCGCCCTCAATAAACCTCACGCCAATGGCGTCGAGAAGCGGTAGCAGCGGTGCAGCCATGCGCTGCGGCTCACTCTCATACAGCCGTGGCCGGATCTGCAATTCCGGCTTCGGAGAGATCAAGGTGATTTCAATGTCACTGGCCCTCACTCCGGCATTGTCGAGCACGCGAGCCGCGCCTAGTGCGCCCCACACTCCGGCAAAGCCGGCACCTACTATCAAGATATTTTGCGACATGATTCCTGCCTTCGGTTAGAAAATTTCGAAGTCGACGACAAGCACCGAACTCATAGCAACTGGTGCCTTGCTTCTTTGCGCGACGACCGTTCACGATCGCCGAAAGCTGAGCTATCTTCAGAATTGCATCAGCTCCTTGTCGTCCGTGGTTGATTCTTTATCGCGGGGCATGAGACATTGCCGTGTCCTGGAGATGGGCCAGGTGGTCTACTGATCGGATTTTCATTAATCTCATCGAGTTACACGTGTGCAGTGCTATTTCCTCGAGAGGTACATGCCTCGAATTATTGAAAGGCTCTATTGTCGCGATCGTGCTGACCAAGTATTGGTCCGGTTTCCAGTAAGTTCATTGGTCCAGTTTCAAATAGCTGAGTGAGACTGGTTGTCGAGCGAACGAATTCCCGCGATGTTGTCCGCTGCCGATACCACGCGGCCGCCAGGTCAATGACCGGAATAGACGGGACGCCCCGCCAGGCTCGTCGTGGTGCTCGTGCCTGTCTGCGAAAATCCGTCCGCAGCACCTCCGAAACCCGAGGTTATGGTGTTCTGCGTCACGCTATCGCCCGGCTGCAGCCGGGCCTCGGCGGCCTGGATGTCGGCGGGGTAGTACGGATCGTTGTGGCGCGCCGGTTTGTAGCCGGCCTTTTCGATCTGAACCCGTTCCGCACGTACCTGGGCGCGTGTGAGGCCGGTGTTCGATTGTTGGGCGGATGCCACAGCAGATATGCTCAGAACGGCTGCGGCTAATGTTGCGCGGGTTGTCTTATTCATGATGCGGACTCCATAGTAAATAGAGAATGTTTCACTCGTTGAGTCATGCGTTACTGCTCAATGAAGATTGAGATCGGTCAGTGGTGGGCGAGAGGTCACCGTGCAGTGTCACGGCGGGATTGCTACCCGATTTGAGTGCCCCGCGACCATGCTGCCATTCCCATGCTGCGTATCGACGCTTTGATAATATGCAGAGCTTTTTCGTTGCCTATTTCTCCGGCACGAGAACAGGCGCGCCCTTGTCTTTCAACAGAAGCACAATGAACTTCGCGGGTTGGGTCTGGCTCGCGTTGCGCCCGACCGTGTGTACATCATTCGGACCTTCATAGAAGGTCTGGCCAGGCGTCAGCGTGACTTCCTTGCCGCCCTTGACCTGCATCACGATCGATCCCTCCAGAACATAGATGAAGGCGTGCGCGTGATGCCGATGAACGGGATCGACTGCACCCGGTGGATAGTTCACGGTGATCATCAAGGCTTCCTTGCCCGGATATTCGTCGAGTGGCCTTGTCATCAGCGGCGTCACGACGGCGTCGGAAGGCGCAGCACGAGCCACGCCGATAAGCGCGCCTGCGACGACAAGCATTGTGATTGCGGTGTTCTTCAGGCGAAACATGGTGTGCATCCCAAGTAGCGCGGCCCGCACGCGCGGGACGCAGATGAGTGAGAACGAAATCGCCTGTTCAGGCGAGGTTCACCTTGTCTAGGCCGTATGCCTTGTCGGCAGAACCCGGCACCGTCCTGAACGCCACGTTCGCGCGGTTCCAGCCGTTGATGGCCATCAATGCGAACGTCAGGTCAGACAGTTCCTTCTCGGAGAACTGGGTACGCACGCGTTCGTAGATATCGTCGGGCACGCCGTGCTCGGGGAGCCTGGTCAGAACTTCCGTCCAGGCGAGTGCGGCACACTCGCGCGGCGCAAAGAGCGTCGACTCGCGCCAGATGGCGAGATGGTGAAGGCGCAATTCGCGCTCGCCGTGCTTGCGTGCTTCCTTTACGTGCATGTCGACGCAAAAGGCACAGCCATTGAGTTGCGACGCCCGGATTGAAATGAGATCACGGATCGATTCGTCGATTGTGCTCTCGTGAAGTTGATTGCTGAATTCAAGGAACTTCTTGAACAGCTCCGGGGATTGTTGGATGTAGTTGATACGCTGCGTCATGATGTCTCCTGGCGACGACCGTGAACACCCGCGGTTCGCGGATGATGTTAGCGGCAATGCGCCGCACGAAGTCATCGTAGGTCGGCGCATCGCGTCGCGGTAGACATGCACACGGGCTCACGCCGTTGTCTCTTTGGCACCAATCGAATGCGGTAATAGCCGGTACTGCGTCGCGCGCGTCATACAGGCTCGCACAGGGCAGCGGCGACGCGTTGTGCCGCCTGATCGATTTCCTCTTCATTGAAGGATGCAAACCCCATCACAAGGCCTGGGCCCTGGCTGTGGCGTTGTGTGTACCTGCCCAACGGCGCTGCCTCGACGCCCGCCGATTTCAATTTCCGAACGGCCGTGTACTCGTCGAGTTGCAACAGACGGCCCACCACGTCCAGGCCGGCACAGATTGGTGGAACTTCCAGCAAGCCTTGCCAGTGTTCCAGGGCCGAACGTTCGAACGCCCGCGCGCGCGCGGAATAGATTTTCCTGGTGCGGCGGATGTGCTGATCGAAATGTCCTTCCCTCAGGAAATCCGCCAATACGGCTTGCGTTAAGCCGTTCGCACTTCGGGTGGTAAGCGACGCTGCCCGGATAAAAGGTTCGACGAGTCGCGGCGGTAACACCACAAAAGCAAGCCGTAGCGACGGAAACATGAGCTTACTGAATGTTCCGACCATTACAACATGCGAATCGGCGCCAGGTAGACTGCGTAGCGCGCCAGGCGGGCCTGTGCGGAAGCAGTACTCGCTATCGTAGTCATCCTCGAAAATAATGGCGTCGTTCGCGGTAGCCCAACGTAGCAGGGAGGCGCGTCGCTCAGCGGACAAAGGCACGCCGAGCGGTGCCTGGCGCGACGGAGTCACGTAGGCGAGAACCGCAGTAGGGGCCTCACGAATACCGTCCTGCACACGCAGGCCGTCGTGATCGACTGGAACATCAACCACGTTCGCGCCGCTCGCGAGCATGATTTGCCGGGCGCCAATGTAGCCGGGGTCTTCCATCCACACAGAATCCCCCGGTGCACTCAGTAGCCGCATACACAGGTCGAGTGCCTGTTGCACACTACCGACGATGGCAATCTGTGCCGGCGAAACCATCACGCTGCGCGTGATAGCCAGGTGTTTCGCTATAGCGGACCGCAATTCGGGCAGACCACCGGGACGCGTGTCATTGAGCGTGAGTAGCCGGGAGGGGCGAAGAGCCCGCACATGAAGTTGTCGCCACAGATCAACAGGGAACAGGCGGAGGTCCCCACGGTGAGGAAGGAATGGCTGCGGCAACGAGTTCGTCCCGGAAAGCGGAAACGGCGGCTCACACTCCTTGAGTCGAGTGATCCACGGGCCGCGCGATTCCCTCGCCAAATGGCCGTGAGCGGCCGCCTGTGACAGAGACGCAGATTTAACCTGCTGCCTTTGATCGGGCAAAACCGCGCTTACCCTTGTGCCGCTTCCGGCACGGGCATCCAGATAGCCTTCCGCCAATAGCTGTTCGTACGCCGCTGCGACCGTGCCCCTGGCGAGACCGTATTGCCGCGCCAACGTGCGGCTGCCTGGGAGCACGCTGCCCTCAGGCAGGCGGCCAGAAATGATCGCCTGCCTTAACGCCTTATATAGCCAACGCTGCAAACCGTCATTGGCATCGGGTTTTCCCAAAGGAAGAGACCACACGACAGTGGACCGCTCGCGTTTGGCGGTTCCCGTTGGGACATCACATAGATCACTCATAAGTTGGAAATTTGTCACCCCGATTTCGACCAGGCAGGACTGAATGTCCATACTGGCTGCCGCCGTCAGCACGCATGTCGCCTGCGACGAGAGCGGCAGACGTCGTAAAGCGACCGTCGCCCCCTTCCTAAGACGTTCCGAACACGAAAGTTGTGACGTTCGTCCGCGTCAACGGCCGTTCGACGCTTGAGGGATGGCGTCTGGTGTCCGCGCCGATTTGATCTCGCATTGACCAACGATAGACTTCAAAGTCGGCGATATGAGTGGCGTGCCTGGTGAGTTATCTGTCACCAGCGTTCGATTACGAGACCGACGAGTAAGCCACGTATGGGAAAGAAGAACCACGGGGACAATGCCCAATAACGACACCTGCCATCCTGATTGGTGGAGGTGTGCGAACAATGCGTCAATTTGACGGGCGAACAGCGCGCCAGCAAGAAGACCAGCGCATGCCCATGTGCTTACGCTGACGCAGTCGTGCAAAATAAAAGAACGCGTTTTTATCGCCATGGCACCGCAGAGAGGAACGGCGATCAACGATAACCCGGGCACAAAGCGGGCAATCAGCAACGTACGCGCGCCACGTCGATAAAAGAAGTACTCGAATCCCGTAACGTACGATTGCCGGGTGAACGATAGTCTACTCACCAGTTGGAGGGTGCGTCTGCCGTAACGTTTGCCGCCTTGAAACCAGAGAAGGTCGCCAAGAAGACCGCCGGAAACGGCGGCGGCGACCAGAATGGCGCAGTGAAACAATGTGCGCGCAAAGTCATACCTTGTAATAGTGATACTCGCCCCGATCGTTATTAGCGTCGTGATGGAAGGAAACGGCAGACCGAGTGATGAGAAAAGTACGCTGAAGAAGACGATCAACGCTCCGTACCGAGATAGAAGCTCATGTGAAAACATTTGGCTATCCTTGAAATGTATTTCATCTGGCCGTAACAAATTGGCTTGGATGCATTGAAAATATTCATACCGTAAAGACGGTGTTCAGAGTGTTGAATCCCTTGTTCTGGTGAACTGGCGATGCAGCAGGCAAACACTGATAACGCGCGAAGCGAATCTGAACGCTATCGTATGCGCGTCCTGTTCGGTATAGAAGACGGAAAACGGTGGTTGCCGTGTTGCCGGAAGAACAACAATCAGCGGGTGATCACATGAGTCTTCTGGCATGGAGTGTGATAAAGCACCGCGTTGGAACGGGCAGAGACATTGACCCATCTGCCGCGAGGGCAGGGCTGAGCCTGCGGTCGAGTACGAGGCTCGGCGCGAGCATTTCAGCGAGGAGCAAATAGGGAATTTGACGCGAACGTGGCGGTGATCGATGGGGCCGCCTGGCGATCGGTATGCATCAGCCGATTAGCATGAACCCAATCAACTGATGGCATGCGCGACACGCTTTGGGTTTCAGGGCCGGTTGTGAAGATGTAGTCTGTGACCGTTGCGCTCCGCTCGCCCTCGCCGCAGGAAGGCGCGTCCTGAGTCAATCAACAACAGTGACGACATTGACGGTCCCGTTTCTGGCCATTTTTGCATACGGGCACAAGCGCTCGGCACTTCGAACCAGTTCTTCCGCCACGCTTCGCTCGACACCCGGCATCCGGACCCGGATATCGAATACCAACGCATAGCCGCCATCCATGGGGTCACGGCCAAACGAAACCTGCACCTCCACAACAGCGTCGTTGACGTCTATTGCGGCGCGTGTGCCGAGCAAGTTGAGCGCCCCGTGAAAGCACGCGGCAAAGCCTGCGGCCACCAACTGCTCCGGATTGGTCCCGGTACCGGGTCCTCCCAACTCCGTGGGCAGTCGCAGGTCCACAACAAGGTTGCCGTCATCTGAACGGGCTACGCCAGATGCACGGCCGTGTCCCGTCTCGCCGCCGGAAACAGTGACAGTCGTCGTGTACAAGGGGGCGAAATTCTGACCCCGATATCTGTCGAGGAGCGAAAGCGAGGGGGCTTGCAGCTTCCTTTTGTCCATGATTCATTCTCTAATTTAGTAATACGCGATACTTTTATGGCGAACGGGCCAGAACCGCTCATAAGGACAATTTTCATCTTGTATGTTAATTCCTGGTGAGACTCCAGGACACCCCTGCCTCAATAGTAGGTGAGCACGGATGGCGAAGTTGAGTCGTCCATGGACTCATGGTGTTTCCAGTTTGTCACCAATCCAGACACGCACATGAAATCGGTTCGACCCGTCACGGGCACGAAGCGAGGTTGATGCCGCGCTAGCGCGCATTGGTATCGACAAGCGCCGTAGACTTTGGGGTCAGTGCCCCGGCGGCGCGAATTGGTGCCGTCGCGGCAACGGTGAGTGTTCCGCTGAGTGTCTACCAAGGCAGGGATTCGGCACCTACCATTCTGACATCGCAACGCGGTTGACTCGACTGAGTCGACGGGTCGTTGAGGTCGTTAGCGGAGGACATCATGTTTCGTCTCGGACCTCTATTGTTAATTGGCTGGATCATGCTATCTGCGGTCAATGTCGGGCTTGCAATTGCCATCTCGTTCAGTGACATCCTTAAAGTCTGATACCCGTTTTCAAAATCGGAAACTTCGGTCTCAGGCGAAGCATGACGACGGAAAAGGTGCGGCTCGCCATGGAAACTCAAAATATTGATTGCCCCACAACTTCATTTGTGTTGATCCGAACAGAACGCACTATTGAAGTTGGTGCCCATCTTATTAGTGAGCGCGAAGGCTATACGCACCACGGAATCTATGCGGGAAATGGCCGGGTTATTCACTATGGGGGTTTTTATCATTCCGTGAAACGGCGACCCATTGAATACATTCCGTTGCGCGGCTTTGCGGCAGGAAAAGGTGTAAAGATTCAGTCTGAACCAGACGCAATTTATACCGGAATAGATGCTGTGGAGCGGGCCAGGTCCCGTCTCGGCGAAGACCAATATCAATTGCTGACTAACAACTGCGAACATTTCTGCACATGGTGCGTGCTCGGTGTCGGACGCAGTGAGCAGGTACGTCGATGCTTAGGGAATCCATGGACAGGTATCAAGACGCTGTTTGCACTTGCGAGGGACGCTTTGCGCGATCTCATGAAGCCGACTCGTCGCGAGCGCCACAGTTCGGATTGCGCGGCGTGTCGTGAGGTCGAATCGGATGCACGCCGCGATTCTCCACGAAGAACTCTTTTACTCAACGATCTGATAGGTCAGAAAATGGGCATTCAGTCAAACGTCGGACAGCGCGCATCACGCGGGTTGAAACTGGGTGTGTCGGTGATGTTTGCGGCGGCGCTATCGGCATGCGTGAACTATGCTGGCATCCACAGCGATGCGAAAACGGCCGAGCCGCAGCAGTATGCGACGCAGCAAAGCCTTCCCGCCGAACAGGGCCATTGGCCCGCCGCCAACTGGGCCGACCAGTTCGGCGACGCGCACCTGAAGGCGCTGATCGACGAAGCGTTGACGCACAGCCCGACGCTCGATCAGGCGCGTGCCCGCGTTGCGGCTGCATCGGCATACAGCGAAACGGCGAGGGCCGGCACGATGCCGCGCGTCGATGCTAGTTATTCGCTCACGCGTCAACAGTTCTCGAATACGACATTCTTGCCACCTCCATTTGGCGGTTCGTGGCAGACGGAGAACAAGGGTCTGCTGAGCGCTTCCTATGACCTCGATCTGTGGGGCAAGAACCGCGAAGCGCTGAAAGCGGCAGTCTCGGAGCTTCAGGCGGGCCGGGCCGACGCGGAAGTCGTCAAGCTGACGCTGACGACGTCGGTTGCCCGCACGTACAATCAGCTTGCGCGCCTGTATGTGCTGCGCGATATCGCGCAACAGGAAATTACTCAGCGCGAGCAGATCGACCGTATCACGGCGGGCCGCATTGCGACAGGCCTGGAAACGGAAGTCGAACGCAAGACCGCGCAGGCCAATCTTGCGACCAGCCACGCCGCACTGAAATCGCTCGACGGACAGATTCTCGCGACACGCTATCAGATCGCCGCGCTGCTCGGTGCGGGTCCCGACCGCGGCCTGCAGATCGCGCGCCCGGCGCTTGGCATGGGCGACGAAGTCCGTCTGCCCGACAACCTACCTACCGATCTCGTGAGCCGCCGCCCGGAAATCGTCGCTGCGCGCTGGCGCGTCGACGCGATGACGCACGACGTGAAGGAAGCGAAGGCTGAGTTCTATCCCGACATCAACCTGAGCGCCGCAATCGGACTCGACGCATTCGGCTTCGGCCGCTTTCTGACGGCGGCGAGCCGCACGGCATCTGTCGGTCCGGCAATCCACCTGCCGATTTTCGACGCAGGCGAACTGCGTGCGCAGCTGAAGGGTCGTTACGCCGACTTCGACTACGCCGTTGCGACCTACAACCAGGCGCTAGTGACAGCGCTGAGCGAAGTCGCCACGCAACTCGCCGACGTGCGTTCGACGGATGCTCAGCTTGTCGATGCGCAGACCGCGCAGGACGCCGCCCGCAAAGCCGCCGACCTCGCGCTCGTGCGGTACAAGGCCGGACTTACGAATCAACTGACCGTGTTGAACGCCGACGTCAATGCGCTTTCTGCCAATCAGAGCGTCGCGAATTTGCGCATGAACCGCCTCGATCAGCAGATTGCACTGGCTTCCGCGTTGGGCGGTGGTTTCACGGACACGTCAGACGCAGACTCCGGGGCGGTGCCGCGCGCCGGTGAGTCCGCACCCAACACGCCTGTCGTCGCCGCGCGCTGAGCGGTTACCCACCGAATCTGCCAGGAGAATTGAAATGAGTGAAATCAACGCAACGGAACGTCAGGAGACCCAGGCGGCGCGCGCGAAACATGACGCAGCACCGGCGAAGGCTTCTGATGCAAACGAACCCAACACACGCAAGCGCAAGGCGCTGCTCGCGCTGCTTGGCGTGGCCGTCGTCGTGTCGGCAGCCGGTTATGGCGCGTACTACATGACTTACGCGCGCTATCACGAATCCACCGACGATGCGTACGTCAGCGGCAATCTTGTGCAGCTGACACCGCAGGTGGCGGGCACCGTCGTCGCCGTGAATGCCGACGATACGCAGATAGTAAAGGCGGGCGAGCCGGTCGTGACACTCGACAACGCCGATGCGAAGGTCGCGCTCGGCAACGCTGAGGCGACGCTGGGGCAGACCGTGCGGCAGGTGAGCAGTCTTTACGTGAACAATGATTTTTATGCAGCGAACGCCACGCAGAAGCAGTCCGATCTGGCGCGCGCACAGGACGATCTGCGCCGCCGCCAGGCCGTCGCCGATACGGGCGCCGTGTCGGCCGAGGACATCGCGCACGCCCGCGACACTGTGACGGCCGCGCAGGCCGCGCTTGATGCCGCGCGTCAACAGGCGGAAGCGAACCGCGCGTTGACCGACCGCACGACGATAGACCAGCACCCGAACGTGCAAGCCGCCGCGTCGAAGGTGCGCGATGCGTATCTCGCCTACGCGCGCAACACGTTGCCGGCGCCCGTCACCGGCTATGTCGCGAAGCGTTCGGTGCAGGTCGGCCAGCGCGTGTCGCCGGGCACGTCGTTGATGGCGATCGTGCCGCTCGACGGCGTGTGGGTCGATGCGAACTACAAGGAAAACCAGTTGCGCAACATGCGCATCGGTCAACCCGTGACGCTGACGGCCGATGTGTATGGCGGCAAGGTTAAGTATCACGGCCATGTTGTCGGCTTTTCGGCGGGCACGGGCAGCGCGTTCGCGAGCTTGCCGGCGCAGAACGCAACGGGCAACTGGATCAAGATCGTGCAGCGTCTGCCCGCGCGTATCCAGCTCGATCAGAAGGAACTCGAGGCGCATCCGCTGCGCATCGGGTTGTCAATGGACGTCGATGTGGACACGCGCAAAGACACGGGCCCGCAGCTCGGCGCGGCCATGAACACGTCATATCGAACGGATGTGTTTGCCGAATACGGCGCGCAGGCAGATGCCGAGATCGGGAAGATCATTGGGCAGAACATCGTCCCTTTGCATGCGAGGTCCACGGGCAACGTCGCATCGTCGATGCCTTCCGCAAAGCGCGACGCAAGCGTCGTGAGCGGCACTAAACAGCGAGCAGGCTAGTTCACGCTCCCGGAGCGCGCCTCGCGGTCGCGTTCTGGTCTATTCAATAGCCTGACAGGCCAGATAAACACGCCGGACCTGTCGAAAATTTCAGACTGGAAGCGAGATGAATTCCTCGATACAACTTGCACCGCCTCCGCTGACAGGCGGAAAGCTGGTTCTCGCGACAATCGCCGTCGCCCTCGCGACGTTCATGAACGTGCTCGATTCATCGATTGCCAACGTTGCGATCCCAACCATCTCGGGCAACCTCGGCGTATCCGTCGACGAGGGCACATGGGTGATCACGCTGTTCTCGGCAGCCAATGCCGTCGCGATTCCGTTGACGGGCTGGCTCACGCAACGCGTCGGCCAGATCAGGCTGTTCGTGGCCGCGATCGTACTGTTCGTATTCTCGTCGTGGCTATGCGGCGTTGCGCCGAACCTGATCGTGCTGCTCGCTGCGCGCGTATTGCAGGGCGCCGTCGCGGGCCCGCTGATTCCTCTCTCGCAGGCGATTTTGCTTGGCTCCTATCCGAAGGAAAGAAGTTCGACGGCGCTGTCGCTGTGGGCGATGACGGCGACAGTCGGGCCGATCGCGGGCCCTGCGCTGGGCGGCTGGATCACCGACAGCTACAGCTGGTCGTGGATCTTCTATATCAACATTCCCGTGGGTCTGTTTGCCGCCGCCGTGACGTGGGTGATCTATCGCGACCGCGAATCCCCAGCGCGCAAGCTTCCCATCGACAAGATCGGCCTGCTGTCGCTGATCGCATGGGTCGCGTCGCTGCAGATCATGCTCGACAAGGGCAAGGATCTCGACTGGTTCAATTCGCCTGTGATCTGCACGCTTGCCGTCGTCGCGGCCATCAGCTTTCTGTTCTTCCTGATCTGGGAGTTCACAGAGAAGAACCCGATTGTCGATCTTCGCCTCTTTGCAGAACGCAATTTCCGCGGCGGCACGATTGCGATCTCGGTCTCGTACGCGGTGTTCTTCTCGAATCTCGTGATCTTGCCGCAGTGGATTCAGGGTTATCTCGGCTATCGTTCGGTGGATGCCGGTCTCGTGACGGCGCCGCTCGGGATCTTCGCCGTGCTGCTCGCGCCCGTGATGGCGAAGATCATGCCGAAGTCCGATGCACGGGTGCTGGCGACACTGGCCTTTCTCGGCTTCGCGGGCGTGTTCTTCATGCGCTCACATTACACGACGGGTGTCGACCCTTATACCCTCGTGCTGCCGACGCTGCTGCAAGGCATCCCCATGGCGCTTTTTTTTACGCCGCTTACCGCGATCATCCTGTCGGGGCTATCACCCGACAAGATTCCGGCGGCGGCCGGGCTGTCTAACTTTGTGCGCGTGTTCGCGGGCGGCGTCGGCACGTCGTTGATCTCCACAGGCTGGAACGACCGCACGATTCTGCACCATGCGCAACTCGCCGAACAGTCGAGCGTGAACAACCCCGACTATATGAGCGCCATTGCGAACCTTCACGCGACGCTCGGCGGCAGTATGGATCAGGCCGTGGCGTTTTTTGAACATTCGCTGAATGCGCAGGCCGCGATGCTCGGGCTGAACGATATCTTCTGGCTCTCGTCGATGATTTTCATTGTGATCATTCCACTGGTCTGGCTCACCAAGCCCGGCAAGGGCGGCGGTGGGGCAGCGGCGGGTGCGCACTGAGGTCCCGGTAGTCTGCCGCTGGGATCCGCGATAGCGCTCCACACAAGGGCGACGCGTTCGACGTGCTCGGTGGCTTCGACCTGGTCAGCGAGCAGAAGGAACGCAGGTGGGCCGTCACGCTGAACCGTGAAGAGCAAGCCGATCCGAGGCTATTCACGCGGAAACTGTTTGGTGCAACCCGGGATAGAGAGGGTAAAGGGCTCCGGGTGGTGGTATGTTTACCGCACCCACTCACATGCGCTCCATCTTTCGCATCCGCTTCGCCTCATACATCGCCTGATCTGCCCGATCAATGAGTGTTGTCATCTCGACGCCATCGTCTGGAAGAACAGCAGCGCCGACACTGACATCGAGGTCGAGCGCGCGCCCCTCGAACTCGAACGGCTCACGAACCTGCTCGACCATACGCATGCCCAGCCTCTCGGCATCTGCCTTGGAGTGGATACCGGGCAGGATGACGGCGAACTCGTCGCCACCCACGCGCGCCACCGTGTCCGAGCACCGCGCTGTCTTGTTCATGCGTAGCGCCGCCTCCCTGATTGCCGCGTCGCCCGCGCGATGGCCATAGCGGTCGTTGATGGGCTTCAGGTCGTTGAGGTCCAGATTGAGAATGCCGAGCGTCGCTGAAGCTCGTTGAGCTTGCTGAATCGCTTGCCGTAGCCGGTCGTAGAACAACGCGCGGTTCGGCAACCCCGTCAGCGCATCGCGCGTAGCCAGATAATAAAGCTCGCTGGTTGCGTGCCTCGCTGCGTGAAACATCGCGGCAGCGATCAGTTCGGACATCAGTTCGAGCGCGCGAATATTTTCGTCGGTGAACGCGTTAGCCGCTGCGCCCACGACCTTCAGCACGCCCACCGTCGTATCGACATGCCTGAGTGGCGTGACGATCATCGAGCGCAGGCCCACTCGCCGACACGCCTCACGGTCGACGCGCGGATCGATTTCCGAGTCCGCACATCGCAGGATGTCGCCGGTTTCCACGCATAGACCGGATAGACTGCCGCTGCGTTTGAGCCGCAAACCCAGCAGCGAGGAAGCAATGCCCGAACTCGCGCGGTAGACCATTTCATCGCCTTCAGCAAGCTCGACCACCGCGCCATCGGCCTGCGTTAGTTGCTGGACACGCTCGGTGACAAAACTCATGACACCGCCAAGATCCAGTCCGAGCTTGGCAATCTCCGTCTGTGCCCGCACGATCGCCAGAAGCGTTTCGTTGTCGGGCACAACGTCGTTGAAGGGTGTCTGCAAGGGTCTCTCCGAGGGCAAATTGCTCAGAGACATTCTACGGGACAAATATTCCATGGCCGACCTGCGAATGGCTTATGGATGTGGTTCATCCGGCCGCCGCACCCCCAGCCCAGCGGGCAACCACGCAGTAAAGCAGGCGCATCGGCGTAGGAACGAGTGCGGTCCGGGATTTCCTGACGTTATTTTCAGCAAAGCCTTACAGGCCCGCCGTGGGAACGAAACTTCATCAGGCCCAAGCAACGTAGTTGAGAGCCATTCAAGAATGCCGTCGTTTCGTCTCAACTCGATGCGCAGTTGAGCCCAGGCGTTAGCCGGCATTGCCTTGAGCGGCTTTCGAAACGCTTTCCCATTGCCGCCACGTGGCGAGCCGATCCGCGTAGGCATGTTCTGCGATCTGGAGGGCAGTGTCGCCAAGCAACAGACGCAACGGCGGGGTCTGTGCGTCGACAACCGCGAGAATCGCCTCGGCTGTGGCCTCGGCGTTGCCGAGGGCGCGTGAGCCATGGGCTGCCGCTAGCTTCTCGCGCAAGCCGCTGTACGCGTCCAGCTTCGTTGCGTGATGAGCGGATGTGCCGCGCCAGTCGGTGTCGTAGCCGCCGGGTTCGATGAGCGTTACCTTGATGCCCAAGTCCGCGACTTCCTTGGCAAGCGCATCGCACAAACCTTCGACCGCCCATTTGGATGCAACGTAGACGCCCGCCGTGGGGAAAGTAATCACGCCGGCAAGGCTGGATACCGCGAGCACGTGACCGCCACCTTGTGCACGTAGCAACGGCAACGCAGCCTGAATGATCCATAAAGAACCGAAGAAATTCGTCTCGAACTGCGCGCGTGCCGCCGCTTCGTCTGTTTCCTCGATAGTGCCAAACAGGCCATAACCCGCATTGCTCAGCACCACGTCCAGGCGGCCAAAGTGACGATGCGCCTGTTCGACCGCGGCGCACACGGCACCGCGATCCGTGACGTCGAGTGCAAGCGGAAGAATCGCGTCGCCATACGACTCGACGAGATTATTAAGGCTCGCAATGTCCCGCACTGTGGCCGCGACACTGTCACCGCGTGCGAGAGCGGCCTCGGCCCAGACGCGGCCGAATCCGCGTGAGGTACCTGTGATGAACCAGACTTTCTTACTCATATGCATTAGTTCCGAAAGAGGCCGGATCACCAGCCTGGTTTTAACCGATACCGCTGTCATTGCTAATCTAACAGTGGTAGGTTGGTATTCTAGGCTAACAGTGTTAGTCGTCAAGGGAAATTGTGAAGAGAGTCAGGCTTGATGCCGAATGGCGGTGGCGGTGACGCCCGCGCGGACAGTTCCGGCAGGCAGCGCACGCAAGTGGGGGAGAACAACAGGATGGCGCCGTGTGGTCTGGGGGAGTCGTCAGACCAGCGGGCAGGGAGAGCAGGGAGCTTTACTGCTAACCTAGCAGGCGCGCGAATTCGGCGCTGACGTCGGCTTCGTTATCGACGATCCGGAGTTGTTAGTCTATCAAGACTCGGCGATCCTGCTTTTGAACCCCCGGATCAGCAGGTCGAGACCCAATGCGAAGCGCTGGTCGAAGTTGTGATTGAAGATGTCGTCGGCCGCCTCGTATGCGTGGGGATAGCCTGTGTTCGCTAACGCCATGAACGCGGCTCGGCGCGCATCCATGTCGATGTCGTTGTCTGTGCCAAGCGCCTGTTCTTCCATCACGAATCCGAGCACGTAGTAGAGCACGCTGAACGAACCCCATGAGGACAGCCGGGTGTTTGCGCCGGCCTCGGCCAGCGTGGCCATCATCGCGTTGCCGACTCGCATGACATTTTCGGCCACGCCATAACTGCCGGCGAACACGCGCGCGCCGTCCCGATGCTTCAACATCGCGCGGCGGATTTCGACCGCGATATGGCGCAACCGCTCTTCCCACTGGTGATGACGCGGCGCCTTACGCGCGACGTTCTCCATAAGCATATCGGCCATGCCGTCCATCAGTTCCTGCTTGTTCGCAAAGTGCCAGTACAGCGAGGCTGCCTTGATATCGAGCGCCTGCGCAAGCTTGCGCATTGTTACACCCTCGATTCCAAGCTCATCGAGGAGGTCCATTGCAACCTGGATGACCTGTTCTTTCTGTATTGCCATGAGGGCCTTTTTTGAATGTTGAGGGTATCGAGACTTGCTGCCGCTATTGAGTGTGCGTGGAGATTCTACATTCTAAGCTAACAGTGTTAGTAGCCACTGACGGTTATCGCAGGCGCGCGGTTGCAAAGAAGCAGTTGGAGGCTCGGTGAAGTAAGCAATGGCACGCATTGCACGAACCCAGGACCCGGCATACGGCGCCTATCGACGATAGTTTCAGTTTACTATCTAACACCGTTAGATTAAAGTCCGCGTATTTACTTTGAGGAATACCGTTGATATGAATACGTCGTTCGAAGTTGTGGTGGTGGGAGGCGGACCGGTCGGTCTGTGGTTGGCATGCGAATTGCGGCTTGCAGGGCTAAGCGTCGTCGTGCTCGAAAGGCGCACGAAACGCGTCGAGCAATCACGTGCATTGACCATCCACGGTCGTACGCTGGAGGTGTTGTCGCTGCGAGGAGTCGAGGATCGTTTCATTGCGACTGGCAAGCCGATCACGGCGGGCCACTATGCGGTTCTCGACACAAGACTTGATTTCAATATTTTCGACAGCCGCTTTTCCTACACGCTCTTTATTCCGCAGAAAGCAACCGAAGAGATCATCGAGCAGCGGGCGCTGGAACTAGGCGTTGATATCCGCAGAGGCGCTGTTGTCGAAGGCATGACAGTCGATTCAGGCTCGGTCAGCGTTCGTGGGGCGGGACCCGAAGGTGCTTTCGAGCTGACCGGCGCCTATGTCGTAGGAACCGATGGTGCTCGCAGCATTGTCAGACGAGAGGCGGGTATCGATTTCGTGGGACATCCGGCGACAGCGATGGCATTGATGGGGGACGTCGTGCTGGATGCGCCGCCCAGCGTACCCCTGTTTTCCGAATTCAATGAACGGGGCAGCGTGATGGTCGCGCCATTGGGTGACGGTCGCCACTATCGCATCGTTCTCAATGAGGCCGTGGATCGCGGCGTGACGCGCGATGACCCCGTGACGTTCGAGGAACTGACCAGCGTGACGAGGATGATCGCCGGAACGGACTTTTCAGCCCGGGACCCACTGTGGCTTTCGCGGTTCGACAACGAGACCCGGCTCGCTTCTCACTATCGCCGGGGGCGAATTTTTCTCGCCGGCGATGCAGCGCATATTCACCTGCCGGCAGGCGGGCAGGGCATGAACGTCGGCATCCAGGACGCAATGAATCTCGGCTGGAAACTGGCGGCGGTCGTAAAAGGAGAGGCACCCGAATACCTGCTCGATACCTATGAGCAGGAACGCAGGCCGGTGGGTGCCTATCTTCACGATACGACGATGGCGCAAGGCTACTTGATCACCGGCTTCTCACCTCATGGACGCGCTTTGCGAGACGTATTCAATGACATGCTCAAGAACCCCGAGATCAACGCTTATTTTGCACGGCAGGTTTCTGGCTTCGGTGTGCGCTATCCCGAAGCGCTGCCTGGTTGTGCTGGATCGAGTTCGTCCCTGCTGGGAAACCGGATCCGCGATACTGAACTTCAGTTGAAGAATGGAGAACGGACGAATTTGTATTCGCTTCTCAGCGCGGGAAAATGGGTTCATCTCGCATTTAACGCTGGCGCGCAAGTGGCGATACCAGAATGGCTTCCGACAGACGCGGTAATTTTTGAGGAAGTGAGGGGCGTCGAGCATGCTTCGATGTTCTCTGGGTTGAAAGCGATACTGATGCGCCCGGACGGGTATGTTGCCCAGAGTGCAGAGGAACGTCACGTCGACGCTGCTTAGCACGCAATCGAGTAGCACTTATGTTCATGCCACAATACACGCGTCAACACGCCCACATGAGAGGAGTCAGGTTTGAGCAAGAGCGCCGCGGCGACCACCGAGACATGGCATATGGATGACGCCACGGCGGGCGTGTGGATTCGTGCAGCCCATCTCGGCCGGAAGATAAAGGTCGAGAAGGGCAACATGATTTATCGTCAAGGCGAGCTTGGTTTCACCTTTTACTTTCTGCTTTCCGGTCGTATCCAGGTTTCGATCTTTCAGAGTGACGGCGCCGAGTTCATGCTTGAAATGATGGGGCCGTGGTCGATGTTCGGCGAAAGCCCCGCTATGGATGGCTTCCCGCGCATCGCCACAGCTATCGCAGCCGAAGACTCGGAACTGATCGAGTTCGACATCAGGGTTATCACCGGGGCAATTCCGTCCTGTCCAGAACTTGCCATCTCACTGATGCGCATCGTTGCGCTCAAACAGCGGATTCTGGCGTCCCGCATCCAATACCTCGCGCTTCCAAAGCCGGAGATGCGAATCGGGGAGCTACTGGGACGGATGGCCGAGCTGTACGGCGAGAAGCGCGAGGACGGCACGCTGATATCCATCCCTCTGACTCATGAGCAGATCGCCGCCATGACGGGGGCGACCCGGGTCACCGTCACCCGTGCACTGAAGCGCTTGACGACGCTCGGCGCAATTGAACTCCGGCAACGTCGTATCTGGGTGCTCGACTCGTCCAAACTTCTCGGTTGATTTGGTATCACGCTATACAGACGGCAGCTTAGCTGGTCACCTAAAGTGGTCACGTTGGAATCAATTTCCCGTACTACACCAGTTGATTGAAGGACTGCCATGAGCAAAATCGAGCGCCTGCGTCTTCCTGACGACGACGCAACCTTTGGAAGCAATCGCATTTTCGACCTGTTCCAGTACTCGCCGGCCGTGACGGCTAACGGGCTGGTCTTCATCGCTGGCCAAATCGGCTTGCGTGCCGACGGGTCGATTCCGGAAGATCCGAAGGAACAGATCGACGTTGCATTCAAGCGTATCGAAGCCGTGCTCAAGCATATGGGCCTCGATTTCACGGATGTCGTCGAGCTCGTTTCCTATCACGTCGATGTCGGCTCGCAACTCTCCACGTTCCGCGAAGTAAAGGAGCAATACATTCGCTCGGACTTCCCGGCGTGGACCATTCTCGGTATCGCCGCGCTGGCTCGCCCTGAGCTTATCGTCGAGATCAAGGTGGTCGCTGCGACCCGCAAGTAAGTTCCACTTTCGCCGGCCGCGGCCTGATTGTCGAATGAGAGCGTGCTCCCTTGGGCCCGATCTACGACATATATTTTGGATTACTACTTGGTATTATGACCACTCGAGTGAAAACTAACGGATTCGCGTTCGTCGAGTTCGTCTCATCCCAGCCGATGGAACTCGTCGAACTCTTCGAGAACCTTGGCTTTCGCCTTCGCGGCAAGTCGAAGAGCGACATGCTCCTGATGACTCAAGGCGCAGCCGTGTTCATTGTTAACGGGAATCCGAACGCGTTCGAATCCCAGCACGGTGCGTCGGTGCGTGCGATTGGAATTCACGTCAACGACGCGAAGGCAGCACACGAGCAGGCGTTATCCGGCGGTGCTGTCAGCGCGTCTGCGGAACAGGAGGGCGAGTTTGTCCTCGACACGCCGACGATTCTCGGTATCGGAGATAGTCTCGTGTACTTCGTCGACCGCGACTTCCGCGAAGTCTTCTCGCTTCCAGTCGAAGCCAGAAACACGCAGGAGGGTGATGCCAATATCCTGGCCGTCGACCATACGTCGAATATTGTGCACCCCAAGAATCTTGATTTGTGGGCCAACTTCTACCGCGACACGTTTGGGTTCGCTGAGAAGCAGTATCTCGAAGTCAAAGGCCATATGTCCGGAATGCGCGCGCGCTCAATGGTGAGCCCGTGCGGTCGTGTATCGATTCCGGTGGCTGCCGCCGCTCATGACCAACCCGGCGTGCTCAACCAGAACGATGAATTCATCCGTGACTACGGTGGCGAGGGAATTCAACACATCGCGCTGCAGACGTCCAACATCGAAGACACGCTTCAAAAGCTCAGTGCTGCCGGCATCGAGTTCATGGCGGCGCCATCGCAGAGCTATTACGACGGAATAGATGGGCGTCTTCCGGGGCACGGTCTTGACATCGAGCACCTGGCTGAACACGGCATCCTGGTCGACGGCAAGAGTCCGCAGAAGATTCTGCTGCAGCGTTTCACGAAGCGCCAGATAGGCCCGGTCTTCTTCGAAATAATTGAACGCCGCGGTGAAGACGGGTTCGGCGAAGGCAATTTCAAGGCCCTGTTCGAATCGCAGGAGAAAGATCAGCAACAACGCGGCTCACTTAATTGACCACCGCGTAGCAGAGAACCCACGGTCCCTGCTGTGGACCCTTTCACTGACCACCTTGAAGGAATGAAGCCATGACAGAACAGAACATTCGGGACCATCTCCTTTCCCGATATAACGGATGGATGACCGCAATAGCAGAGAAGAACATCGACGCGATAGCGTCAATTTACGCGAGTGACGCCGTTTATATGCAACCGGGACAGCCGCGGCATGTTGGCAAGGACGCGGTTATCGCCGTATGGCGTACCTATTTCACGCGCCCTGATTTCAAGGCGCTCTACACCCCCACGCTGACCGTGTCCGCGAGTCTCGACATCGTGTATGACGTTGGTAGCTACGTCGTCAGCTTGACGCGGGAGGGTGAGCCGGTGGAAATCCGTGGGAAATACGTGGTGATATGGAAGATGGAGAAGGGCGATTGGGTCGTTGCCGTCGATATCGATAACACCGACCACCCGGTGTGAGTGTTGTCGCGCAGCACCTGAACGAACAGGTCGTCGCCTCAGGCGACAAAAAGGGATTGGAGAAAAATCCTGGCGAGCCGCCTGCGTTTGAAGGATCCCTGCCTACGCCGTATATGTTGCGTCAATTAAATGCATGAACGCATATTATGCATACAGTAGGTACATGTGCATGAGCATTATTCGGCTAAGCCTAATTTCCTTTCCACACTCTACCCGCCGGGTAACCCCATATCTCACCAACCAAGCGGGTTAACCCCGCTTGGCGTCAAGCCAAAACGATCCTAACGTTACACACATTGATTGAACGACCGGACGGTTTATTAATGTCCGACCCGCTCAATCAGGCGGATGTGTTCCTTCAGATTACCCATCTACTTCCCGTCGCCGGGCAGCGATCCTGCTCGTCCCGACGAAAGCGAAGAACCCGACTCTCCGGCCGCGACGGCAATAAATACGACACCTATATCTGGAGATACCAACGTGAAGAGCTGGATTGAATGCAATGCCAGGCGACTCGTTGTCGCACTGGCGGTGGGAGGGTGCGTCCTCGCACTTTCGGGGTGTGGCAGTTCTGACAATGTCGCGTCGCCGGCGCCAGTCGACTATGCAGCGCTGTGCACGAAAATAAACGGCCAGCAGTTCAATGGCATTACGGTGACGGCAACTTCACGCATTGCTGCCGCAGGTGGCAACCCGGGTTATTGCAAGGTCAGCGCAACGGGAGCCGCCAGTACCACACTCGACATCGAGGTCGATCTTCCCGACAACTGGTCGAAGCGGCTGCTCCAGCAAGGTGGCGGTGGTTTCGACGGAAGCATCCCCACGGTCGAAGCAACATCCGCACAATTTCCGCTCATCAAGCCCTTGGTCCGTGGGATCGCCTATACCGCTTCGAATGGCGGAAACCGCACCGGCAATCCGGCGGATCTGCTGACGAATGCAACGGCGGAGAAGGACTACGCGTATGCATCGACGGGAATCACGGTTCATTTCGCCAAGGCAGTGATTGCCGCCTTTTACGGTTCCGCGCCGAAATATACGTACTTCAGCGGCGCGTCGAACGGTGGCCGCGAGGCCTATCTTGCCGCCCAGAATCAGCCGGGAGACTACGACGGCATTATCGCCGGCGACGAGACCATGAATATGGGAACCCAGGTAACGGCGATGCTCAATATTGCAACGCTTGCCGGTTCCGCTGCGATGCCCTCAAGTGCTCAGTGGACAGCAGCGTATTCCGCGGCAGTCGCGCAATGCGGGAATGCCAACGGCGTGATTCTGAATCCTGCTGCCTGTACCTTTGATCCATCGACCCTGCAGTGTGGTGCATCCGGTGCGCCCGCGGCAACCTGTCTTTCGGCAGCGCAGTTGCAAACCGTGCAGCGAATAGTCGCGCCATTGTCGACAAGCGGCGGCCAGTTACTGTTTTCCGGGTACAACTGGGCGGACTTCGGCTCCATGTTCGGCGTCGGCTCGTATGGCGGGCTGGGTGGCGGCTTCGCGGCGATTGCCACGGGCAATGCGAATTGGCTGCTGCCCGCAACGGTATCAGGCAGTCTGCAAGCGAACTTCAACGTCGACACCTCGTATCCGGTCATTGCCGCAGGGCTGCAAAACGTCGGAGCGGATCACAACCTGCAGGCCATCGCGCAATACCTGATGGCAGGCAAAAAACTGATTTCGTTCAACGGCGCAGCCGACCCGTTGATTTCACCACGAGACCATCTGCGTAACTGGCAAACCGTCGTGCAGCTTGCCGGGTCCGCTGGAGGCAATGCGCGCTTCTATCTCGAACCAGGAGTGGGCCACGTACTCGGTGGCAACGGTCCTGATCAGACGGACTATCTCGGCGCGATGATCGCGTGGGTCGAACAGGGTACCGCCCCAGGGCAACTGGTACTGACGAAATTCGATTCCAACGGCAATGTGACGTCGTCCCTGCCGGACTGCCCGTACCCAACCGTGCCGCACTATTCGGGCTCCGGCAGCGTGAGCGCCGCGGCCAGCTACACCTGCGCCGCAAGCTAGACACGCGTGTATACCTGCCAATAGCGAATAACGATTTCCTGCGCGTTTGCGTCAAGGACTTGCCCCTGTCTCATGGCGTCATGAACACGACTAAAGCGGATCACAATGGTCTTGATCGGCGCGCGAGGGTAATCGTCGAGATCGTCGACGGAAAGTGGAAGTTGCGCAACGACTAACCGTGCTGTGCCTGGAGTGAGCTGGTGTCGAGCACGCGGCACCAGCTCAACCCATGTTGGACACAATGCCTACCTGCGAGAACAGTCAGACTGCACTAGATGTGTGCGCGCATACAACTGACGTCCTTTCCGCGAATATCTGCGAAAATCCAACCTGAACAGTCCCCACGCATCGAAGGTGTGCCGGCAGGCACGCCTTCCCGCTGCCCTCACGCGGCAGGCCGTGGCGAGGAATCTGTCAACACAGGGTATCGCAATGCAAATATTCGTCGGAAATGGACAGGCGCATGAAAGGTAGTGCAACCGGCATCGGGCGCAAACTCGAACTCCTGTATGGACTGGTTGCCTCGCGGGTATTTCACCACGCGTCGACGATGTTAAGCGGCGACGTGACCTTCGCGCGCGTCATCTCCCTGTTTCACCTCCATCATCACGATTCGCAGACCATTGCTGAACTGGCCGAGGCAACTGGCCTTAGTCATGCTGCGGCCAGTCGTATGGTCGACGGGCTGTATAGGGAAGGCGTGGTGGATCGTCAGGAGGCGGCCGAGGATCGCAGGCAGAAGTGTGTTGAATTGACGCCTGATGGCCTGAAAAGAATAGAAGCCATGCGCCAGGTAACAACCGAGGCCTATGCTGAGATGATGGCGCGAGTGCCAAAGGAATTGCGCATCAGGCTCGACGAGATCCTGATGGAACTCGAGCCGTACGTGATCCCTTCTGAGCCAGAGCCGGAAGGCCGTCCGCGTAAACCCCGATCGCGTCGCCAAAGCTGAGGAAACGCAACCATGAGCGATAAATCGTCAGGCGGATTTGGAGACCTGGTGTCAGGCGGCAGCCGCCACCACCAGATTTTTCCAATACTGAATGAAAGACAGTTTGCACTATTGGAGAGGTACGGTGAGCGCCGCAGGCTGAACACGGGCGACGTGCTGTTCTCCGAAGGTGACCGGCACATTCCCATGTTCGCGATCGTCTCAGGGACGATCGAGGCGACGAGAGGCTCCGGAGACGCTCTCCACGTGCTGGGTTCGCACGGTCCAGGCTGCTTCACCGGTGAGGTCGGAACACTTGCCGGCCGCGCCGCGGTGGCATCGGCGCGCGCCACCAGTGATTGCGAAGTCATCGTAATCGACGAGGAATCGCTGCGCGCGCTCGTCATCGCAGAAGCCGAATTGAGCGAAACGATCATGCGTGCGTTCATTCTGCGCCGGGTCGCTTTTATTCAGGACCAGAGCGGGGGTATTCTGGTCATTGGCAGTGCGGCGTCCGCGGCCACGTTCCGGCTTCGGCATTTTCTGAGCCGCAACGGTCAGCCATCGGCCTACTTCGATATCGTCGACCATCAGGAGGCGCAAGCGCTTCTCGAACGCAATGGCGCGACGGAAGCGGATATTCCGGTGGTCATCACGCGGCAAGGTCACGTTCTGAAGAGCCCGACCCACCGCGCCGTGGCCGATGCCGTTGGTCTCAGTCCCGACAAGCTGAATGGCGAGCGGTTCGACGTGGTCGTGGTAGGCGCCGGACCGGCAGGTCTTGCGGCCGCGGTATACGCGGCCTCCGAAGGCTTGAAGGTTGCGGTTCTCGACACCAAGGCGCCGGGTGGCCAGGCGGGTACCAGTTCGAAGATAGAAAATTACTTCGGGTTCCCAACGGGTATCTCGGGTCAAGCGCTTGCCGGGCGCGGCCTGTCGCAATGCCGAAAATTCGGCGCTGAGGTCGGCGTACCCATTGAAGCGCTCGGCATCGATTGCCAGGACGCACCGCCTTTTCACATTCGGCTCAACTACGACGAGCACGTATATGCCCGCGCTGTTGTCGTTGCGACTGGCGCGCGTTATCGGAAACCGCCGCTGGACCGCCTTGAGAATTTCGAGGGGCGCGGCGTTTACTACAGCGCCACGTTCATGGAAGCCGCGTTTTGTGCCAACGAAGAATTGATCATCGTCGGCGGCGGAAATTCAGCCGGTCAGGCAGCCGTTTTCCTCGCGGGATTTGCGCGGCATGTCCACATCGTGATTCGCGGTGACGGACTCGCTACGAGCATGTCGAATTATCTGATCCGACGGATCGATGCGGCGTCCAACATTACCGTTCATCAGCGGACTCAGGTCGTAGAACTGTACGGCGATGAGCGGCTTGAATCGGTCAAATGGGACCGGCAAGGGCAGGTCGAACAAAAGCCGATCCGGCACGTCTTCCTGTTTCTCGGTGCGCAGCCCAGTACAGGCTGGCTCGGCGATTGTGTTGCGCTGGACAAGAACGGCTTCGTGCTCACCGGCACCGATGCACTTAAGGCGTGCCCGCCAGATCGTCCGCCTCGATTTCTGGAGACGAGCCGGCAAGGCATCTTTGCCGTTGGCGACGTTCGCAGTGGTTCGGTGAAGAGGGTCGCGGCGGCTGTCGGCGAGGGCGCCGCTGTCCTTCAGTCGCTGCATGAGTATTTGGCTCTCTATGAGTGAAGTCTGACTGCAAGTGTCGGCAAAATAGCGGCGTTCGGACCATGCAGCGCCGTAGCGATACGTACCTCATGCGGGTGCGTTACGACCAATCGTCGTAACGCACCCCGCGTCAAATCTGGACGACTTTTCGTCCATGCCGCATCAAGCGCATAGCTCGCGACAAAAGTACACAAATCCAGACAAACGGCTCGTGGACGGAAGAAATACTTCCGTCTAACATTCGCCCGTTCTTGTAAAAAACGGTAATACACAGTCGACATCAATAGTTGATTTGCCTGATCTCATCAACAGAGAGGTCTGGATTTCCGCCTGGTAATCGCTCTGAAAATCTGGAATTTCATAGTAGATGAAATCATCGATGGAATCGTTCGCTCTCTCGCTGCCGGTACTCATGTACCACCATGTTTCAGAGTCGAATGGCTCGCTGAATATCTCACCCGAGTGTTTCGAATCACAGATGCACTGGCTGGCACACAACGGATATGTCACGCTCACCGCGGACGAATTCGCGCGCTTCCTGCGCGGTGCGCCCATGCCTGATAAATCGATTCTTCTGACATTCGACGACGGATACCTGGACAACTATATTCACGCGCATCCATGTCTCGAGCGCTACGGTTTCAATGCCGCTATGTTTCTCGTGACTGGTCGCATTCATGACGGTCCAGTTCGACCCGTCATCACAGCTCGCGCGGCCAGGAGCATGTCGCACGCAGAGTGCGAGCAACGCGTCCAGGCTGGCCGATCGGACGATGTCACGGTGCGTTGGAGCGAGATCGAACTCATGCGTAAGGCCGGAACTTTCGAGTTCCACAGCCATACGCACAGTCATCGCCGCTGGGACATATTGTGCAGTGATTCGGTCAGCAAGCGGCATCGCATCGCACAGGATATCGAAATATCTAAATGTATTCTGGCCGATCGCCTGGGTATGGTATCGACGCATCTGTGCTGGCCAGAAGGCTATTACGACGACGACTATATCGCGGCTGCTCGGGTCGCTGGTTTCGAATATCTATACACAACGAGGAACACTCGCCGCAATCACGCGGGTAGCGATCCATACGAGATTCATCGTATGGCGGACAACGGCAAGAGCGCGGAGTGGCTGGCGCGGAAAGTACGCCGCTATCAGCATCCGCAGTGGGGCGCCTCTTATTACTGGTTCAAACGACTTAGAGAATTCAGAAAGGGCGTGCATCTATGAGAATTCTCTACACGATGGATGCTGCGCCACCATGCCAGACACGCTCCTGTTGATCGAAGACGACCTTCCGCTCGCTGCACTGACGGCTGAGTTTTTGCGCTCCGAAAATTTCGAGGTTGCGATTGCTCACCGCGGCGACGTGGCTGTGAAGATGATCGATGCGGTACGCCCGGATCTACTCGTTATGGACGTCATGTTGCCGGGCATGGATGGATTCTCCCTGTGCCGCGAGATTCGGTCCTCCTATTCAGGGCGGATTCTCATGATGACGGCACTGGACGAGGACGTAGAACAGTTGATGGGCTTCCATGTCGGCGCCGACGACTTTGTCGTCAAACCGATCGATCCTCTCTTGCTCGTGGCCCGCATTCGCGCCTTGTTGCGAAGGGACATTCGCCGTCCCAAACCTGGCCGGGTGTTCGACCACACGTTCGGGCATTTCCGGCTAGATCTCCATGCTCGAAGGGCCTGGCTGGACGATAAAGCTGTCGCGTTTTCGGTGGCGGAGTTCGACCTCCTGTCGATTTTCGCTCGCCATGCCGGCACGCCGCTCAATCGGGAACAATTGCTTCAGAGCCTCCGTGGCGTGGAGTACGACGGCCTCAATCGTTCGATCGATATGCGTGTGTCCCGGCTGCGGAAGAAGCTGGCGAACCTGGATTGCCCTGTGACGATCCGCACCATCACTACGCAGGGCTACCTGTTTGCCGAGCTATCGGGCGAGGAGTAGTTCATGCGGCTTTCACTGAGACGTTGGTCGATCATTGTGATCGGCGTCGGATGGACTGGCTCAATCCTTGGCCTGTTGTGGCTGTCGGCCTCCGCTGCGGTCGGCATCAGCGAGTACAGTTTCCGCCAGTTGATGACCGGACCCGGCTACCTGCTTGCGGAGCAACTTCGACCGCTGTCGACGGCGCAGCGCGAGCAGCGGTTGATACTGCTACGCCAGCACTTCCAGTATCCGATCGAGCTAGTTGCAGCCGACAGCGTCGAGCTGCCGCCGCAAGCGCGCACCATGCTCCTGCATCAGCAGGCCGCACAGAACAGTGATGAGGAGATCGCCTACTTCTCACTCGACGACGACACGTTGATTCAGTTCGGGCCGATGTGGGGCAGCGCTGCGCTGACGGATGTACTGAGTTCTCCGGTTTTTCTTTTGACCGCCGTAACCGCAAGTGCTCCCATCCTGGGCTTTTCAGTCGTCGCCTGGCGGCGCAAGCAACGATGGTGCCGCGACTTGCAGGAGATCACTGCCTGCCTTTCTGACATGGCGCGCTCGCCGGCCATCATGCTGCCCGCCGTCGACAGGGAATGGATGCCGCTGGTGCTCGCTATGCGCAGGCATGTCGAAGACCTGTCTGCGATGAGCGAGCGTCACAAGGAGGTGTCGCAAGCGGTCTCGCACGAGTTGCGTACCCCGCTTGCGCGAATGCGCTTTGCCATGATGCTGCTCGGCAGGAGCGAGGACGTCGCAACCCGGAACCGTCTCCAGGAACGACTGCAACTGGATGTCGACCGACTCGAATCGCTTGTACGCGCGAGTCTACGTTTCGCCAGACTGACCGATGCACCAGCGCGCGTTGCCCGCGAACCTATCGCGGTTCTGACATGGCTGCGTGAAGAGCGCATGGATGTCGACGACAAAGGTTTTGTGATCAACGTCACCGCACAACCGGAGCATCTCCAGTTCACTGCCGACAGAGACCTGCTGCATCTGATTGCCCGCAATCTCCTTGAGAACGCGCTCGCGCATGGTCGCTCCCACGTCATTGTGGGTGCCCGCCTCGACGAGACGCGGCAGATGATCCTGGAGGTCGAGGACGATGGCCCCGGCATTGCCGCGGAAGACCGCGAACGCGTGTTCGAACCTTTTGTCAGGCTCGCGCCCGGTGGTGAGGAGAGCTCGGGATTCGGACTCGGACTCGCGCTGGTACGGCGCGCGGTGTATTTGCAGGGCGGCAGCATCGGCATTTCAACCAGCGCTTTGGGCGGTGCGTGCTTCCGTGTGACCCTGCCGTTGCCCGCATGACCCCGCGGCGGTTGCCCTGTTACGCGCGGTGACAACACCGCGTATGCCTGTCACTTATGCTCGTTTCAGACGTTGTGCGCTGACTGCGATGTTGATGCTGCGCTCGATCACAACTTGTCTGCAACGAACCGACTGGGAAGCTCATGCGGGACATCAAATCAAAGTTCATGATTCTTTGCGTAACAGCGTGCCTCGGCGCCTGCGGTGGCGGCGATGATGCGACTGCCAGACCCGAAGCGGCAAAGCGCAGGGTGCAGAAAGTCTTGACGGCAAAACCCTATGTCGGGGGCACGATTCTGCCCAACCACATTTCAGCGGCTGAACGTGACAGCCAGGTGCGGGCATTCTATAGAGAATGGAGAACCAGGTATGTGGTGCAGGAATGTGGAGACGGGCGTTATTTCGTCAAGGTCAATGCGGACCACCGACCTGTTGGCGGCGATACGGCGCCGAAGACAATCACCGTATCGGAAGCCCACGGTTATGGCATGTTGATCACCGTCATGATGGCGGCACATGACAACGACGCTCGCGACATCTTCGACGGTATGGTCCGGTATTTCCACGACCACCCCGCGGCGTCGAGCCCGCATCTGATGGCCTGGAATCAGGTAGAAGGTTGCGCCAACTCGGGAGGCACGTTCCGCGGGAAAGTCAGTGCGACCGACGGCGATCTGGACATTGCGTATGCATTGTTGCTGGCCGACCGCCAATGGGGCAGCGACGGCGCGATCAACTATCGCCAGGAAGCGCGGGAAGTGATGCAAGCCATTCTGCGGTATGAAGTGCACCCCGCAGGCAAACACCTGATGATCGGTGATTGGGCCGGAACAGATGGCGACCCGGAGATCGAATACACGACACGGTCATCCGATTTCATGCAGTCGCACCTGACGGCTTTCTTCACCGACAGCGGCGATGCAAGATGGCTGGCGGTCCGTGACCGAACCTATGTGATCGTCAGCGAGATCCAGCAACACTACAGCCCGAAAACTGCGTTGATGCCGGACTTTATCTTCCACCTGGATGGGGAGCCCAGGCCCGCGAAACCACGTTTGGTCGGGGACCCGAGAGACGGCGAGTATTCGTGGAACGCGGCTCGCTATCCGTGGCGGGTCGGGATGGATTATCTACTCTACGGCGAGCCGCGTGCGTTTAATGTACTCGGCACGTTCAACCGTTGGGCGCGATCTGCCACGGGTGGAGACCCCACGTCGTTCGCCAGTACCTACCATCTGAATGGCGTGCCCGTCGCGGCTGAGGGCAGGAACAGCCTGGCTTTTGTTTCCGCGTTAGGCGTGTCGGCGATGATCAACTCGGACAACCAGGAATGGCTGAACGCGATCTGGGAAAACCTGCGCGGCCAGAGCCTGGAGAACAACGACTACTACGGTAATACGCTCAAGCTACTGTCGATGATCGTCATGTCGGGCGCGTGGCTGCAGCCCTGATAACGGTCCTAATGTAGTGAACGGAATCGCCGTGTAGGTACCGCGTTATCAGCACTTGCAGTCTGGAAACCCGCGTACTACTGGCTCGAGAAAATCGGAAATTTTGAGGCGACCTGCTGTTATGAAGATTCTCTACACCAACTTTCACACGGGTGATGGCGGCGGTCATACGACCTATATTCTTAACCTGGTTGCTGCACTAGGAGAGCGCCATCGCGTCACCATTGCAGCACCCCGGTCAAGCCGGCTCTATCTGTACGCGAGGCAGATTCCCGGTGTTGAAGTCGTCGCGATGGGTTTTCGCAATACGCTGACATCGATGGTCGGAACCGGTTTGGCGCTGCGTCGTCTGATCGAAAAGAACGGTTTCGATATCGTGCACGTCAATGGCTCGGCAGATCATCGCATCGCGATGATCGCTACGACGGGATTGGGGAAAAGGTGCCCCTGTATCGTTTATACGAAACACAATGATCTGCCTGCGAAGAGCGTGACCACATGGCTTAAGGGCACGTTAGGGACCGATTCGGTCATTTGTGTTTCAGCGTACACGCGCCGCCGGCTGGCACAAACTGTCTATGGACGCAAGGTTAATTGGGTTGTACGGCACGGTATCGATCTCGGCCGGTTCGCGCCTGTGAGTGCTGCTACCGTTAGCAGGATTCGAAGCCGCTTTTTGCCTGGGATTCCAGAGGATGCGCTGGTGGTCGGGAGCACTTCAGGCATGGATGACAACAAAGCCTGGCTGGACATGGTGACTGCGGTTGCCATGTTGCCCGATGCATTGCGCAAGCGCGTCCGCATTGTTCTCGCGGGTCAGTTACCCGATGCAACGCAGCGCTCAAGAGTGGCCGCACTGGGGATGACGAGGCAGGTGATCTGCACCGGGATGCTTCGGGACGTTCGGCCTGCAGTAGCGCTTCTGGACGTGGGTTTTGTGCTTTCCCAGCGGGAAACGTTGTCATTCGCGTGCCGGGAAATGATGGCGATGGGCAAGCCGGTGATTGTCTCCGATACCGGTGGCTTGCCGGAGAATGTGACCCCTGGCGAGGATGGCTGGCTGGTCCCGCCAGGTGGACACGGCTACATCGCGCAGCTTCTCATGCTTCTGCTGTGCAATCCGTCCGAGGTCGAGCGGGCCGGCGCCGCTGCACGTGCCAAGAGCGAGGCGGAGTTTTCATTGCAGACTTTCGCGGCCAGTACCGAGGCGGTTTACGTCGAGTGCTTATCAAGAGTCTCGCCGTTGGCAGCAGAAAAAGGTCTCGCTCAACGGGTGACGCGGGGGCGCACCGCCTAGAGCGCGTCGTAATTGAGCGAGTGTGCTGAACACCCGTGACCACTGTGGCGCTCCAGAATCAAATCAACAACATCCAGCTACCTATGAATTTACCACTGTCATCCAACGGCGCAGCGTATACAACTCGGGAAACCCGTAACGGTGTCCCGCTGGCCTATATCAGCGAGAAGCTGGCGTATGCGATTGAAGATACCCATGCGGCCGGGCAGGCGCACCCGGAAATGCGCTTACGTCTTGCCCATGTGATGTATTCGCAAACTCTGGCGTTCCTCGCGCTTCACAATATGCTGGGCGCCGCCAATGACTCGGGATTGCCGGAACGCTTGCTCGATCTGGAGCGCGAGGAACTCAGGAACTGGATCAACGCTGTCGTCAGCTATGGGGATCTGCTGGGAGGGGGTGATGTTGGGGCGCGCAACAGTTCTTGCTAACGCAATGGTCGCTACGGGGAAGCGGGTAGTGGTCATGTTTGAAGCGCGATCCCTATCGATCAGCCACTACATGCTACGATTCCTCGACGATCACGATGGAGACAGCCATGTGGGACAAGATCGAACATAACGGATACGAAGTCTGGGTCCTGCCGATCCTTGCATACGGTCCCCCGGCCCCAACCACCTTGTGGCACTACTCGGCGTACATCTGCCGCCACGGTTCCGATGCCCACCTCGCCGGGCAGAGCATTCGCTTCCAGGAACTTGTCGCCACGTTCGGCAGTGAAGAAGAGGCCCGCGAGGCTGGGTATGTCGAAGGCAAGCGGCGCGTCGACATGATGGTCGAAGGCGGTCCGGTCGGCGGCAACGGCTGATCACCGCGCTAGTTGTTCACAATGGAACTCTGGATTCAACCATGCGCACGGTGCGCTGATCTCTACGGGCAGCCGGCTACCGCGGCTGCGCACGACGACCTGAGGCCTAACGGCGTCGGCACTGTGAAGGATACGCGAGCAGAAGAGCACTACACCTGCGTGCGGTGCGGCGGCGTGTTTGCTCGCATTCTTGCAGGTGCCCCCACGCGGCAGATCTGGATGCTCCTGAACGCGGGGCAGCACTGATTCTCTTGCGCAGGAGAGTCGGCTTGCGGCTAGTATCCTTCATACGAAGATTCTTCGAAGATACCGACGGAGGCCGCTATGTGGACCTGTCGAAACTGCAATGTGTCGTTCCCCTTTGATCGCGTCGAGCCGGAAGCCGACAAACAAGGTTTCTTTTTCCTCTGTCCTGCCTGTGACTACCGCAACCAACTGGTGGATTCAGGTCCTGACGCAATGGGGCGCCCTAAGCTTGTCCAGAGCGACGACGGGGTCCCGCCTGACGATCAGCCTGACTGAAGACAACGCTGCCGAACACATTCCGCAGTTAATCGCGCTCGAGGTGCGGCGCCGTCGCCGTCGCAGATGATCCGGCAAGAAAATTGGTCAATGAACCAGAAAAAGAAGCAGCGCATAATGGTGAAATCCCTTTGGCAGAATGATGGAGGCAGATATGGCTACGTTTGCTATAGACGCCATTCGCATCAATCCGACGAACGACAGGATTACCCACGTGCGTTGGGCTCCCGTCGACCCGGCGACGCGTGACTGGTTGTCCCCCACGTCGATTGTCGAGGTGGCCGAAGTCGTGGCCGCGATCCGTCGGGGGAACGCTGTTTGGTCCCTTTTTACGCTCGGTGGCATACGGTTTCTGGGGCCAAAAATCGTGTCGGTTGCTCACGCCGACGGCCACGACGGGATTGACACCGATGTCCCTGGCGAGCACGTCGAAAAGTGTATTGACGATTTGCCGCACGTTTGACCGCACACACCCGGTCAGGCGGACCTTGGCGTAGCGGTGCTGCCGCTGCGCAAGGTCGTGGTGTCCTCGAAAATCATTCGCAAAGACCGTAAATTGACGTGCAAGGCGGCGCGCCTTCCTGCTTGCCCTCGATGCGAAAAATATCGAACCGGCGGTCGCCGTGGCTCGGATAATTGCGCGGTTGCACAGAGCGTCGCCATGTTTAATGTAAATTGGTCGTTCTTGAGAGCGCCTTTTAGCGAAACACCATGAAAAACGGAAAACCAAAACTAACGCGTCGTGATGCAGACGGTCTTTTCCCTGACCTGCAGCAAAGCGGCGCCCGTCTCGCTAGCCGGCCTGATAACCCGTTCGGAGAAGAAGTATCCAGAACAACCGATCGACGCGATCGTGGCGAGGCCAAGCTTTGGAAAGATAACCTCGTTACCTTGCCCGCTGCGATCGAGTTGCCGCCAGGCTACGAGTCGGTGTCGCACGTGCGCGATGCAATGGAGCGCGCCTGGCGTATGAAATGGGTCCGGGAAAGCGGCAATGAGGTTGTGGCGGAATTTCCTGAAGGCTGGACGGCCGCTCGGCCACCCAGCGGTGCAGTGGAGTTAAAGGACGCAACTGGCGTGGTCCGGGCCGTGTACGGCTGGGCAGGAGATGCTGAAGTGAGACTCCTGCCACGATATCGGGTCGAAACGCAGGAGAACAGTTCGAGCGGTCTTGGCAGTCTGCTTGTCCGTGATCGTGAGAGCGGACAGATTCTCGAGAGGTCGTCGACGTGGTCCGCGAAGACCGGGACCAACCACCCTGATTGGACACGGCTGTCGGCGTGGCTCGACAAGCAGTATCCGCTTCACCGGGATCCGCTGCGCCTGTGGACGGATTGCGAAGGCAATCGCGGTTGAATTCGGCTCAACAAAAGTCCGTCGCCGCGAGGCCATCGTCACAAGCAAACCCCATTGCCATGCAACACCTGAAATACCTGACAGGCTACCCAGCCGGGCTGCAGGAAAAAGTCAAAAAGCTGATCGCCGAGGAACAACTCGGCTCGTACCTCGTGAAGCGCTACCCTGACACGCACCAGGTACAAACAGATCGGGCCCTGTACGAGTACTGCTCGGAGCTCAAGCGCGAACACCTTCGCAACGGCGCGCAAATCGACAAGGTCACTTACGACAGCAAGCTTGATGTTGTGCGCCACGCACTCGGCCTGCACACGAGCATCTCGCGCGTGCAGGGCGGCAAGCTAAAGGCGAAAAAAGAAATCCGCATCGCCTCGCTATTCAGGGAGGCTGCGCCGGAGTTCCTGAAAATGATTGTCGTGCACGAACTCGCTCACTTGAAGGAAAGCGACCACAACAAGGCGTTCTACCGCCTCTGCGAATTCATGCAACCGGGCTACCACCAGATTGAATTCGATCTGCGCTTATATCTAACGCACCGCGATCTCACGAAAAACCAGACTTGAGCGCCAAGCTTAAGATGCGGAATTTCGGGTGACGCCTACGAGCGGTCGTCCGAAGCTCCGCATCAAGAGCATCAAGCAGCAACCGCTTCAACAACCGCCGACGCCGTCAACAGCACTGGAATCGACTTCGAAGTCGGCGTCCCCGCGCCGTCGGCAACCGAAGAGAGCGGCACCAACGGATTTGTTTCCGGATAGTAGGCGCCAAGACACCCACGCGGAATGTCGTATTCCACCAGCAGGAATCCAGCCGCGTGACGCTCGATTCCATCGGCCCACACGCTCTTGATATCCACGCGCTGGCCCGCAACGAAACCTAGCATCGCGAGATCGTCCTTGTTGGCGAACAGCACGCGCCGCTGCCCATACACGCCGCGATAACGGTCGTCGAGGCCGTAGATCGTCGTGTTGTACTGGTCGTGTGAACGCGTCGTCATCAAGGTCATCAGACGCTCGCCATGCTCGGCGCGCGCCTGATGAATCGGCGTGTCGACGTCGATCGCATGCACAAGGAACTGCGCCTTGCCGCTCGGCGTTTTCCAGATCCGCTCGCGCGACGCCACGCCCAGGTGAAAACCGCCCGGGTTCTTGAGGCGCTCGTTGTAGTTCTGGAAGCCGTCGATCACCTGCGCAATGCCGTCGCGAATCAATGCATAGTCAGCGGCCTGAGCGAGCCAATCAACTTTGTTGCTGCCGAGCGTGGCGTGCGCCATGCGCGCGACGATTGCAATCTCCGACAGCAGATTCTCCGAGGCCGGCTTGTTCATGCCATACGAGATGTGCACCATGCTCATCGAATCCTCGACGCTCACGCCTTGCGCCACGCCATTCTGCAGATCGATTTCGGTGCGTCCGAGCGTCGGCAGAATCAGCGCGTCGCGGCCATGTATCAGGTGACTGCGGTTCAGCTTGGTCGTGATGTGCACGGTCAGCTCGCACGAGCGCATCGCTTCCCACGTACGCGGCGTGTCCGGCGTCGCGATCGAGAAGTTGCCGCCGAGGCCGATGAACACCTTCACCTTGCCGTCGAGCATCGCCTGGATCGTGTTGACGACGTCGAGACCATGCTCACGCGGCGGTTCGAAATCGTAGACTTCGCCGAGCCGATCGAGAAACGCCTGAGTCGGCCGTTCTTCGATGCCGACCGTGCGGTCGCCCTGCACATTCGAGTGTCCGCGCACCGGGCACAAGCCCGCGCCGCGGCGGCCGATATTGCCGCGCATCATCATCAGGTTCGACAGGATCTGCACCGTCGGCACGGAGTTCTTGTGCTGCGTGAGGCCCATGCCCCACGTCGAAATCACCGCACGACCCTTTACGTAGATGTCGGCGAGCTTCAGCACGTCTTCGAACGGCACGCCTGATTCGGCGACGATCGTGTCCCAGCTTTCGGCACGCAAATCGTCGGCAAACGTATCGAAGCCGACCGTGTGTTCGGCGATGAACGCGACGTCGAGCACGCGTTCCAGACCCGAGGCCAGCGCTTCGTCGTCGAGCTCGATCACGCGTTTGGCGACGCCCTTGATCAAGGCGAAATCGCCGCCCACCTTCGGGCGGATGAACACGGAGCTGATCTTCGTGCTGCCCATCGTGATCATTTCCACCGGATGCTGCGGGCTCGCAAAGCGCTCGAGGCCACGTTCCTTCAGCGGATTGATCGACACAATGGTCGCGCCGCGCTTCGCGCATTCACGCAGTTCGCCGAGCATGCGCGGATGGTTGGTTGCCGGATTCTGGCCGAAGATCAGCAGCGTATCGGCGTGTTCGAAGTCGTCGAGCGTGACCGTGCCCTTGCCGATGCCGACCGTGTGCGGCAAGCCGCGGCTGGTCGCTTCGTGGCACATGTTCGAGCAATCGGGGAAATTGTTGGTGCCGTACATGCGCACGAACAACTGGTACAGGAACGCGGCTTCGTTGCTGGCGCGTCCTGAGGTGTAGAAGGCGGCGCTATCCGGATCGTCGAGGCGCTTCAGGTGGTCGGCAATGAGGTCGAAGGCTTCGTCCCAGCCGATCGGCACGTAACGGTCGCGCACGGCGTCGTAGACGAGCGGGTCGGTCAGACGGCCATGTTGTTCGAGCTCATAATCCGACTGCGCCATCAGTTCTTCAACCGTATGCTCCTCGAAGAACGCCGGCGTCACGCGCTTGCTGGTCGCTTCGGCCGCCACCGCCTTGACGCCGTTTTCGCAGAACTCGAAGGTCGACGCATGCTCGCGGTCCGGCCACGCGCAACCCGGGCAGTCGAAGCCGTCCGGCTGGTTCTGTTTGAACAGCATGCGGTAATCGCCGCCCGTCACCTTTTCCTTCAGGAGGTTGATGGCGACGTATTTGAGCGCGCCCCAGCCAGCGGCGGGGTGGGTATACGGTTCGATGCGAGCTTCGGGTTTCTTCATGATCTGCCGCCGGGTGTGGCTTGGACGAGGCTTTTATGCCGATGCACGAGAGCCTACTGTGTTCCAAAAACGGCGCAGCATACAGAAAAACGGAAAGGAGAGGGATACAGTTGTGGGGAATTTGTCATAGACTGGCGTTCCGCCCATGTTTTTGTTCGAGCCAGGTCCTTGAAACTGTACGAAAAACTCGCCGACGAAATGACCGAAGCCGTGCGCCGCGGCGTGTTCGCGGCGGGCGAGCGGATTCCGTCGGTGCGGCAGGCGAGTCAGCAGCACGGCGTCAGCATCAAGACCGTGCTGCATGCGTACGCGTTGCTGGAAAGCCGGGGGATTGTCGAAACCCGGCCGCAGTCGGGCTATTTCGTGCGCGATGCGGTGGCGACAGCGACCGCGCTCGACGAACCGCGCCTGAACCGCCAGCCGGCCGCCCAGGCGCCGCCGGTGGCCGCTGCGGTCGACGTGAGCCGCCTCGTGTTGTCGACGCTGCGCAGCATCCGTGCGCATGACGCCGTGCCGCTCGGCTCACCGTATCCCGATCCGTCGTTGTTCCCGTGGCGGCGTATCAACCAGTACGCGAATGCGATCGCCCGGCGTCACGCGAGCTGGAATCTGATCGACGACCTGCCGCCCGGCAATCCCGAGCTGATCCGGCAGATCGCGCGGCGCTATGCCGAGAATGGCGTACCGGTCGACCCGGATGAAATCATCATCACGCTTGGCGCGACGGAGGCGATCAACCTCAGCTTGCAGGCGGTCGCCAAGCCGGGCGACACGGTCGCCGTCGAGTCGCCGACTTACTACGCGATGCTGCATGCCATCGAGCGTCTCGGCATGCGCGCCATCGAAGTGGCGACGCATCCGGTCCACGGTATCGATATCGGGGCATTGGCCCAGGTCATCGCACGGCAGAAGATCGCGGCGTGCATGGTGATGCCGAACTTCCAGAATCCGCTCGGTTTCCAGATGCCGGACGAGCGCAAGCGGCAACTGGTCGAACTGCTCGCCGCGCACGACATTCCCGCCATCGAGAACGATGTCTATCAGGAGTTGTACTTCGGCGAGGCGCGGCCGTCGACCTTGAAGAACTACGATACCAAGGGACTGGTGCTGCATTGCGCGTCGTTTTCGAAGAGCCTCACCGCGTCGTACCGGATCGGCTGGGCGATGCCGGGGCGCTACCGCGCGCAGGTCGAGAAGCTGAAGTTTCTCAACACGCTGACCACGCCTTCGGTGCCGCAAGTCGCCGTCGCCGATTACCTGAAACAGGACGGCTACGACCGGCATTTGCGGCACGTGCGCAAGGTCTACCGGCAACAGGCGAGCATCATGATGGCGATGGTGCAGCGGTTTTTTCCGGCGGGCACGCGCGTGTCGACGCCGCAAGGCGGGTACGTGCTGTGGGTGGAGTTGCCCGAACGTGTCGATTCGATGCGGCTCTATCAGGCGGCGCTCGCGCGCAGCATCACGATCGGGCCAGGCATGATGTTTTCGATGCGCGACGATTTTCGCCACTTCATGCGGCTCAATTACAGCTATCCGTGGACGGCGCAGACCGAGGCGGCATTGAAGACGCTGGGAGAACTGGTGGCGCAGATGGCCTGATCGGCCTTCAGAAAAGCGAGGAGACATTCACGATGGAAGACGATGAACTCGATCCGGTACTGGTCGCCGTGCTGGCGCAGTTGTGGCGCGCGCATCTGGAAACGCCAGGCGGCGCGTGGTCGCTCGCCAAGCTGTCCAAACAGGCGGACGTGCCGATGAGCGGCTTGCGACGGCAACTGACGGCGTTGGTCGACGGCGGCCTGGTGGACACCACGTTCAACGAGGAAGGCACGGGAACGGCGCGCCTGAGCGAGATCGGCCAGGACTTGTGCGCGGATTTGTTCGGTGAGGACGGCTCGCCAGACGATGACGAGGCTGACCCGCCACCACGCGTTCACTGAGTTTTCCGGCCACCAAAATACAGATTCCGTTATGGGCGGGATAACGGGAAATAATTTTTCCGAGGAAATTGACCTTCGAATATGGCCCCCTATGCTGGAGCCTTGCCCGGGACAGTCCCGGGCACTGTGGCAGGCACCTGGAAACCATCTTCGGAGAATTCATGAAAGCAAAGCTGGCGCGAGTGCTGCATCACTCATTGCGCATCAAAACCGTTCGCACTGTTCTTGCTGCAGCGTTCGGCGCGTCCCTCGCGCTCGGCGCCGGGGCGGCAGCCGCTGCGACTGCGCAGCCGCTCGGCATCGCCTTCGTCTACCTCGGCAATCCGGGCGACGCCGGCTGGACCTACGCGCACGAACAGGGCGTGAAAGAGGTCGAGGCGAAATTCGGCGACAAGATCAAGGTGACGCGCGTTGAGAACGTGCCGGAGTCGGCGGATTCGGAACGCGTGTTTCGCGATCTGGCGGCGAAGGGCAACAAGATCGTGGTCGGCTCGAGCTTCGGCTTCCAGGATTTCGAACTAAAGGTCGCCAAGGACTTCCCTGACGCCGTATTCGAACATGCGACCGGCTACAAGAAGGCCGCCAACTTCGCCACCTATGACGTGCGGACTTACCAGAGCGCATATCTGGCCGGACTGGTCGCCGGTTATACGACGAAGTCCAACACGCTCGGCTTTGTCGGCTCGGTACCGGTGCCGGAGGTGGTGCGCAACATCAACGCGTTCACGATGGGTGCGCGCTCGGTCAACCCGAATGCGCGCGTAAAGGTCGTGTGGATCAATAGCTGGTTCGACCCGGGCCTCGAAAAGCAGGCCGCCGAGACACTGATCGGCCAGGGCGCCGACGTGCTGATCCAGAACACCGATTCGACGGCGACGATGCAGACTGCCGAGCAGAAGAAAGTGCATGCATTCGGCTGGGACTCCGACATGAAGAAGTTCGGGCCGAACGCGCAGTTGGGCGCATGCGTGAGCAACTGGGGCGTGTACTACACGCATCTGGTGCAGCAGGTGATGGCGGGTTCGTGGAACAACTCGCCCGTGTGGTGGGGGCTGAAAGAGAAGGCGATCGATCTGGCCAACATCAACACGAATGCGGTGTCGCCGACTGCGCAAAAGGCGTTGAGCCAGAAGCGTGACGACATCATCTCCGGCAAGTTCAATCCGTTTGCCGGTCCGATCGCGGATCAGTCCGGCACGGTGAAAGTCGCCGCGGGTAAGTCGTTGAGCGATGCGGAGTTGCTGCGTTTGAACTGGTTCGTGCAAGGCGTCGACGGTTCGCTGCCGAAGTAATGCATTGATTGGTTTGCCTAACTATTATTAAAAGATTAAAGGAGATCGCCCGTGAGTCTTACCGTCCCGACCGACGCCGGCGCCGCTGGAGTGGCGCCGGCCTATCCGCCGCAGGGTTTAACGCCGACGCACGAGCAGGTCGTGCGGCATCTGCGACATTCGAGCCGGGTAGCCGAACGGGCGACGCTGCTGGGGCACCATCCGTTCGGCGCGGTGCTGGTCGGCCCGGATCAGGAGACCGTGTTGATGGAGCAGGGCAATGTCGATACGGTGAATCACGCCGAGTCGGTGCTGGCGCGCGTGGCGGCGTTGAACTTCACGCCGGAGTACTTGTGGAGTTGTACGCTGTACACGTCGGTTGAGCCTTGCTGCATGTGTGCCGGCACGATGTACTGGGCCAATATCGGCCGCGTCGTGTTTGGCATGACCGAGAAGCGCCTGCTGGAGGCGACCGGCGATCATGCCGAGAATCCGACCATGAGCGTGGATTGCCGGTATGTGTTCGATCACTGCCAGAAGCCCGTCGAGGTGATCGGGCCGGTGGCCGAAGTGGAGACTGAGGTGCTGGAAGTTCAGCGGAAGTTCTGGAGCGGCAGGTAGTGCTATTGCACGTCCGCTGGCGCGAGCATCGCCAGTCCGCAGAACCAGTCGCCGCCGTGCGGCTGATATTTCCACTTACCGTTGTTCTCCTTGATCACAGTGGAGCACTGGTCATTCACGACGATTCCCGGATCTGCCGCGGTGCATCGAAGCATCGCGGTTTCGGTTTGCTGTAGCGCAGGCATCACCACCTTACGCTGAGTGTTCGGTTCAGTCGGCCCATCCGGGTTTCCCGTTTGGATGCTTTCGATTAGCCGTTGCAGTTCCTCGATCCGGGTCTCGTACCACGTCCCCAGACACGCCGCATCGCGGCAATTCGCTTCCCGCCACGCCCACTTGCTGTCGCTGTCCGTGAGGAACGCGCGACGGTTGACGACCCGTCGCCGCGCTTTCCAGTACAGTTGCCCAAGCGTGTCATCGAGCTTCGAGAGCGCAGGGTCGTTGCAGATCATCCGTTCGGTGAGCGAGCGTCCCCTCGTGCAGTCGAAACTGGTAGCGTGAGCGGGCAGATACGTGAGCATCAATGCGGCGACAAAGATTGGGCGGAAAATTTTCATGGTGCTCCCGGCAGTGCATGGGTTTTTCATGCAATGGATGATCGGCCGAGTCGTCGGACTACAGAGGCCCGAAAACAGCATGAGTTCGGGTGGGTGATTACCAAATCTTGCTTTGCTCGGGGCGCACTGGAACGGCTAGGGCAATTCCATAAGCATTTGCCGGCTGGTTTCAGGCATGCGCATTGCAGATGTGGATAAGTACGGGACGTAAAAACGGGAGAAAAAATGAAACAACACCTCGTTCGATGCATGTATGCGGCGTTCAGCTTGCTGGCGCTGCCAGCAGTGGCGTCCGCGCAGTCGCAGGCTTATACGAATGGCACGGTCAACGTGCGCGCCGGGCCGGCTTCGGATTACCCGGTCGTGACGCAATTGCCGGGCGGTGTCCCGGTAAGCGTGATGGGTTGCATCAGCAACTACCAATGGTGTGACGTCGCGGCTGAGAATCTGCGCGGTTGGGTCTACGCAGCGCGACTCAGCTATCCCTATCAGGGCAGCAATGTGCCGGTGATGAGCTACGGCACGGTGATCGGCTTGCCGATCGTGACGTTCTCGATCGGCACCTACTGGGGCAATTATTATCGGGGCCGGCCGTGGTACGGGCAGCAATCGCGCTGGGCGCATCATTCACCGCCACCACCCCCGAGACCAGGTGCAGGACGGCCACCAGGTTGGCGTCCGCCCGGAGGTCCGCCGCCCGGAAGCGCGGGTGGTCGGCCGCCAGGCGGTCGGCCACCGGATAACGCAGGCGGACGTCCACCGGGTGGCCAGCAGGGCAATGGGGGCGGACGTCCACCGGGTGGCCAGCAGGGCAATGGGGGCGGACGCCCACCGGGCGGGCAGCAGGGCAATGGAGGTGGACGCCCACCGGGCGGCCAGCAACCGGGCAATGCAGGCGGACGTCCACCGGGCGGGCAGCAGGGCAATGCAGGCGGACGCCCGGCAGGCGGGCAGCAGCCGGGCAATGCAGGCGGCCGTCCACAGGGAGGTCAGCAAGGCGGTGGGAATAACCGCCCTCAAGGTGGGTCTCAACGGGGCGGTGATCGGCCGCCCGGAAGCGGAAACAACTGAGGCAAGGTGGACCAGTCCGTCCGGTCCACCCATTCCCTTCAGTAGGCTGCGTTCATAAACGCCGAGCTGACCGCTCGCAAGGTTTCCTGCGAGCGTGGGTCGCTCAGCCGTGTATGCAGTACCACTTTCGAATTCGGCAGCGTCGGCAAGCCGAGTTGTTCGCCGACCTCCACCGCTCCCGCCGGCGCCACGCGCTGCGCCAGCGCGGCCACGGCGAGCCCTGCGCTAACGGCAGCGCCGACAGCCATCACGCCGCCACCAACGAACACCTCGGTCCACGCAATCCCGGCCGCATCGAGCGCGTCCGTGGCAATCGCGCGAATCCCGCATGGCGCGGCGAGCGTCGCCAGCTTCAGCGGCTGCCCCTCGCGATGCTGCCAGCCAGGCGCCGCGAACCAGCCGAGCCGTTCCTCAGCCAGCAGTTGCCCATCACGGCGATCGCCTTCGCGACGGCCGATCGCCGCGTCGACTTCACCGCGCTCGAACCATGCAAGGACGTCGCGTGACGCGGCAATGCGCACTTCGATGACGAGGAGCGGATCGTAAGCCGCGAGCCGCCCCAGCAGCGCCGGCAGATTCGGCCCTGCCACGTGGTCGCTGATGCCGAGCTTGAGCCGGCGCTCCGGCGCGTCGGCGGTCTCTGCCAGCGCTCGTTCATGAGCGAGCAGCAATTGCCGGGCGGCGCCGATGAAAGCGTCACCCCGCGGCGAGAGTCTCACCGCGCGCGGGGTGCGCTCCAGCAGGCGGTAACCCAGACGCGCTTCGAGCCGTTTGAGCTTGAGGCTCATCGCGGCTTGTGACGTATCCATGACTTCGGCGGCGCGCGTGAAGCTGCCGAGATCCGCGACCAGCACGAAGGCCTGGATCGCATCCAGATCGAGAGGACGGGCGAGGGTGTTCATATCGAAACTTTATCGCAGATATAAATCACCATATCTTGATGTAATGATTGCGCCGGCGCAAGCTCACCTTCAGTCGAAACCACAAGGAGTTCGCCATGCTTGCCAAACAGTATTCGCACCGTCTGCCGTCCACCTATGACATGGGGGTCATCCGCGAGCGCGCGACGCGGCGCGGCCCGCTGTGGGACGCGACCGAGGGGCTGGGATTCAAGGCTTTCGTCGTCCGCGAACGGGGCCGCTACGGCGCTACCGCGAACGTGTATTCCGCGGTGTATCTGTGGCTCGATGCTGAGCAGACCGCCGACTTTTTCATGGGTTCACGCTTTCAGAACGTGATCGACGACTTTGGCCGTCCCGACGTCGAAAGCTGGTTGCCGCTTGATGCCCGCAAGGGGCCGGCGCAACGGGCGCTCGCGTTGTATCGCGAGGAACAGCTGATCGGCGAGCAGGACAACCGCGCCGAGTTGCGCGCCGCACTGATCGAGCAGAACCGTCGCATCGCGGAGCAGGACGACACGGTCGCCGTGGTCTCCGCACTCGATGTCGCCAACTGGAAGCTGATCCGTTTCACGCTGTCGTCGTCGCCGCCGGTTGCCACGGCGGGGCGCACGGTCTACGAGGTGCTGCACCTCGCGCGGCCCGGCGTCGCGAGCCTGAAGTGAGCGCTAGCGGGGCGTCCAACGGCAGAGCGGCTGAGACCGGTCCGGCAGCGGTTCCGGCGGCCCCCGCTCAACCCGTGCGGTTAGCGCCGCTCGATATCCGCGTGGCGCTGGCCGCGCATCTGGCAGGGCTGGCGCTGACAATGGCCGCGATCGCCGGCTTCACCGTGCTCGCCGTGTTAACGGGGCAGTCGCTTCATTGGCTGACCGACTAGCCGGTCACACGCTTAGCACGCTATGCATCGTAATTAAAGTGCGCTAGCCTCGCGTAAACCCCGGTGTGCCGCTTACACTAACTTGCCGATGTGGGGTTAGGGGGCGCACATATGACACGCGAAGCGACATCAGATAGCACGATGGGAGCAACGCCTGAGGGCACCCGCTACGGGCCGGACCGGGCCGAGGGGGTGTTGGCGTCGGAGCGTACGGTGTTGCGGCTGATTACGCGCAACACACCGCTGCCGGAATTGCTCGACGAAGTATGCCGCCGCGCGGAAGCGCTGCTAGGCGATGGTGCGACCTGTTCGATCCTTCTACTGGACGCGGACGGCGTACGCGCGCGCGTGGGCGGCGCGCCTTCTCTGCCGGCGGACTTCAGCGCCGCGATCGACGGTGTCCCGATCGGCCCGCGAGCCGGGTCCTGCGGCACCGCGATGTACGAGCGGCGCATGGTCGCCGTCGAAGATATCGAAACCGATCCGCTGTGGGCCGATTTCCGGCACCTCGCGTTGCCGCTCGGTTTGCGCGCGTGCTGGTCGGTGCCGTTTGAAAACGATGCCGGCGCGGTGCTGGGTGCGTTCGCGGTCTATCACCGCACGTCGCGCCGGCCGACCCCCGAAGAAGCGGCGATGCTCCACGACATCAGCCACAGTGTCGGTCTCGCTGTTCATCAGGACGCGATGGCGCAACGCCTCGCGCACAGCGAGGAGCATCACCGGCTGGTCGTGAACCATCTCAACGAAGGCATCATCGTGCAGTCGCGCGAAGGCGTGGTGCTGGCCTGCAATCCGAGTGCGCAACGCATTCTGCGGGCGAGCGCCGACCTGGTCGGCCGCGACATTCAGACGGTGATGGTGCGTGCATATCACGAGGACGGTTCAATCGTCACCGACGCCGATCGTCCCACCAGTCAGGTGCTGGAGACCGGCAAATCCAGGCTCGGCATCACGATCGGTCTGGAACTGACGGACGGCGATGTCGTCTGGATTACTGAGAATGTCGTGCCGATCATCAAACCGGGCGACAGCGAACCCAGCTCCGTGCTGATCTCGTTCACCGACATCGGGCCGGTGCGCGAGGCACAACGGCAGCTCAAGTTTCTGGCCACCCGTGATCCGCTCACAGGCCTTTACAACCGCGCTTACCTGGCCGAGCGGATGCGCGATCTGTTCACGCCGGGTGATGTGGCAGGCATGGGCGAGCTGGCGCGGGTCGCCGTGCTGTTTGTCGATCTGGACGGTTTCAAGAAGGTCAACGACACCGCCGGTCACGAGGCCGGTGATGCGCTTCTGTGCAGCGTGGCGGAGCGGCTGTCGGCGTGTGTCGCGCGCGACGATACGCTCGCGCGCGTGGGCGGCGACGAATTCGTAATCGTGGTCAGCGCTTACGAAAACACGGGTCGGCTGATCGCGCTTGCCCAGCGTATTCTCGATACGATCGCGGTACCGTTCGCGGTGGCGGACAACGAGTACTACATGGGGGCATCGATCGGCATCAGTCTGTTTCCCGAGGACGGCCAGGACGTGCCCACGTTGATGCGCAACGCCGACTCGGCGATGTATCACGCGAAACAATGCGGCCGCAACAATTTTCAGTTCTTCACCGCCGAGCTGAATCGGCATCTGCAACGCCGCTTTATGATCGAGCAGGCGTTGCGGCGCGCGCTCGCCACGGATGAACTGAGCCTCGTGTATCAACCGATCGTCGACAGCCAGTGCGGCCGCACGATCGGCGCCGAGGCGCTGCTGCGCTGGTACAACAGCGAGCTGGGCAACGTCTCGCCGGTCGAATTCATTCCCGTGGCCGAAGACGCTGGCCTGATCGTCGAGATCGGTTCCTGGGTGCTGGCGCGGGCCTGCGAGCAGGTCGCGCAATGGCGGCGCACGCTGGCGCCGGATCTGATCGTCGCGGTGAATCTGTCGCCGCGCCAGTTCAAAGGCGGGCTGGTAGAGCGCATCGAGCGCTGTCTCGAGGAGTCCGGGCTCGAGCCGGCGGCACTGGAGCTGGAGATTACCGAGCGGCTGTTGATGAGCGACAGCGACGCCGTCCTGCCGATGCTCACCGCGTTGAGCGCGATGGGCGTGCGGATTTCCGTCGACGATTTTGGCACCGGTTATTCGTCGCTGTCGTATCTGAAGCGGTTTCCGCTGCATAACCTGAAGATCGACCGTTCCTTCGTCGCGGGCTTGCCGGATCATCGCGATTCGATCGCGATCACGCAGGCGGTCGTGGCAATGGCCCATTCGCTCGGCATGAATGTCACGGCGGAAGGTGTGGAAACCGCCGAGCAGGCGGCGTTTTTGCGCGGGATCGCTTGCGACAAGCAGCAGGGCTATTTTTATAGCAGGCCTGTGGGGGCGAGCGCTTATGCGCGTAGCCTGCATGACGCGCAGGTGGGGCTGGCCAGCGCTTCATAGCTGCCCTGACGTCTCGGGACACGGCTGTAGGCGCCGCAAACCCACTTCGCCCGAGGGGCTAATTCAGCTATCGGACCTCATTGCTCACTGCCTTGGGGATACAGATTCGATTGTTCAGATTCCCAAACAAGTGCCTTCGCGTTCCCGGTATTTATCCGCGGCCCCGGTCTCCCTAAAATCCTCCCATCGAATGTATATTCCGCGTCGTGCCAGAACGGCCCAGCGCGATGGGAGCCGTTATGCCAGCCTTAATTCAGAACCAGCTTTATCGACCCGCGGTGATTCTGCCGATGGTCGCGCTCATGCAGGTAATGGTCTCGCAGGATTTCAACCTCGGCCAGGTCGGCTGGGTTGTGGCCGCTCGCGGCGCGCAGGCCGCGCTGCAACGCTCGCGCGAGTTGATCTGCGCCGTGCATTGCCACGCCTGAACCTAAGCGGGCGCAATTTGCAGCAATTGGCCGCGCCGGCCCATTGGCGGCGCGAAAACAGATCTGCGGCCGGCGCGCGAACGCCACCGCGCGTGACAGAAACAACGAGAAGCAAACAGAAGGAGCGATAGCGGCAACGCGAGGCGCTGAGGGTAAGATGCTACGACCAGCACCCCAGCCTCGGGAGATCTGCCATGCCACAGCACTTCGACGCAGTCGTGATCGGTACGGGACAAGGCGGGGCGCCGCTCGCTGTCCGTCTCGGTCAAAGCGGCCGCAAAACCGCGGTGATCGAACGCGCGGCTTTCGGCGGGACTTGCGTGAATGTCGGCTGCACACCCACCAAGTCGTATGTAGCTAGCGCCCGCGCGGCCCACGTAGCACGCCACGCCGCGGACCTGGGCGTGCAGGTGAGTGGGGCGGTCAGCGTCGATCTGGCAGCGGTCAAGGCGCGTAAGGACAAGATCATTGGCCAATCGCGCGATGGCGTCGAGAAATGGCTGCGCGGCGCGGATAACGTCACCGTCTTCACCGGCCACGCGCGCTTCACCGGCGCGCATACGCTTGCCATCAGCGGCCCGGACGGCTCGGTGCGCGACGAACTCAGCGCCGACGAAATCTTCATCAATACCGGTACGCGCGCCGTCGTGCCGCCGCTCAAAGGGCTTGAGCGCGTTCGCTACTACACCAACTCGAACCTGCTCGAACTGACGGAATTGCCGGACCATCTGGCGATTGTCGGCGGCAGCTATATCGCGCTCGAATTTGCGCAGATTTTTCGCCGCTTCGGCAGCCGGGTGACGGTGCTGGTGCGCGGCGAGCGCGTGCTGACGCGCGAAGATGCCGACTTCGCCAACTCCGTGCAGAAGGTGCTGACGCGTGAAGGGATCGAGTTTGTCTTTGGCGTGCAGCCTGCGCGGGTCGAACCGCATCCACATCACGAGAACGAGGTGTGCATCGGCTTTGAGCAGAACGTTCCCGCGCTCGAAGCCTCGCACCTGTTATTCGCCACCGGCCGTGAACCGAATACCGACGACCTCGGCCTCGACGTGGCCGGCATCGCGACGGACAAGCACGGCATGATTCCCGTCGACGGCCAGTTGCGCACCAACGTGCCGGGCATCTGGGCGATCGGCGACATCAACGGACGCGGCGCCTTTACCCACACTTCCTACGATGATTTCCAGATCGTCGCCGCCAATCTGCTCGACGGAGGCGCGCGCAGCGTCGATACGCGGATCATGACGTATGCGGTGTTCGTCGACCCGCCGCTCGCGCGCGTCGGACTGTCGGAGACCGACGTGCGCAAAGCCGGCCGCGAGGCGCTGATCGCCACCATGCCGATGACGCGGGTGGGCCGCGCGCGCGAACGCGGCGAGACGGATGGTTTCATGAAGGTGCTGGTCGACCCGCAAAGCAAGCAGATTCTTGGCGCGGCGATCCATGGCATTGAAGGCGACGAAGCGCTGCACACGTTCATCGACATCATGACGGCCGGCGCGCCGTATCCGACCTTGCAGTACGCCATGCACATTCATCCGACCATCAGCGAACTGGTGCCGACCTTGCTCGATGGCCTCAAGCCGATGACATGAGCGGCGCACCGCTGGTGAGTTGGGAGCGAGCGTGCTCGGCGAAAACGTGTAGCGAACTCAGGTAGTGAGCATAGCCGGAGCACAAGCGATGAAACGCATGATCAAGAGCGGCAACCTCTTCGATCCCGGCGCGCCAGCGGGCGCTGACGAACAGATCGACGCGCTCGTGGAACAGGCCGGCATGACCATCGAACGGATCGTCTCCCGAGGGCACGCAAGCCCGCCGGACTTCTGGTACGACAGTCCGCGCGCAGAGTGGGTCGTGCTGCTGAGCGGCGCGGCGGCGCTGGAATTCGAAGGTGAGCCTGAACTGCATCCGATGAAACCCGGCGACCACGTGCTGATCGACGCACATTGCCGGCATCGGGTGGCATGGACCAGCGACACGGAGCCGAGCGTGTGGCTGGCGGTGTACTACCCTGGCGCTTGCCAGTGACCGATAGCTGAGATCACGTCGCCATAACGGGATTAAACTCGAACTGGCACGTATCCTGGAGCGAGATCATGAATGATGCTGACCCCAAAAGCACGTTTCGCGGTCTTCCGTTGACCCCAGAACAGGACGCGGAAGTCAGACACTACATAAAAAAGCAGAAGCAGCAGGGCGCGGCGTGGGACACGCCGGAACTGGCGTCCATGCTTCGCGACATGCTGGAACCGCCGGGCGATGACGACGCAGAATTCGATCCCGACTTCGACGAAACGAAAGCCGCCGCGGAACGTGCAGCGGCCTCGATCGACGAGGCGATGGATCCGATCGAGGCGAGCGAAGAGCGCAACGCCGCGATGGAAATCGAGGCCATGAAGGGCTTGAGACGCTGAGCCTGCATTGCAGGCATCGCATCGCAGAATCACTGACGAGCGGCGTTGATCGACCCGACGGGAGAAGGTCGCGAGTCCACCACGGATCAGGAAAACAACATGAGCATCAGCATCGTTCAGCTTGGGTCTCCGAGAGCGGCCGACGAAGGACTGCGTATCGGTACCGTTCGGCGGCCGCCGCGCGGTGTACCCAAGGCTGAATTCGCCACCCGCGACTATTACGACGTGTGGCTGCCCAATCTCTCGCCTGACGCGGAGCTGGTCAAAGAAGCAAAGGCGGTGACGAGCGACCGCGACTGGGCCGCGTTCGCGAAGAAATTCCGCGCGGAGATGAATGGCGGCGATGCCAGCAAGGTGTTGGACCTGCTTGCCGCCTTGTCGAAAACGACCAACTTTTCTGTTGGCTGCTATTGCGAGGACGAAAACCGCTGCCATCGCAGCATTCTTCGTCAGTTGTTGGACGAGCGGGGCGCGCTGATCAGGTGAGGCGCGCATGCGCCGCCGGCCGCATTCGACAAGTCCGGTTGTCATCACCGATAATCGGCGGCGTAGCGACTACACAATCAGGAAACCGACCGATGGGCAAGGGACGCGTCGAAGCCTTCAGCGATGGCGTGATCGCCATCATCATCACGATCATGGTGCTCGAATTGAAGGTGCCGGACGGCTTCGATCTCGCCGCGCTGCGCCCCGTGATCCCCGTGTTCTGCGCCTACGTGCTGAGTTTCATTTACGTCGGCATCTACTGGAACAATCACCACCACCTGTTCCATACCGTGCAGAAGGTCAACGGCGCGGTGCTCTGGGCCAATCTCCATCTGTTGTTCTGGCTGTCGCTGCTGCCGGCCGTCACGCATTGGGTCGGCGAAAACCATCTCGCCGCCTGGCCGACCGCGATGTACGGCGCCGTGCTGTTCATGTCGGCGATTGCGTATTTCATTCTGACTCGCGTGCTGATCCGCGAGCACGGCACGGAGTCGACGCTCGCTAAGGCGGTCGGCAACGACTTCAAGGGCAAGGTGTCGGTCGTCATCTATCTGGTGGGCATGGCGCTGGCATTTGTTCAGCCGTGGCTCTCGGCCGCGCTCTACACGCTCGCCGCGGCGTGGTGGCTCATTCCCGATCGCCGTATCGAACACCTGATGGAAGCGTAAGCATGTTGCTTGCGCTCAAACTCACGCTGGTGCCCGCGTTTCTCGCCGCGCTGACTGTGGCGGGCCGTGTGTGGGGGCCGTCGGTGGCGGGATGGCTGGCGGGGCTGCCGGTGGTGTCCGGCCCGATCGTGTTGTTGCTCGCGCTGGAGCGTGGGCCGGCGTTCGCAGCGCTGGCGTCGGCGGCATCGATTGCGGCGATTGCCGCCTCCGAGGCGTTCAATTTTGCGTATGCGTGGACGTGTCGGCGTTCAGCATGGCCGCTAGCGCTTGTGGCCGGCATGCTCGGATGGGTTGGCGTGGCGATGTTACTCACGCATTTGCCGGGTGGACTGACGTGGGCGGTGGCCGCGAGTTGCGTGGCTGTCGCCATTTCGCAAAGCGGCTTGCCGCGCGTCACGGGCCATGTGCCGGCGACGCGTCTCGGGCTCGGCGATCTTGCACTGCGCATGCTCGCTGGCGCGTTGCTGACGTTGGCGGTGACGACGCTGTCCGCGTCGATGGGCGCGACGTGGAGCGGGTTGCTGTCGGTGTTTCCTTTGCTCGGCATCGTGCTTGCGGTGTCGGCCCAGCGCGCGCATGGCTCGGATTTCGTTGCGTTGTTGATGCGCGGCATGGTGATCGGCCGCGGCTCGTTCGCGGCGTTCTTCGCCGTGACCGCGACGATGTTGCCGCACTACGGTGTGTGGGTCAGTTTTGCGTGCGCGGCGGTGGTGTCGATGGTGGTGCAAGGGGCGACCAGGCGATTGCTTCGCGCAAAGCGGCCGGCGCAGGTTGTGACGCGTGAGCTTGCTGAACAGCAGTCAGCGGATTGAGGCCGTTTGGCCGATACTGACATCATGACTTCGCGCACCCAAGGCTCCATCGTCACTCGAATCGGCCTGATCTCCGACACGCATAACCTCGTGCGTCCTGAAGCCCTGCAGTACCTCGCAGGGTGCGATGCGATCATCCACGCGGGCGATATCTGCAATCAGGCAGTGCTCGATGCGCTCGCACAGATCGCGCCGGTCACGGCCGTGCGCGGCAATAACGATATCGACGACCCGGTTGCCTCGCTACCGACGCACGTCAAGCTGACCGTCCAACAAGTGACGATCCTCGTCGTGCATGACATTGCCGATGTGGGCGACGATCCGCGCAGCGAAGGCATCGACGTGGTCGTGACGGGGCACTCGCACAAGCCCGCGATCAGCGAGCGCGACGGCGTGCTGTACGTCAATCCAGGCAGCGCAGGGCCAAGGCGTTTCAAGTTGCCGATTTCCGCCGGCATGCTGATCGTTGAAGGTGCGCGCGCAAGCGCAACCTTCGATTCTCTCGTGACATAAAAAAACGGGCCGGCAGAATGTCTGCCGGCCCGTTGCTACTGCGCAACCCAGGATCAGGCACGCGCCGTAGCCGCAGACGCGTAACCTTCATCCATTTCCGCCGCCTCACGCTCGCCGCGCAGCACCGCATGCGCTTCGGCACGCGTTGCAACACACGGACCGGAGCCGAGCAAGGGCTTGCGAGCCGTTTCACGCAGCGCGAATACCGACACGATACCGATCAGCGACGCGCCCATCAGGTAGTACGCGGGCATCATCAGATTGCCGGTGCTGTCGACGAGCCATGCCGTTACGAGCGGCGTCGTCCCACCGAACAGCGACACCGAAATGTTGAAGCCGATCGCGAGCGCGCCGTAGCGGATCTTGGTCGGGAACAGCGCCGGCAGCGCCGACGGCATCACACCGGTAAAGCACGACAGCAGCACGCCGAGAATCATCAGCCCGCCGAACACCGGCAGCACCGTGCCCATGCGAATCAGCAGCAGCGCGGGAATCGAGAGCACGAACAGACCCACGCAACCGAACAGCATCACCGGCTTGCGGCCGATCGTGTCGGACAGGTGGCCGGCTGCCAGCGTCATCGGCATCATCAGCACCATCACGAGCAGCACGAGGAAGAGACCGTGCGTTTCGTTGAAGTGCAGCGTAGCCGACAGATAGCTCGGCAGATACGAGAGCGCCATGTAATCGGTGACGTTGAAGATCAGCACGAGGCCAACGCACAGCAGAAGCGGCTTCCATTGCTGCATCAGCAGCTCGCGGAACGATTGCTTCGGGAGCGCCTTGTCTTCGGCTTCGCGTTGCTCGGCCTGCTTCTTGAACGCGGGCGTTTCTTCGAGCTTCATCCGGATGTAGAGACCCACCAGACCCAGCGGACCCGCGATCAGGAACGGCACACGCCAGCCCCACGAGAGCAGCGCCTCGTTCGAGAGCGTTGCCGTCAGAACCGCAACCGTACCGGCGCCGAGCACATAGCCGATCAGCGTGCCGAATTCGAGGAAGCTGCCCATGAAGCCGCGGCGCTTGTCCGTCGAGAATTCGGCGATGAAGGTCGCGGCGCCGCCGTATTCACCCCCCGTCGAGAAGCCTTGCACGAGGCGCGCAACCAGCAACAACGCGGGAGCCAAAATGCCGATCGTCGCGTAGCTCGGAATCAGGCCGATCGCGAAGGTGCCGAGCGCCATCATGATCATGGTCATGGCCAGCACCCGCTGACGGCCGATGCGGTCGCCCAGCGGCCCGAACACCATGCCGCCGACCGGCCGCACGAGGAACGCCGCGGCGAACGTGCCGAAAGTGGCGATCAACTGGGCGGACGGGCTCGACGACGGGAAGAACACTTTGCCGAGCGTGACAGCGATATAGCTGTACACCCCGAAATCGAACCATTCCATTGCGTTGCCGAGCGCCATGGCGCCGACGGCCCGCTTGAGGAGAGATTTGTCGACGACGGTGATGTCGTCGAGTGAGAGGCGTTGTTCTTCTTTGTGATGTCGCCAGAAGCCGTTGCTGGAAGCGGTCAAGGTGAAAACTCCAATGACTGCGACGAAACTCATGAAAACGCGCATGAACGTTCCGCCACGGGTGCTGGGGAAGTGCAGTTTCGCGAGCAGAGCGATGGCGTCTCTCTCGCCCGAAGGCGATAGAAGGGGGCGTGAAAAAAGAAAACAGAACGCCCGTGCCTCGCGAATCATTCGCGAAAAAACACTCGTCTAGATTGTGCTGACTGTTGCATCTGCGTGGCCGTGGAAGGGGGGCAGATGCATGAGGACGCTGGGGTGGCTGAAAGCTGGCCCATGCGCCGCTGAAAGGCTCGAAACGAAAAAGGCCGGTGCTGGATCGCCGCTCATAGTGCGAGCTCAAGCGGGGAAACGACCGACAAGCCTTCTTGTATAAAAACTATTCAATCCGGCCCTTGGTACGCACTGCATGCCAAGTGTGAACTGAATGTGAATGAAGGTAAATTGCTGTTGGAACGGTGCACATGATAGCACGATGACGGACGATCGTGCAAACCTGGGATTCGGCCGACAGCCCGGGGAGGGCGCTCAATCCCTTGCGTGGCGGGGGATTCGGCGGATTGTGGCGGTATGGAAAAGAGGCTTAAAAGTGGCCGGAAATGGTCCGGTTAGTGAATTTTTCCAAGGCTTGAAAGTGGCGAAATGCGCGACGAAATTCGCGGCCAGACAGGCGAAAAAAATCCGCGCTCGCGGCGCGGATTTTTTGTCAGGCTGGTCGCCAATTCTGGCTTGTAGCTCAGAAAAGCGCTTACTCGGCTGCCGGCGGCACGTAGCCCTGCGCCGTATCCGCGCCTTCGCCAAAGAAGAACTTTTCGGTCTGCTTCATCAGATACTGGCGTGCGCGCGGATCGGCCATGTTCAGGCGGTTTTCGTTGATCAGCATGGTTTGCTGCTTCAACCAGGCCTGCCAGGCTTCCTTCGAAATGCTTTCGTAGATCCGCTTGCCAAGTTCGCCCGGCAGCGGCGGGAAATCGAGGCCTTCGGCTTCCTTGCCGAGCTTCGCGCATTGAACCGTACGAGTCATGCTGTGCTTCTCCTATATCGATGTGGGGCGGGCAGTCGCTTTATATGGGGACGCTCAGAGCTGTTTCATCAGCACGAGCGACTTGCGCTGCCAGTTATAGAGTCGGCGGCGGTCTTCCGGCAGGTCGTCGACCGTGACCTTGACGAAGCCGCGCTTGAGGAACCAGTGTTCGGTACGCGTAGTGAGCACGAAAATCCGCGTGAGGCCGCGTGCCCGGGCGCGTTGTTCGATGCGTTTGAGCAGGCGCTCGCCGTCGCCGGTGCCTTGCGCTTCAGGCGCGACCGTGAGGCAGGCCATTTCGCCGATGCGCTCCTGCGGGTACGGATACAGCGCCGCACAGCCGAACAGCACGCCATCGTGCTCGATCACCGAGAAATGGTCGATGTCGCGTTCGATCTGGTGGCGGCCGCGCCGCACCAGCGTGCCGTCGGATTCGAGCGGCTCGATCAGCGAGAGAATGCCGCCGACGTCGTCCGGCGTGGCTTCGCGCAGGCTTTCGAGGTTCTCGTACGAGATCATCGTGCCCACGCCATCGTGCAGGAACAGTTCGAGCAGCAGGCTGCCGTCGAGCGCGTAGGGGATGATGTGTGCCCGCGCCACGCCGCCGCGGCAGGCGCGGATCGAATGTTTCAGATAGAAGCCCGCGTCGCCGGTGACCTCGCCGCTTTCATGCAGCTTGTAGGCGTCGTCGAGCGACAGTTCGCGAACCAGCACCGGTCCGTCTTCGCCGGTCTCCATCAGGCCCGGGGTCTCGGTCAGGAACACGATCTTGTCGGCGCGCAGGGCGATCGCCGCCGCCGAGGCGACGTCTTCCATCGACAGATTGAATGCCTCGCCGGTGGGCGAGAAGCCGAGCGGCGAGAGCAGCACCAGCTTGCGGCTCGCGAGCGAATGGCGGATCGAATCCGCGTCGATCTTGCGCACTACGCCCGTGTGGGCGAAATCGACGCCGTCCAGAATGCCGACCGGGCGCGCCGTCACGAAGTTGCCCGACACCACGCTGATGTGCGCGTGCGCCATCGGCGTGTTCGGCAAGCCCTGGCTGATCGCCGCCTCGATATCCAGACGCACTTCGCCGGCCGCTTCTTTCGCGGACTCCAACGCGCGTGCATCGGTAATGCGCATGCCGTGCGAAAACTCGGATTCCACGCCGTGCAGGCTCATCTGCTCTTCGACCTGCGGTCGCGAGCCATGCACCAGCACGATCTGGATGCCCATGGCCTGCAGCAGCGCGATGTCGGACACGAGCGCATTCAGGAGCCCCTGATGCACCACCTCGCCGCCGAAACCGACGACGAACGTCTTGTTACGGAACGCATGGATGTAAGGGGCGACTGAGCGCATCCAGTCGACGAATTGCGCGTGCTGTGCGAGGTCTTCCGTTGCTCCGGCGGGGGCCGGAACGCTCGCGGGCGCGGGGACGAGGTCGGTTTGGGAATTCATGCCGGGGATTATAATGCGCCCCCATGTCGAATGTACCCAAAAGTCCCGCTACGGCGAACGAGAATGTGACGCCGGCCGCCGATCGGGCGAAGCCCGGCGACGCCCGCCGCCGCGATGCGCAGGACGCTAACCGCAACACGCCACCCGGCGCGCGTGAGTCCCTGCGCTCTGCGGATGACGCGCGCGTGTCCGCACAGAAAAATAATCCGCCGCGCGAGGCGCGCCGCGAGGCGGGCGCGCAGGCGCCGAAAGCTGCGCATGAAGGGCGGAAGCACACCCCACAGGGCGACGCTGCGCGCAGTCAGCCGACTTCCGGCGGCGTGGAGAAGCCCGCGCGCCGCGACGATGGACGCGCGCAGAACGCGCCTCGCGGCCAACGCCAGCAGCAGGGCGATGAACGGCGCGCGCAGTCCGAAAACACGCGGGCTCCAAATCAGCCGAAGCGTGGCGATGGGCGTGCCAATCAGCAAAGCGGTGCGCCCGCGCAAAAATCGCCGCAAGCAGGCGATGCTCAAAACGGCCAGCCCCGTCGCGAACCCCGTCCGCCGCGCGTTCAGCGCGTCGTCGAACCGAATCCGATTCCGCCGATTACTTTCCCAGAAGCGCTGCCGGTTTCCGGCCGCCGCGAGGAGATCGCGCGGGCCATCGCGCAGAATCAGGTGGTGATCGTCTGCGGTGAGACCGGTTCGGGTAAGACAACACAGCTACCGAAAATCTGCCTCGAACTCGGGCGCGGCCTCGGCGCCGGTGGTTCCGGTCTGATCGGTCACACGCAGCCGCGCCGGATTGCGGCATCGGCAACGGGCCGCCGTATCGCCGAAGAACTCGGCACGCCGTTTGGCGAAGTGGTCGGCTACAAGGTGCGGTTTACCGACAATCTGTCGCCGGGGGCGTCGGTCAAGTTGATGACCGACGGTATTCTGCTCGCCGAAACGCAGACCGATCCGCTGCTCAAAGCCTACGACACGCTGATCATCGACGAAGCGCACGAGCGCAGCCTGAACATCGATTTTCTGCTCGGCTATCTGAAGGAAATCCTCGTCAAGCGGCCCGATCTGAAGCTGATCGTGACCTCGGCGACGATCGACGCGGACCGCTTCGCGCGCCATTTCGGCCGCGACGACAAGCCCGCGCCGGTGATCGAAGTGAGCGGGCGTTTGTATCCGGTCGAGGTGCGCTATCGGCCGGTCGCAGAGGACAGCCCGGCGGTGAAGGCGGCGGAAGGTTCGTCGTCGTCGTCGCGCGAATCGCGTGACAGGCCGAAGACCCAGCGCGAAACAGATCGCGATCTAATGGAAGCGATCGTCGATGCGGTCGACGAACTGTGCCGCGAGGGTCCCGGCGACGTGCTGGTGTTCCTGCCCGGCGAGCGCGAGATTCGCGATGCCGCCGAAGCGCTGCGCAAGCATCATCCACCGCACACGGAAATTCTGCCGCTGTTCGCGCGTTTGTCCGCCGCCGAGCAGGAACGCGTGTTCCGCACCTCGAACGCGCGTCGCATCGTTCTGGCCACTAACGTCGCCGAAACTTCGCTGACAGTGCCCGGCATTCGCTATGTGGTCGATACGGGACTCGCGCGTGTGAAGCGCTACTCGTATCGCAACAAGGTCGAGCAGTTGCAGGTCGAGTCGATCTCGCAGGCCGCCGCGAATCAGCGGGCAGGGCGTTGCGGCCGCGTCGCGGATGGCATCTGTATTCGTCTGTACGAGGAAGGCGACTATCAGGGCCGCGTGCGTTTCACCGACCCGGAGATTTTGCGTTCGTCGCTGGCGTCGGTGATTTTGCGGATGAAGTCGCTGCATCTGACGGCGATCGAAACCTTCCCGTTCATCGAACCGCCGCCGGGCCGCGCGATCGCCGACGGCTATCAACTGCTCAACGAATTGGGCGCCGTCGACGACGACAACCAGCTCACGCCGCTCGGCCGCGAACTCGCGCGCTTGCCGCTCGACCCGCGCGTCGGCCGGATGATTCTCGCCGCACGCGATCAGCAGGCGTTGAAGGAAGTGCTGATCATCGCGAGCGCCTTGTCGGTGCAGGACCCGCGTGACCGGCCGATCGAGGCGCAGGAGCAAGCTGATCAGGCGCATCGCAGGTTTGCCGACGAGCGTTCCGAGTTCCTGCAGTGGCTGAAGATCTGGAACTGGTTCGAAGAAGCGATCGCGCACAAGAAGTCGAACCGGCAATTGCAGGACGAGTGCCGCAAGAACTTCCTGTCGCAACTGCGCCTGCGTGAATGGCGCGACGTGCACTCGCAATTGCTGACCGTGGTGCGCGAGCACGGCTGGCGGCTGAACGAGGCCGAAGCGACTTTCGAGCAGATTCACCTCGCGTTGCTGACCGGCCTGCTCGGCAACATCGGTCTGAAAGCCGACGACGAGCCGTATTTCCTCGGCGCGCGCAGCATCAAGTTCTATCTCTGGCCGGGCTCGGCGCTGGTGAAGAAGGCCGGTAAGTGGGTGATGGCCTCGGAACTGGTCGAGACGAGCCGTCTGTACGCACGCTGCATCGCGAAGATCGAGCCGGAATGGATCGAAAAGATCGGCGAGCATTTGCTGAAGAAATCGTTGTCCGAGCCGCATTGGGAAAAGCGCGCGGCACAGGTGTCGGCGTTCGAGCGCGCGGTGCTGTACGGTCTGCCGATTTACCACCGGCGGCGCGTGAGCTTTGGCAAACAGGATCCGGCGAGGGCGCGCGAGCTGTTCATTCGCGGTGCGTTGGTGGAAGGCGAGTTCGATACGAAGCTCGCGTTCTTCGCGCACAACCGCAAGCTGCTCGCCGATATCGAGCAGCTCGAACACAAGTCGCGTCGCCAGGACGTGCTGGTCGACGACGAGCTGATTTTCGGCTTCTACGATCAGGCGCTGCCGAAAGGCATCTATACGGGCGCGTCGTTCGAGCGCTGGTATCGCGACGAGGTGAAGAAGAGCGGTCAGCCGGAAGATAAGCTGCGTCTGCTGTACCTGTCGCGCGACGATCTGATGCGGCACGAAGCTGCCGGCGTCACGACCGATCTGTTCCCGAAGCGGATGACGACGGCGGGCGTCGAGATGGCGCTCACGTATCACTTCGAGCCCGGTTCGCCGCGCGACGGTGTGACGCTCGCCGTGCCGCTGTATGCGCTGAATCAGGTCGATGCGCGGCGCTGCGAATGGCTCGTGCCCGGCATGCTGAAAGAGAAGACGCAACTTCTGCTGAAATCGTTACCGCAGAAGCTGCGGCGCCATTGCGTGCCGCTGCCTGAGTTCGCTGCGGGTTTCGTCGAACGGCATAGTGGTCCGCGCTTCGGAGCGGGCGGTTTGCTCGAAACGCTGATCGCCGACGTTCGCGAGCAGACTCAGGTCGCGATGAAGCAATCGGACTTCAAGCTCGAGACGCTGACGCCGCATCTGTTCATGAACTTCAAGGTCGTCGACGAGCACGGGCGGCAGCTTGCGATGGGCCGGAATATGTCGCAACTGCGTGCTGAACTTGGCGGCCAGGCGCAGCAGCACTTCCAGAAGATTGCGTCGGGTGCGGCTGGGGTGGCGTTGGCGGATGCCGGAGGCGGTGGCGGCGTGGCTGTTGGCGCGCAAGCGGGCGGAGCAGCCGGTGCGGTAAGTGGTGGGGCTTCGCGAGGCAAAGGCACTGCTGCGTCAAGTCCGCAAACTGCGTCGCAAGACGGCGCAGCGGGCACCGCGTTGTACGAAAAGCTGACGACGTGGAATTTTGGCAAGCTCCCCGAGTTGCTGGAAATTCGCCGTGGCGGGCAGACCTTGTTCGGTTATCCGGCGTTGGTGGATCGCGGCACGCACTGTGACGTCGAAGTGTTCGATTCACCCGACGAAGCCGCGCGCATTCATCGTGCAGGGCTGCGGCGTTTGTTCGCGTTGCAACTGAAAGAGCCGATCAAGTATCTGGAGAAAAATCTCCCGGGTTTGCGCGAAATGGCGATGCAGCTCATGCCGCGTGGCACGCAGGAGGAACTGCGCGATCAACTGATCGACACCGCGCTTGATCGCGCGTGTCTGCAAGACCCGCTGCCAGCCGATGACGTCAGTTTCCATACACGCCGCGACGAAGGCCGCAGCCGGTTGACTTTGTTGGCTCAGGAAATCGCCCGGCTCGTCGGCCAGATACTGACCGAGTACGCGACCGTGACGAAGAAACTGGTGCAGGCGAAGTCGTTCGCGGCCGCGCATGCGGATATGCAGAACCAGCTGGATGGGCTGATCGGCAAGCGTTTTGTGGTCGATACGCCGTACGCGCAGTTGGCGCACTTTCCGCGCTATCTGAAGGGCATTGCGTTGCGCATCGACAAGCTGAAGGCGGACTCCGCGCGCGACGCACGGCAGTTCGCCGAATTCCATCCGCTGTTGCAGAACTACCAGCGTGCGCTTGCACAACGCGGCGGTGTGCTGGATCCGCGCTTGTCGGAATTCCGCTGGCTGCTCGAAGAATTGCGGATTTCGCTGTTCGCGCAGGAGTTGCGGACGCCGATGCCGGTGTCGGTGAAGCGTCTCTATAAGGTGTGGGAGTCGATGCAGCGTTGAGCGATGGCTGGGGCGGGACCGATGCGGCGCCTGGCGGCACAGGAAGTGGGGCGGCGCAACTGTCCGCTTCGTTCGTCCAGCGTTAGCCGATGCGCTTCTACACGCGGTGTCGAGCAAAAAAACGCGCGACGCCACTCCTTTTGAGAATGTTGTCACGCGCAAAAGGCGCGAGTTCTTGCGGGCCCGCGCCTGCTCGCTAAGTACGGCAATGCTATCGGCGTCGGCGTGACTGATTCAGATCGAGCCAATCACGTTTTCCGCCGAGTTGTTACCAGTGCATGCCCGCGCCGACCGACGCACCGAACTGGCCACGCGAGTCGGTCGTCCCTTGCACCTTGTAGACCCACTTGCCGGTTTCCGACAGCTGCGAAACGCCGATGGCCATCGCCGACTGGCCGCCATACGTGCCACCCGCGATCGCGACCATGCCGCGACCCGGCAAGACCGCCTGCGGCAAACCTGCAGCGGCCAGCGCCGATGCCGTGCCACCGTACAAATCGCGGCGAGCCGAGCGGATCTGGTCGTCGGTGTAGCTGTTTGCCTGGCCGACCGCGCCGCTTACGCTTTGCTGTAGTTGATTGACGTTGACCGCGTCCGTGCCTTGTACGCCGGCTGCGACGTTGGTGATCTGACGTTCCTGGCCCGCTGCGCCAACCGATACTGTGTTCGCCCGATCCGCGACTGAGCCCTGACCCAATGCCACTGAGTTGTCCGCGCTGGCGTTTGCTGCTGCGCCGAGTGCGGTGGCGTTGTTGCCGCTTGCGACGGAGTTCGCGCCGATGGCCACGGTATTGGCGCCTGCTGCTTGTGCGTTCGCGCCCGAAGCGACCGAGTGCGCGCCGCTTGCCAGCGCGCCTTCTGTCCCGCGGTCGCCTTCCGCGCTGTAGAACGGATTGGCCGTGTTGACCGTGATGTCGCTGACCGCGCCGTTGATGGCCGCGTTCAACTGGCCGAGGTTGACGGCGTCGTTTGTGTCCACGCCGTCGGCGACGTTATGGATCACTGTGCCACCGCTTGTTGCATCGCCGAGCGTGACGCTGTTCTTGTTGACGCTGCCGTCGGCGTTCCTGTCGTACATCACGGCGCCGTCGAGCCTGGCGTCGGTCTGGGACGTAACTTCCTTCAACTGGGCAACGTTGACGGCGTCGGTGTCGGCGGTACCGGCTGCGACGTTGGTGATTTGACGTTCTGCGCCGCTTGCACCGACGGAGACGGTGTTGGCACGATCGGCGATCGAGCCGTTGCCGAGGGCGACCGAGTTGGCAGAGCTGGCAATGGCCTGATAGCCGAGCGCCGTTGAATTGTCGCCGGCAGCCGTCGCGAGGGTGCCGACAGCCGTGCTGTTGCCTCCCTGTGCCCACGAGGAGGTGCCGGCTGCAAAAGAGGCGTCGCCGGAAGCGTTGGCGTAGGCGCCGATCGCGACCGAGTGGTCGCCGTTTGCGGTGGCGTCGTCCGAGCCGTCATTGGCACCGCCTGCCTTGAAATAGCGCGATGCGTCGGCGGCAGCGGCATTCAGCTGGCTCAGGTTGACGGCGTCTGTAGCTTCGGTGCCGGCTGCGACATTGGTGATTTGACGTTCTGCGCCGCTTGCGCCGACCGAGACGGTGTTCGCACGATCGGCGATCGAGCCTTTGCCCAGTGCGACCGAGTTAGCCGCGACGGCGCTAGCGTTATAGCCGAGCGCCGTCGAGCCGTCGCCTGCTGCCGTGGTAAGCGTGCCGACAGCCGTGCTGTTGTCTCCCTGTGCCCAGGAGGACGTGCCGGCTGCAAAAGAGGCGTCGCCGGAAGCATTGGCGTAGGCGCCGATCGCGACTGAGTGGTCACCGCTTGCGGTGGCATCGTCCGAGCCGTCATTGGCGCCGCCTGCCTTGAAATAGCGCGAGGCGTCAGCGGCAGCGGCATTCAGCTGGCTCAGGTTGACGGCGTCTGTAGCTTCGGTGCCGGCTGCGACATTGGTGATTTGACGTTCTGCGCCGCTTGCACCAACGGAGACGGTGTTGGCACGATCGGCGACCGAACCGTTGCCCAACGCGACCGAGTTGGCGGAGCTGGCATTTGCCTGATAGCCGAGCGCCGTCGAATTGTCGCCCGCAGCCGTCGCGAGGGTGCCAACGGCGGTGCTGTTGTCTGCCTGTGCCCGCGAAGACGTGCCGAGCGCCAATGACTCAGCGCCGGAAGCGTTGGCGTAGGCGCCGATCGCAACCGAGTGGTCGCCGCTTGCGGTGGCGTCATCCGAGCCGTCATTGAGGCCGTCTGCCTTGAAATAGCGGGATGCGTCGGCGGCAACGGCATTCAACTGGCTCAGGTTGACGGCATCCGTTGCTTCGGTGCCGGCTGCGACGTTCGTGATTTGACGTTCCGCGCCGCTTGCGCCGACAGAGACGGTGTTAGCACGATCGGCGATCGAACCTTGGCCGAGCGCAACGCTGCCGTCGGCGAAGGCGCTAGCGTCAAGGCCAATGGCGACCGCGCCGCTTCTATTCGCGAGCGCGTTGGCGCCGAGCGCCGTTGCGCCCACGCCCGTCGCGCTAGCATAGTTGCCTATGCCGGTGCTGAAATCGGCGTCGGCCAGAGCTGTCATCCCGGCCGCGAATGCACCTTCGCCCCGGCTTTCCGCCTTGAACCCAATCGCGGTCGCGGCCGTGTTCGTTGCCGTTGCCCAGTTACCGATCGCGATGGACCCCGAACCCGATGCACTCGATCCAACGCCCGCCGCCACCGAGCCCGGTCCCGAGGCTGTCGCATCGGGATCCACACCTGGAATGACCGAGCCGGCAGCGAAATAAACCGTAGCCGCCTGCGCCACCGGCACACCGCCCAGCAAAGTTGCCGCAGCCAGCACAGCCTGCGCCATGACCAACTTCCGCGATGCCCCGCGTTTCGTTTTCGAGCGAGCCGTCTCCGACGCGGCGACCCACGAGCCCGTCGTCTCACACCAAACCGATTTGTAGATTTTATTCATTTTTCAGAAAACTCCGCCGGAATTAGATCGTGGACGGCACACGAAAGCATTCTGAGTCGGAAAAGGCGTCATCGCCCCAAGTGTGTCGCGCATAGGCAGAACACGTCGGCTACGGTTATTTATTCCGACCGCTTTTTGTGTTCTGTTGATTTCCTCGCGCGTCCGAATTACCTGCATCACGCTTTCATGTCCACGGGATTAAGTGCATGGGCGATGAACGGCGAGATTGTCAGTTCTGGTGGGGCGAAGCCGAAATAAGCCAATTCTTAAATCGTTGAAAATAAATGGCGGGATGTAATTGGGTTTGGATAAGTGTTTTTTAATTGTATAAAGTAAAGAATAATCTTGTTTTGTCTTATGAAAAACGGAATGGCATAAGAATTTAATGAGCTGTTATTATGTGGGTTAAAATGGATTGATATGAATCGCCACGGATTTTTCTACGTAAAACCGTCGTCGGGTTGTCAGTGACTCGGAATTCACTGACAGATTTGCCGCCGGATGCGCCGCGTCCCTTCGTCTTTCCACGCGTCGCACCCGCATCCACGTCAACCGCTGGTCACAGCAAACGTTCTACAATGACGGTTGTTCTCCGAAGTGAGTTTTCATGCGTAAATTTTTTCTTCCCGGCGTGACTGCCACGTTCGCCGCAGGCGCAGCGCTGGTCGCCGCCGCAGGCTTTTTTTCTCCGGCGGCTCTCGCCAACAACGTGATCGTGCTCAATTCCGGCGAAGCCACGCTGAGCCTGATCGACGAGACCACCCGCCAGGTCATCGGCACGGTGCCGACGGGCAAGGAACCGCACCACCTGATGGCCACGCCGGACAACTCGTCGCTGATCGTCGCCAACTCGGTGTCGAACAACCTGATGTTCGTCGACCCGAAGTCGGGCCAGGTCCAGCGCTGGGTCGAGAACATCGAGGATCCGTACCAGATCGGCTTTTCGCCCGACCGCAAATGGCTCGTCACCACCGGGCTGCGTCTGGACCGCCTCGACATCTATCATTACGACAGCCAGAAGAACCAGATGACGCTGGCCTCGCGTCTGCCGCTCGCGGTGATGCCGAGCCACATGGCCTTCACCAATGACAGCAAGACGGTGTTCGTCACGCTGCAGGTTTCGGGCGAGCTAGCCGCTATCGATCTGGCTACGCAAACCGTCAAGTGGAAGATGAAGGTCGGCAAGGTGCCGGCCGGCCTGTGGATGACCCCGGGCGAGAAATATCTGCTGATCGGCATGACCGGGGCGGATTACGTCGCGGTGGTCGACTGGCGCAACCAGAAAATCGTCAAGACGATCCAGACCGGCAAGGGCGCGCACAACTTCCGCTCGCTGGTCGACGGCAAGCATGTGGCGGTATCGAACCGCGTCGCGAGCACGATCAGCATCATCGACGAAGACACGCTCACCAACGTCGGCGATATCACCGGTTTGATGCCGGGGCCGGACGACATGGAACTTTCCGCGGACAAACGCTATCTGTGGGTGACCTTCCGCTTTGCGAAACATGTCGGCATCATCGACCTGAACACGCGTAAGCTGATCCAGACGATAGCCGTCGGCCGTTCGCCGCACGGTATCTATTTCTTCAATCGCGCGCCGATTACGGCGCCGAACGGCGCGTGACGCTGTAACAGGCAGACCGCGAGGAATGAAGTAACAGGCCAGCACCATGTTCCATCTGATTTTTTCTTCTCTCGACAGCTTCGTCTCAGCCGTGCAGACGCTGCTGTACGTCGACGTGGTGCAGCCGCTGCTGTTCCACTTCAATCTGATGGACTATGACGAAGACACTTACGACAGCCTGTATTGGGTGATCGTGGGCGTTTTCGAGGTGCTGGCGATGTACGCGATCCTGCGCCCGCTCGAAATGCTCCGCCCGGTGGAGCGGTGGGAAAACCGCAAGGCCGTGCGTGTCGACGTGATTTACACGTGGATCGCCAAGCTCGGCATCCTGAACCTGTTCTTCTTTTTCGCGCTGCAGCCATTGTTCGACAACGTGCAGGCCTGGCTGCGGCTGCACAACATCGCGAATATCGAATTCGACAATCTGTGGCCGGGCGTCACCACGCAGCCGCTCGTCACATTCGTGATGTACCTGCTCGTGCTCGATTTCGCGGGCTACTGGTATCACCGCTGGGAACATCGGATCGGTGTGTGGTGGGAATTGCACGCCGTACATCACAGCCAGCAGCAAATGTCGCTGTGGTCCGATGACCGTAACCATTTGCTCGACAGTTTGTTGCAGGCTTCGTTTTTTGCAGCGATCGCGTTGGTGATCGGCGTGCCACCGTCGCAATTCGTCGTGCTGGTGGCAATCACGAACCTCGCGCAGAGCGTGCAGCACGCGAACATTAGTCTGTACTTCGGCTGGCTCGGCGAGCGCCTGTTGGTCAGCCCGACCTTCCATCGCCGGCATCATGCAATCGGCTATGGCCACGAAGGGCTGAAGTACGGTTGCAACTTCGGCGTGCTGTTCCCCTGGTGGGACATGCTGTTCCGCAGCGTGTCGTGGAGCCGCGAAATGGAGCCCACCGGCATCCGTGACCAACTCGAAGGCCGACGCTACGGCGACGGTTTCTGGGCGCAGCACTGGCTTGCCTTCGTGCGCATCGCCGGGCGGCTTGCGCCGAAGCGTCGCACCGAAGGCAGCGACGCCGCCCCGGTTTGAGCATTCTTCCTCTTGCGCCGTCGGTTTTCCCGGCGGCGCGTCACGTGGTTTATCCTGTTCACGTTTGTGCGCGCAGCCTTGGCCTCGTGGCCGGTGCGTTGCGGCATTCTCCTTATTCCATCGTTTCGTTCACCGGCACTGGCTCGCATGAATGATCTGTTGCGCTCGTTCGGACGTGCGCTCGCAAGCGCGCTCCACCCGCGCATGCTCTGGTTGACCTTCCTGCCGTTTCTGGCGGCAACGGTCGGGTGGGGCGTGATCCTGTGGTTTTCCTGGCAGACGCTGATCGGCGCCACCCGCACGTGGCTCGAAAGCTGGTCGTTCACCGTCACGCTCTATCATCTGTTCGACTGGCTCGGCTTTTCGGCGCTGCACACGGCAATCGCGCCGTTTATCGTGATTGCGATGGCGATTCCGCTGATCGTCGTCACGGTGTTGCTATTGATTGCCACGCTGTCGATGCCGGCCGTGATCCGCTTTCTGTCGGCGCGGCAATTCCCCGGCCTTGAAATGCGTCGCGGCGGAACGTGGTACGGTAGCTTGGGCCAGGCATTGTGGACCACGCTGGTTTGTCTGGTGCTGCTGATCGTCACGTTGCCGCTCTGGCTGGTGCCGCCGTTTTTTGCGCTGATTCCGCCGCTCCTGTGGGGCTGGCTGACGTATCGCGTGATGAGCTACGACGCGCTCGCGCTGCATGCCACGCGTGACGAGCGGCGCGCGCTGGTGAGACGCTTCCGTTTGCCGCTGCTGTTGATCGGCATCGCGAGCGGACTGCTGGGTTCACTGCCGACGCTGCTGTGGGCATCGTCGGTATGGCTGATCGTGCTGTTCCCGGTGATCACCGCGGTGACGATCTGGATCTACGCGTTCATCCTCGTGTTTTCGGCGCTGTGGTTCGGCTACTACTGTCTGCGCGCGCTGCAACGCATGCGTGCGGAAGAGCACGGCCCGCGGCACGCGGCGCCGGTTCCCTACTGATGAATTACTGACAAAGCGAAAGAGGCGGCAATGGCATTTGGCGTCATCATCATCGGCGACGAAATCCTGTCGGGCAGACGTATCGACAAGCATCTGCCGAAGGTCATCGAATTGCTGGGCGCGCGCGGGCTGTCGCTCGGCTGGGCGGAATATATCGGCGACGAGCCGGAGCGCATCACGGCGACGTTGCGACGCACGTTCGCCTCCGGCGACATCGTGTTTTCCACGGGCGGCATCGGCGCCACCCCGGACGACCACACCCGCCAGTGCGCGGCAGCCGCGCTCGGCGTGCCGCTCGAACTGCATCCGGAGGCCGCGAAGCTGATTCAGGAGCGTATCCGCGATATGTATCCGGCGAACGCCGCAACGCCGCTCGATCTGAATTCGGCCGAGAACCGGCATCGTCTGAATATGGGCACGTATCCGCAGGGCGCGTCGATCATTCCCAACGGCTACAACAAGATTCCAGGCTTCTCGATCAAGCAGCACTACTTCGTGCCGGGCTTCCCGGTGATGGCGTGGCCGATGATCGAGTGGGTGCTGGATACGCAATACGCGCATCTGCATCATGCGATGCCGCACGCGGAAAAGTCATTGCTGGTGTTCGAGCTGCCGGAGTCACGCCTCACGCCGTTGATGGAAAAAATAGAACACGATTTTCCGGGTGTGCGGGTGTTCAGCCTGCCGAGCGTGGGCGATGCGGAGCGTGGCGGCGTGTATGCGCGGCATCACATCGATCTCGGTGTGAAGGGCGAACCGGAAGCGGTGGCGGCGGCGTTTGTGAAGCTGCGTGAAGGCGTGCACCTGCTGGGCGGCGATATCGTCGAGCCTGAGGCGGCTGGGGCTAAACCGCGCGCTTGAGCGCTGGTCGTGCAGCGGTTAATCGCCGCGCACGGCATCCTTCCTCCGGGCGCGCTTGCGCCCGTGCCTGTGACTTAACACTCAACGCATCATCGGCCTGTCACATGCAGCGCCGACGATGCGTCTAATTGTCCCGCCCCATCTCCCGAAGGCCCCTGCGGATCAACAATCAGGCGCCGATCCACGGCAACCCGCGAAAGCACCAGCCCGACACTGTCTTCCGATGCCCCTGGCCGTCCTTGTCGCCTTCGAAGCCTTCCAGCAGGTCGTACGCCTTGGTAAAGCCGGCTTGGGTAGCGGCAATCGCGGCGAGCTTCGAGCGCGCGGCGCTGCGGCACAAGAACAGCACCGGCGTGTCGGGCGAAGCGACATGACTCAGTTGCTGAAGGAATTCCTGGTTCGGCACGGCGCCTGGGTAGCGCGTCCATTCCACGTGGGCGTATTGTCCGTCGCCGATAACCGGCCGGCCAACCCAATCGAGTTCGGCACGGGTGCGCACGTCGACGAGACGCGTGCGCGGGTCGAGTTGCAGCAGTTCGAACGCCTCGGCGGGCGATACCGCGCCCGCGTAGGGCAACTGGTTCTCGGTGCGGCGCTTGTCCGCCTGGGCGTACAACTGTTCGAGCGTGCTCATGAGCGCAAATCTCCGTCGGACCAAATGAACATTCTAGCGCGCCGCGTGCGACGCGCATGCGGTTCAGCGCGGGCGTCCAGTCCGCACGAAGCAAGGAGATGTGCGCTCTGTAATGGTGCATATTCCGAAAAATGCACCAGAATAGAGATGTCACCCGTTGTCGATTTTGTGAATGCACTAACTCGGTGCGATACGCAACGTGAAGATTTCGGGGCCGCATGCGGTTCGGTGCGCCCATTCCCCGCAAACGCGCGCGCAGTGCGGTCCTGCGCCGGGTTGGCGCACACATGGCACAGAAGCTGCTTTATTGGTGCCGATCGATTTGTCCCAGCAGGCTTTTATGTTCATCCTCAACGATAGAGGGGTGGACGCGCCGGGACGGGTCAGCTAGATTGGGCGGCGGCTGAATCCGCCGAATTCGTTAATCAGGAGATAGGTTATGAGTAAATCCGTGGCCGACGTCGTTCAACTCGTCAAAGACGAGGACGTCAAGTTTGTCGACTTCCGTTTCACCGACACGCGCGGCAAAGAGCAACACGTTTCGGTGCCGGTGTCGGCATTCGATGAAGACAAGTTCGAAAGCGGCCATGCGTTTGACGGTTCGTCGATTGCCGGCTGGAAGGGCATCGAAGCATCGGACATGCTGCTGGTCCCGGACGCGAACACCGCCTTCATCGACCCGTTCTACGAAGAGTCGACCCTCGTCCTGACCTGCGACGTCGTCGAACCGGCTGACGGCAAGGGCTATGAACGCGACCCGCGTTCGCTCGCAAAGCGCGCTGAAGCGTACCTGAAGAGCACGGGCCTTGGCGACACGGCCTTCTTCGGTCCGGAACCTGAATTCTTCATTTTCGACTCGGTCAAGTGGGGTACGGACCAGTCGGGCACGTTCGTCAAGATCGGTTCGGAAGAAGCACCGTGGTCGTCGGCGATGGACTTCGAAGGCGGCAACACCGGCCACCGTCCGGGCACGAAGGGCGGCTACTTCCCGGTCGCACCGGTCGACACGTTCCAGGACATCCGTTCGGAAATGTGTCTGTTGCTCGAACAGATCGGCATCCCGGTCGAAGTGCATCACCACGAAGTCGCGGGCCAGGGCCAGAACGAAATCGGCACGAAGTTCTCGACGCTGGTGCAACGCGCCGACTGGCTGCAGCAAATGAAGTACATCATCCAGAACGTCGCGCACACGTATGGCAAGACGGCAACGTTCATGCCGAAGCCGGTGGTCGGCGATAACGGTTCGGGCATGCACGTTCACCAGTCGATCTGGAAAGACGGCACGAACCTGTTCGCAGGCAACGGTTACGCAGGTCTGTCGGAATTCGCGCTGTTCTACATCGGCGGCATCATCAAGCATGCTCGCGCGCTGAACGCAATCACGAACCCGTCGACGAACTCGTACAAGCGCCTCGTGCCGCACTTCGAAGCACCGGTGAAGCTGGCTTACTCGGCGCGCAACCGTTCGGCATCGATCCGCATTCCGCACGTGTCGAACCCGAAGGGCCGCCGTATCGAAACGCGTTTCCCGGATCCGATGGCGAATCCGTACCTGTGCTTCTCCGCGCTGATGATGGCGGGTCTGGACGGCGTGCAGAACAAGATTCACCCGGGCGAAGCTGCCGACAAGAACCTGTACGACCTGCCGCCGGAAGAGGATGCAAAGATCCCGACCGTATGTGCCGGCCTCGACCAGGCGCTGGACGCACTCGACGCGGACCGCGAATTCCTGACGCGCGGTGGCGTGTTCACGGACTCGATGCTCGACGCGTACATCGAACTGAAGACGGGCGAGCTGCAACGCTATCGTCAGTCGGTGCACCCGATCGAATTCGAAATGTACTACTCGCTGTAAGCGGCAATGGCGCTTCGCCCTTCAAACGGCGAAGCGCTTTGCCCGACGCTCGCGATCGGTCACGAAGGGACGGCGGCGCCGTCCCTTTTTTGTTAGGCGCGAATGAGTCCATTCGCGGCGTTCGTGACGTACAGGGGCAAAGAAGTAGCGCATCAGGCAGGACAATAAGCGGTACACCTGATTGATCACCATCTCCTATCGGCCAGACTGCAAGATGGTTCTGAAGAATCTGATGAAGGCAAGGAAAGGGCACGAGCAGACGCTGTCGGACGACGCTCAGCTCGTGGGTTCCGGTTTGCTGCCGGGCTTCGAGGCATTGCCGACAGTCGCGTTGGTGCTCGAGAAGCGCACGTTGCGCGTGGTGTTTGCGAACCCGTCGGCGGAGTCGATGCTGGAGCTCTCGCGCAAGCAATTGACGCAGATGGCGTGGCCGGACATCTTCTCGAACGCGGACGAACTGCTCGCCACGATTTCGGCGATCGCCGCCCACCGTTTTCACGCGACGCATCTGGACGCCGTACTCGAGCGTCCGGGCCACGAGCCGCTGCATGTGCATGCGGTCGTCGGTCACCTGGAAAGCGCGCAAGACTATGTGCTGCTCGAACTGTTCGAGAACGAGCGGCATATCCGCACCGACCGCGAGGAGCGCATCAACGACCTCACGGCGGTCAACAAACAACTGATCCGCAACCTCGCGCACGAGATCAAGAATCCGCTCGGCGGGATTCGCGGCGCGGCGCAACTGCTCGAATTCGAACTCGGCGAGCGTCAGCGCGACGAGTTGCGCGAGTACACGCAAGTCATCATCAAGGAATCGGACCGGCTGCAAACGCTGGTCGATCGCCTGCTGGAGCCACACCGTCATCCGCATATCGTCGGTGACGTGAATATTCATGAAGTGTGCGAGCGCGTGCGTCAGGTGATTCTCGCGGAGTTTCCGCGCGGTCTCACGATCGAGCGCGACTACGACGTGAGCGTGCCGGACCTGCGCGGCGACAAGGAGCAACTGATCCAGGCGTTGCTGAACATCGTGCGCAACGCTGCCGAAGCATTGCGCGAACGCATCTCGCAAGGCGATGCGCGCATCGAATTGCGCACTCGCATTGCGCGCAAGATCACCGTGTCGAAACGTTTATGTAAGCTGGCACTGGACTTGCATATCACTGACAACGGGCCAGGCATTCCCGAAGAAATCCGTGACCGCATTTTCTATCCGCTCGTGTCGGGGCGCGAGGACGGCAGCGGTCTCGGCCTGACGCTCGCGCAGACTTTCGTGCAACAGCACGACGGGCTGATCGAAGTGGAAAGCCGGCCGGGCCACACCGAGTTTCAGATTCTGCTGCCGCTCGACTGCTAACACCACAAGCCTCTCAAGACTTCTGAACGACCTATATGAAGCCGATCTGGATAGTAGACGACGATCAATCGATTCGCTGGGTGCTCGAAAAAGCGCTCGCCCGCGAAAACTTCGCGACTCGCAGCTTCGCGAACGTGCGCGAGGCATCGGCCGCGCTCGATCACGACAGCCCTCAGGTGCTGGTGTCCGACATCAGGATGCCTGGCGGCTCCGGCCTCGAATTGCTGCAGACCGTCCGTGACAAGGTGCCGGGCCTGCCCGTCATCATCATGACGGCGTTCTCGGACTTGGACAGCGCGGTCGCCGCATTCCAGGGCGGTGCGTTCGAATACCTCGCCAAACCGTTCGACGTCGACAAGGCGGTCGAGTTGATCCGTCGCGCGGTCGACGAAAGCATGCGCGGCGAACAGACGTGGGACGACCGCGTCGCCGATGCACCGGAAATGCTCGGCCAGGCGCCGGCGATGCAGGACATGTTTCGTGCGATCGGCCGGCTGTCGCATTCCGCGGCCACCGTGCTCATTACCGGCGAATCAGGCACCGGGAAGGAACTCGTTGCGCGCGCGTTGCACCGACATAGCCCACGCGCGAATGGTCCCTTCATCGCGTTGAATACGGCGGCGATTCCGAAGGATCTGTTGGAATCCGAACTGTTCGGTCACGAGCGCGGAGCGTTTACCGGCGCGCAGGCTATGCGCCAGGGGCGCTTCGAGCAGGCTGAGAACGGTACGCTGTTTCTCGATGAAATCGGCGACATGCCGTTCGATCTCCAGACGCGCCTGTTGCGTGTGCTGTCGGACGGGCAGTTCTATCGCGTCGGCGGCCACAATCCGTTGCGCGCCAATGTGCGCGTGATCGCGGCGACCCACCAGAACCTCGAATCGCGCGTGCGTCAGGGCCTGTTCCGCGAGGACTTGTATCACCGGCTCAATGTGATCCGTTTGCGTTTGCCGGCCTTGCGCGAGCGTAGCGAAGACATTCCGCTGCTTACGCGCCACTTCCTGCAAAAGAGTGCGCGCGATCTGGGCGTGGAGCCTAAGCGCGTGTCGGAAGAGGCGCTCGCTTATCTGGCATCGCTGCCGTTTCCGGGCAACGTGCGTCAACTGGAGAATCTCGCCAACTGGCTCACGGTGATGGCGCCGGCGCAGACCATCGAGATCAAAGACCTGCCGCCCGATCTGGGCCCCGCGCAAGTCGGCGTGGCCGATCTCACGGGCGGTGGCACCGGCGTGATCGGCACCGGTGAAGTAGGGCTCGCCGGCGGCGCGCCGATCAACGGCATCAGCGCAGCCGCGCATCCGGCCAGTGCTGCCGGCATGCCCGTCGCGACCGCCGTCGCCGCCTGGGAAGGCGGCTTGCGCACCGAAGTCGCGCGGATGTTGCGCGAGAATGCGGCCGACGTGATGGACGAACTCGCGCGCCGTTTCGAAGCGGCGGTGATTCGCGAGGCGCTGGATTTCACGCGTGGCCGCAAGGTTGAAGCGGCGGAGCGGCTCGGCATTGGCCGCAACACGATTACGCGCAAGATTCAGGAACTCAATCTCGAGCCCTGAGGTTTGCGCGGTCAGCCGGGGCGGCTTGGCAGCCGCTCCGGCGCGCAGCGTCAAAGGCTCTCCGGCTCCCACAAGGCATAATCAACGCTGTTTTCATTCGACAGCTGACGATGCCCGCTTCTGCCGCTTTTTTCTCCTGGCCGCTTTCTCCCGATCCCTTTCTGTCGCTCGAAGCGCTCGACGACCCTGACGCACTCGCATGGGTCGAAGCGCAGAACGCCCGCACGCGTGCCGCGTGGTGCAGCAGCGCGGAATTCGAGTCACTCAAACAGCGGCTTGCCGACGCTTATCTGCCGCGCGAGCGCCCGGTCATCCCCGATCGCTGGAAGGACTGGGCCTACGATCTGTGGCAGGACGAACGCAATCCCAAAGGCATCTGGCGGCGCACGACGTGGGCGGCCTGGCGCAGTGGCGCACCTGTCTGGCAGAACCTGCTCGACTTCGATGCGCTCGGTGCGGCCGAAGGCATGCCATGGGTCTGTGCCGAACTCGACATTCTTTATCCGGACGGCGATCGCGCGCTGGTCACGCTGTCGCCGGGCGGCTCGGATGCGCTGGTAGTACGCGAGTTCGACATCGACGCGCGACGGTTCGTGGACGACGGCTTCGTGATTGCAAAGGCCGGCAAGCACACGGCTTCGTGGATCGATCGGGACACGCTCTACGTCGGCTGGGACAACGGCCGCAAGACGCTGACGCGCTCCGGCTATCCGCGCGAAGTGCGGCGCTGGACGCGGGGGAGTGCACTGGCCGACGCGCCGGTGGTCTTCAAGGGGGCGTTTGGCGACATCGGCGTGGAGGCCCACTACGATCCGATCGAGCGGCGCCACACGGTGGTGAGCAGCGTCGATTTCTTCGATTCGCAGACGTACTACCTCGATATTGATAGCAACGACGGCGCCGCAGACAGGGCCGATGCATGGCACCGGTACGACGTACCCTCACACGTTGCGGTCGGCGGCTGGCAAGGCTGGCTGCTGCTCGAGCCGCGTCTCGATTGGGACTGCAATGGCGTGCGCTATCCGGGCGGCGCGTTGCTGGCGATCCGCGAAGCCGCGTTTTTGCGTGGCGAGCGTGACGTGGTGCCGCTTTTCACACCGACATCGCAAACCTCCGCCTGCGAGTGGACGCACACGCGCAACTACCTGATCGTGTCGTACCTGGAAGATGTGCAGAGCAGGACCTCGCTGTGGATCCCGTCGCAAGCGGCCGATCAAGGCTGGCACTGGCATCAACGTTTCTTTCCCTCACGTGACGATGTGCAGGCCGACGTCTCACCGATCGAGCCGACGCTGAACGACGAAGTGTTCGTCGATACCGACGACTATCTGCAGCCGCCTGCGTACTGGCTCACCGATCTTGCCCAGAACGACCTGACCGACTGGACGTTGCTCGACCGCTGGCCGACCCAGTTCGATGCGACGCCGTTCGCGGTGACGCATGGGCACGCGGTGTCCGCGGACGGCACGCGGGTGCCGTACACCGTGATCGGACCGCGGGTAGCGCAACACGCTGTGCAAGGGCAGACGGCGCAGACAGACGAGCAACCACGCCCATGCCTGCTCAACGGTTACGGCGGTTTCGCGATTCCGCTGCTGCCGGGTTATCTGACCGGGCCGGGGATCGGTTGGTTGGAGCGCGGCGGCGTGTACGTGGTGGCGCATATACGCGGTGGCGGCGAGTTCGGCACGCAGTGGCATACGGCGGCGCAGGGCGAGCATCGGCAGCGCTCGTTCGACGATTTCATCGCGGTGGCCGAGGCGCTCATCAGCACAGGCGTGACCAGCGCCGCGCAACTCGGTATTCAGGGCGGCAGCAATGGCGGCCTGCTGGTCGCGGTGTGCATGGTGCAGCGTCCCGAGTTGTTTGGCGCCGTAGTGTGCGAGGTGCCGCTGCTCGACATGAGCCGCTATCACCTGTTGCACGCAGGCGCATCATGGATCGATGAATACGGCGATCCGGACGAGCCAGACGAGGCACGCGTGCTGGCCGCTTACTCGCCCTATCATCGCGTGAGTGCGGACGTCGCGTATCCGCCGGTGCTGTTCACCACATCGACCGCTGACGATCGCGTGCACCCCGGACACGCGCGCAAGATGGCCGCGCGCATGCAGGCGCTGGGCGCAGAAAAGGTCTGGTATCGCGAGAACACGGAAGGGGGCCACGGCGGCTCCGATGAGCTGGAGCAGGCCGAGCACGATGCGATGGTGTTCGAATTCTTGTGGCGCTGTTTGAGCGGGGCGACGTAGGCCCCGCTCGCCGTGCGTTCAGCCGATCTGGGCGACGACCGGCGCGTGGTCCGACGGCTGCTCCCACTTGCGCGGCACCTTGTCGACATCGCAGGACGAGCACGCCTCGGCGAGCGCTTTCGATAGCAGAATGTGGTCGATACGCAGCCCCGCGTTGCGGCGGAACGCCATCATCCGGTAGTCCCACCACGAATAGATCTTCTCCGGCTGCTCGAACTGACGGAACGCATCGACGAGACCGAGTTCGACCAGCCGCACGAACTCGGCGCGCTCTTCGGGCGACACCAGATTCTGGCCTTCCCACGCTTTCGGATCGTGCACGTCGCGATCTTCCGGCGCGATGTTGTAGTCGCCGAGCAGCGCGAGTTTCGGATACAGCGCCATTTCGCTCGCGACCCAGTCGTGCAGGGCGGCGAGCCAGTTCAGCTTGTAGGCGAATTTGTCGGTGCCCGGCGCCTGGCCGTTCGGGAAGTAAGCGGAAATGATGCGCACGCCCTCGATGGTCGCGGCGATCACGCGTTGCTGCGGGTCTTCGAGGCCGGGGATATTGCGCACGATGCTGCTTTCGTCGACGTTCAGGCCGTCGCGCACCAGGATGCCGACACCGTTATACGTCTTCTGGCCCGCGAACCAGCTTCGGTAGCCTTTCGCTTCGAGTTCGGCGCGGGGGAATTTGTCGTCCGTCAGCTTCAATTCCTGCAGGCACAGCACGTCTGCGTGGCTGGTTTCGAGCCAATCGATGACGTGCTGCAGGCGCACTTTGAGGGAGTTGACGTTCCAGGTGGCGATTTTCATAAAGTTCTCACATTCTTGCTGGGCAAGGCTTTGTGGGGCGCTGGCCCCGCGTTCCGCTTTATTTTTGCTTCAGCGACGACCCGTCTGGCGACCCGGATCCGGATTGGCAGGATCGGGTCGATTCCGATAGTCCCGCATCTTATCGCGCGAGACGACCGACGGTGAAAATTGCCCCGGCGGCCGTCAAAAATAAAAGCCCGATGCCGTCATGCCACGGCGTATAGTGGGATCACATTTACGCGCATCGGGAACGCATCATGGCCCAACTATATCCAGCCCTTTATAAGGACTTCGAAGTGCATCCGCTGGTGTTTTCGCGGCAGTTCGACAAGTTCGACGGTCACAAGCGTCATGCCGAAGGTTACGACGTTGCAGTACGCGTGTGCCGGCCGGGCGCGATCAGCGGCTCGAAGGCAAGCCGCGTATTCCGTCTGGTGCTGGCGTCCACGTTCTCCGATTTCGGTGTCGCGAAACGCAGCGCGAGCCAGTATGGCGCGGACATCATCGACGGCAAAGTGGAAGGCGCGACGGTCGAGGATCTCTGAGTAGTCTGCTTATGTGCGGCGTTCACCAGCTGCATGAGCGCGACCCGCAACAGGCACCTCATTTGAAATTATTTCGTCCGATTGTTTGACGTCTCGCGAACCACCCTATATACTCTTTTTCTCTGACGCGGGGTGGAGCAGTCTGGCAGCTCGTCGGGCTCATAACCCGAAGGTCGTAGGTTCAAATCCTACCCCCGCAACCAAGCATTGTTGAAAGCCCGCTAGCGCAAGCTACGCGGGCTTTTTAACTTCTGGCGTTCGCTTTCACGCGTGCATGCGCCGCGTGCACTTGCATTCACTCCTCCGACTCGATCGCCCAGTCCACTGCCGCTTGCGCATGCAATTCGGTCGTGTCGAATACGGGTAACGCCGAATCTTCCGGCTTGATCAGCAAGGTGATTTCCGTGCAGCCGAGAATCACTGCCTGCGCACCGCGCGCGGCCAGTCCTTCGATCACACGTTGATAGACCGCACGCGAGGCGTCATTCACGTTGCCGTGGCACAGCTCGTCATAGATGATGCGGTGCACATCCGCGCGTTCGGCTTCTTCGGGAATCAGCGTCTCGAGGCCGTAGCGTTCGCTCAAGCGCCCCGTGTAAAACGTCTGCTCCATCGTGTAGCGTGTACCCAGCAAGCCCACCCGCGCGATTCCTGCGGCGCGCAGCGCCTTGCCGGTCGGATCGGCGATGTGCAGGAAGGGCACGCCGATCGCCCGTTCGATCGATTCGTACACGCGATGCATGGTGTTGGTCGCCAGTATCACCAGGTCGGCGCCGCCGCGTTCGAGTTGGCGCGCGGCGTCGGCCAGCTGATCGCCGAGCGCCGTCCAGTTGCCGGCGCGCTGGTTGGCCTCGATCGGCGCGAAGTCGACCGTCAGCATCAGGCTGCACGCGTTGTGGTGGCCGCCGAGACGCGCCTTGGCGTGGCGGTTCAGGAGCCTGTAGTACTCGGTGGACGACTCCCAACTCATTCCGCCGATCACGCCGATGGTTTTCATGGTCTTGCTCCGTTGGTGGATGATGCAGGCGGTTGCGTATCGAATGCCAGGCATCGAACGTGTGGAAAGTCGAGTATAGGCGGGCGTTGTCATTCGTAGCCGGTACGCATTCCTCTCCGCCTGCCGGTACGGCGTCCTGCTAAAACGCGGGCACACACTTTCTGACGCCGATAGAATCGCAATCAGTCAAAGAGCGGTCAACAGGAGCGAATCATGGATCTGATTATCCGCCGCGCGACGCTGCCGCCGAGCGCCACATCACAGCACAAGCAGCACAAGCAGCACAAGCAGCACAAAGAGCCGGTCGACATCGGCATCGAAGCGGGCCGCATCGTCGCCGTCGAACCGAATCTGGCCGCGAGCGCGCATGAAGAAATCGACGCCGCCGGTTCGCTCGTCACGCCACCATTCGTCGATCCGCATTTCCACATGGACGCGACGCTGTCGTACGGTCTGCCGCGCGTGAATGCGTCGGGCACCTTGCTGGAAGGCATCGCGCTGTGGGGCGAACTGAAGCCGGACCTCACGCAGGAGGCGCTGATCGAGCGCGCGCTGCAGTACTGCGATTGGGCTGTCGCGCGCGGTCTGCTGGCGATTCGCAGCCACGTTGATGTATGCGATCCGCGCTTGCTCGCCGTCGAAGCACTGCTTGAAGTGAAGCGCCGCGTCGCGCCTTATCTCGACTTGCAACTGGTCGCGTTTCCGCAGGACGGCGTCTTGCGCAGCGCAGGCGCATTCGAGAATCTCAAGCGAGCGATTGCAATGGGCGTCGACGTGGTTGGTGGGATTCCGCATTTCGAACGCACGATGGCCGACGGCGCGCAGTCCGTGCGCATGTTGTGCGAGTTCGCGGCGGAGCAGGGCTTGCGCGTCGACATGCATTGCGACGAATCGGACGATCCGATGTCGCGTCACATCGAAACGCTCGCCGCCGAAACGCACCGGCTCGGCTTGCATGGGCGCGTCACCGGTTCGCATCTGACCTCGATGCATTCAATGGACAACTATTACGTCAGCAAGCTCTTGCCGCTGATGCGCGAGTCGGGCGTCGCGGCGATCGCCAATCCGTTGATCAACATCACCCTGCAGGGCCGCAGCGATACGTATCCGAAACGGCGTGGCATGACACGCGTGCCGGAGATGATGGCGGCGGGCATCAACGTCGCGTTCGGCCACGACTGCGTGATGGATCCGTGGTACAGCCTCGGCTCGGGCGACATGCTCGAAGTCGCGCACATGGGTTTGCATGTTGCGCAGATGACGGGCGTCGACGGCATGCATGCGTGTTTCGACGCGGTCACGGTGAATGCCGCGCGTATTCTCGGGCTGGAAGACTACGGCGTCGCGCCGGGTTGCGCGGCGAATCTCGTGCTGCTCGATGCGCGCGATCCGGTCGAAGCGATCCGCTTGCGCGCCGCGCGGCTTGCAGTGGTGAGCCGCGGCAAGGTGGTGAGCCGTGCGCCTGCTGCGCGCGCGGCGTTGTCGCTGGAAGGGCGTCCTGCAGAGGTCGATTTCAAACTGCATCGCGGTTAGCCGCAGCGCACCGCTCGCGGCGCGCGTTCATGAAAAAAGCCGGTGCCTGCTCTCGCAGGTCACCGGCTTTTTTATCGATGTCGGCGCTATCTACAAAGCCGACCGATGCTTCACCACAAGCTCAATGCGCGGCGCCAGGCGCCATGCCGTTGTGCCGCAACAAGGCGTCGATATTCGGCTCGCGGCCGCGGAACGCCTTGAACGATTCCATCGCGGGACGGCTGCCGCCCACTTCCAGAATCTCCTTGCGGTAGCGCATGCCGGTTGCCTGATCGAGCACGCTGCCGCTCGCGGCCTGTGCGGCTTCTTCGAACGCGGCGTACGCATCGGCGGACAGCACTTCAGCCCACTTGTAGCTGTAGTAGCCTGCTGCATAACCGCCCGCGAAAATATGGCTGAACGTATTCGGCCAACGCGAGAACGAAGCTTGCGGCACCACGTGGAAACGCTCGTTGATCTCGCTCGCGAGTTCGGTGGCGTTCTTCGTGCCGGACGCATCGAAACCGGTATGCAATTGCATGTCGAACATCGAGAACACGATCTGGCGCAGCGTGCCGAGACCGCTCTGGAAATTCTTCGCGGCGAGCATCTTGTCGAACAGATCGCGTGGCAACGGCTTGGCCGTGTCGACGTGCGAGGTCATGTCGCTCAGCACGTCCCACTCCCAGCAGAAGTTCTCCATGAATTGCGACGGCAGTTCAACCGCGTCCCACTCGACGCCATTGATACCCGACACGCCCAGTTCATCGACACGCGTGAGCATGTGATGCAGACCGTGGCCGAACTCGTGGAACAGCGTGATCACTTCATCGTGCGTGAAGCAGGCGGGTTTGCCGCCGACCGGCGCCGAGAAGTTACAGGTCAGATACGCCACCGGCGTCTGCACGCTGCCCTGAGTGTGCTTGTGACGGCCGCGGGCATCGTCCATCCATGCGCCGCCGCGCTTGCCTTCGCGTGCATACAGGTCGAGATAGAACTGGGCGACGAGGCCGCCGTCCTGATTCCCGACGCGGAAAAAGCGCACGTCCGGGTGCCACACGGCTGCTTCGTCGCGACGGATGCGCACGCCGAACAGCGTTTCGGTGACCTTGAAGAGACCCTTGAATACGACGTCTTCCGGGAAGTACTGTTTGACTTCGTTCTCGGAGAACGAATAGCGCTTCTGACGCAGGCGTTCAGCGGCAAACGTCATGTCCCACGGCTGCAGCTCGGCCATGCCGAGCTCGTTCGCAGCAAATTCGCGCAGTTCCTTCCAGTCCTGTTCAGCATGCGGGCGCGCGCGCGTGGCGAGGTCTTCGAGGAAGGCCATGACTTGCGCCGGGGACTCGGCCATCTTCGGCGCAAGCGAGACTTCGGCGAAGTTGTTGTAGCCGAGCATGTGCGCTTCTTCGGCGCGCAGCTTCAACTGATCGGCGAGCACGGCCGTGTTGTCCCATTCCGGCTTGCCATTGCCATATTGCGGGCCGAGTTCCGATGCGCGCGTCACATACGCGCGGTATATCGTTTCGCGCATCGCGCGATTTTCCGAGTACTGCATGATCGGGAAATACGACGGGAAGTGCAGCGTGAATTTGTAGCCGGTCTTGCCTTCGCGTTCGGCCGCTTCCTTCGCGGCTTCGATCACGTCTTCGGGCAGGCCGGCCAGTTGCGCTTCATCGCCGGCCTCGACGATGTAGGCGTACGCGTTGGTCGCGTCGAGCACGTGATCCGAAAATGCTTTCGACAAGCCCGCCTGCTTTTCCTGCAATTCGGCGAAATGCGGCTTCTGGTCTTCCGGCAATTCCGCGCCCGACAGGCGGAAATCGCGCAGCGCATTACCGAGGATTTTCTTGCGCTCGCCGGTCAGCGAGGAAAAATCGCTGCTGGCGTGAAGCGCCTTGTACTTCTCATAGAGCGCGAGATTCTGGCCGACGCTCGACCAGAATTCGGTGACGCGCGGCAGATTCTCGCCGTACACCGCGCGCAGCTCCGGCGTATCCGCCACGGCGTTCAGATGGCCGACGACGCCCCAGGCGCGCGACAGCGGTTCGGTGGCGCGTTCGACCGGCTCGACCACGTCGGCCCACGAAGCGGGCGTGATGGGCTGGGCGGCGCGCTCGACGGCGGCGGCCGCATCGGCGAGCAGGATATCGAGGGCGGGGGTGACGTGTTCGGGGCGGATTTCGCCAAAGCGCGGCAGATCGGAGAAATCGAGGAGCGGATTGTCGTGCTTCGAGGGGGTATTGGACATAAGGCTTCCTGTCTGACGCGGGTGAACGGGTAATCGGTGCATCGACGGGCGCGCGATGGCGCCCCAATGACACTCCATAGAGACATTATTGGGGCAGGGCGCGCCGATTCCAATCCGTCGGTAGACAAATTATCAGATGTCGCGCGACTGTGCCCGGAGGAGCCGGTGCCACACGCGGTTCCGGCGGCCGCAAGGCAATGCGCCAGGCAATGCGCCAGCGGGTTGCCGCCGCCAGAACCGCTCTCGCAGTGCCGCGGCGCTCTGTGCGAAAGCGAACGGTGCAAATTGCTGCCATGCCACATTCTGGCGCGTCGGCACCCATTAGTGACGCTTTCTGTAAGAGGTATCGATGAACCCGCTTTCGCACGCCCTTTCGCGCAACGGCAACAATTTCGATCTCGTGCGGCTCCTTGCCGCCATCGCCGTGGTGTATGGCAATTCATATCTGATACAGGCCCCCGACGGCACGACGGATTGGGTCCGGAACGCGCTCGGTTTCGACGGTTTTGGCGCACTCGGCGTCTATGCGTTCTTTCTGCTGAGCGGCATGCTGGTGACCGCCAGTTTCGACCGGCAACGCTCGGTGCCGCGTTTCGCCGCGTTGCGCATCGCGCGCCTGTGGCCGGCGGTGGCGGGCGGCTCGCTGGTGACCGTGTTCATCGTCGGGCCGCTGTTCACGACACTGCCGCTGCGCGACTATTTTGCTTCCGGCATGACGTGGGCCAACCTCGACAACTTTTCCACCATCGTGCTGAAAACCGGCTGGGTGGTGCCCGGTGTATTCGAGCACAACCGCTTTCCAGTCGACGTCGCCGCGCCGCTGTGGACGTTGCCGCTCGAAGTGCGCTGCTATCTGATCGTGATGGCGACCGGCATGCTGGGCTTGTTGTCCAGCGCGCGGGGGGCGGCACTGGCGGCGGTGCTCGGGTGCGCCGCGTTCGTTCTGCGCGTGCATCTGCCGCATCTGCAGATCGGCCTGCGTGACTTCAGCGAAACGCCCGGCGGCTATTCGTTCTGGCCGGAACCGTTTTTCATGCTGGGGATGCTGCTGTATGGCTGGCGCGAACGGATCGACATCAACGGCCTGACGGCCGTCGCGCTGGTGATGGTGTTTCTGGTGTTCCGCGACACGGCCGGCGCTCAACCGCTTTTCTATCTGGCGTTTGTTTACGGCGTGCTATGGGTGGGCGCGACGCCGCTCTTGCGGCGCTTCGTGCCGCGCAACGATTACTCGTATGGGATTTATCTGTACGGCTTCATGGTGCAGCAATGCGTCGCGAATATCGCGCCGCAGTTGAGCCATGTGACGGCGGTGCTGATCGCGGCGCCGTTCATCCTGCTGTGCGCGGCGCTGTCGTGGCACTTCGTGGAGAGGCCGGTGCTGAGGTGGTGCCGCGGGCGTCTTGCGCGCCGGTCAACGACGCTTGGCGCTGGGGTAGTGACGCGGTGAGTGTCATGTTTGACGCCGACGTGTGCAACTGGCGCTGGCTGCCCCGGTTTGACGCCGGGGTTTGACAGTTTGAACGCCGCCGAAATCACTCCGCCGGCATGAACCCTCAGCTTTACGCCTTTGCCGCCGCTTCGCGCTCGGCGGCTTCGATCGTGTTGACGAGCAGCATCGTGATGGTCATCGGACCGACGCCGCCCGGCACCGGCGTGATGTAGCCGGCCACTTCCTTGACACCCGCGAAATCGACGTCGCCGCACAGCTTGCCGGCTTCGTCGCGATTCATGCCGACGTCGATCACGGCCGCACCCGGTTTCACCATGTCCGCCGTGAGAATGTTGCGCAGGCCCGTGGCGGCGACCACCACGTCAGCGTTGCGGGTATGGGCAGCCAGATCGCGCGTCTTGCTATGGCAGATCGTCACGGTAGCGCCCGCTTCGAGCAGCAGCAGCGCCATCGGCTTGCCGACGATATTCGAGCGGCCGATCACCACCGCGTTCGCGCCTTGCAGCGGAATCTCGTAGGCCGCCAGCATTTTCATCACGCCGTACGGCGTGCACGGGCGGAACAGCGGGCGGCCGGTCATCAGCGCGCCGGCATTGGCGACGTGAAAACCGTCGACGTCCTTTTCCGGGGCGATCGCCTCGATCACCTTGTGGCTGTCGATATGCGGCGGCAACGGCAGTTGCACCAGAATGCCGTGGATGCGCGGATCGCGATTCAGCTCGTCGATGCGCGCCAGCAGCTCGGCTTCCGGCAGATCGGCCGGATAGCGGTCGAACGACGAACCGAGGCCGTTGTCATGGCACGCCTTGACCTTGTTGCGCACATAGACTTCGCTGGCTGGATTGTCGCCGACCAGCACCACGGCGAGGCCCGGCTGATGCCCGCGGGCGGTGAGGGCGGCGGCGCGCGTGGCGACGTCGGCGCGCAGGGTCTTGGAAAGGGCTAGGCCGTCGATCAGTTTGGCTGTCATGGTCGGTCGAGAAGGGCGGTTTGGAAAGCGGAGCAGGGCACAGGCGCGCGTGCGCGGCACGTGCGATGGCGCTTTTCACCGGAAACGGGTCGGCACATGAAAAGCGCGCGGCGCGAATCAGGGATAAGCAGCGCTGCAAAGTCCGTCATTATACCGGCCCGGCTTGCCGTGCCATGTACGGATTCCGGATGCGCCGACGCGCCGGAATCCGCGATGCCTCCAACCGTCGAGCGACTTGTCCCGCTACTCCTGCACAGCCTGCCAGCTATCGTCCGGGTCGAACGATTTAATGGCGGCCGCGGCACGCGCGGATTGCGGCCCAAGGTTCTTCTGATAGACCTGACCGTCCTGATTGACGATAAAGCTCATCACGCCGGTCTTGCCGTACTCGGCCGGCGAGGCGATCAGACCGAACCCTTTGGTCAGCACGCCGTTCTCGATGTAGTTCTGCGCGCCCCCCTTCGCGTGCGCACCTTGCGCCGTCAGGATCCGATAGTGATAGCCGTGGTAGGCCTCTTTCGGCAGGGTGCCGTTGGGCATGGTGGCGGCGAGCGGTCCGAGCGGGCTTTCCGTTTCGCCGGGCGCCGTTGCCCAATACAGGCCGTCATGCTGGCCCTGCGTACTGACGAAGCGCTGTGCGTAGTGCTGGGTCAGGTTGTGATAATCGTTCTGCGCGTCGAGATAGGCGAGCGAGGTCAGGATCGCCGCGTGTTCGTTGCGGCCGATGCGGCGCGTCAGCATCTCGTCCTGCGCGGCGGGCGGATCGAAACGCCAACCCTTGCCAGCCTGCACGAGCGGAATCGGCAAGGTCCAGCCACTGTCGCCGACGGCCAGATGCGCGGTTGCGCGACCCTTGCTCTTCGCCGGGTCCTCGATGATCTGATGTCCCTTCGACCATGCGCCAAGGAACTGGTAGATGTCGTCCTCGCCGATTCCTTCGGAAGGAATGTAGCGATGAAAATCGTTGCCGAGCACGTGTTTGAGCGCGCCTTCGTCGTTGCGGGCCAGGGCGTCGACGAACGCATTGGCGGCGTCGTCGGCCGTGGGATAGACCGCCTGCGCGTGTGCGGCGGTCGTGCCGAGCAGAAGTACCGGCGCCACCAGCAGGGTGCCGGTCGTGCCGAGGGCGACGGCGAGTGTGAGAACGTGGGCGCGCAAGGCGCCGCGTGGGAATAAGCGAATCATCAGAGACTCCTCTTGATCGTTCAACGGTTGCGGCCGAGGTGGCGCTCACCGCCGCCGCCACCGCCCAGTCTGCCGCCACCACCGCCGCCGCCGAAGTTGCCACCGCCGCCGCGCTGGACGCCGCCGCCGTTTGCACCGAGACCGCCGCCCGTGCGTTGCTGACCGCCGCCATTGGCGCCGAGGCCGCCGCCGGAACGGTTCGCGGCAGCGTTGCGGCTCGCCTCGCCACGCTGCGTATCCTGGCGCGCGGCATTGCCGTCGCCGGCGCCGCGTAACGCGTTATCGCGATTGGCGTTCTGCGCGCGGTTCTGCAAATCGGCGTTCTGCGTGCCACCCTGGTGAATCCCTTGCACGCGTTGGCTCGCATTGCCGCTCAGGTTCTGGCCGGTTCGGTTCTGCAAGGTCTGCTGCGCCTGGGCACGTGCGGCGTCGTCACGGCCGCGATAGGCATCGCGCTGAGCGCCGCTGAGGTTGTTATTGACGTTGCGGTTGATGTTCGCGTTGTTGACGTTGCGATTGACGTTGGTGTTGCGGTTCCAGTTCGTCGTGCTGCTATTCACGTTGAGCCGGTTGTTCACATTGATGTTGTTGTAGTGGTTCACGTTGATGTTGACGTCGTGCGTGTTCCAGTTGAAGCCTCCCCACAGCGAATTGGCAACCGCGACACCGGCGCCGAACGCGAGGCCGGCCGCCAACCCGCTTGCGATTGCATAACCGGGCGGCGGTGGCACATACACGGGTGGGTAGGCGGGATAGGGCCATGTGCCGTAGACCACAGTCGGGTTATAGGTAGGCACGTAGACCACTTGTGGATTGGCCGGCACGATCTGAATCGTGCTTTGCTCGACCACAACCTTTTGTTGCGAGCTCGTCTTCAGATTGCCTGCCGCTTGCGCCTGTTTGCGCAGGCGTTGCACGGAGTCCATCACGTCATTCGACTGGCCAAGAAAGGCCGTGCCGAGTTGCGCGACCCAATCGGGTTTCGACGCCATCGTTGCGAGGACCTGCGGGAAGGCGACGAGTGACTGCACGCTCGGGTCCCAGGGCTCCGACGCGACCGCTTTGACGGCGTCGTCGCCTTGCAACTTCGAGTTTGCTTTCGACCACGCGGCTGCGGCCTGCACGTCTTGCGGGAAGGTGGCGGCCATCAGCACTTGCGCAAGCAGTGCATCGGGATAAAGCGCGATGGGCGCAGTCAGCGAATCGAGTTGCTGGTTCGACAGCTTCGCGGCGCTTTGCGCATAGACCGCGCTCGGCATGGTCAGACCGACGAAGAATGGTGCGCCCGCAAGTGCGGCGCAAACAAGCAACACACGCGAACGGTGTGTTCCGGATCGTTTCACGATGAAATCCTCCCGGCTGCGTTAGACGCGCGAGATCGATGCGCAGCGCATGCTGCGTTGCTTTCGCGCGATGGAATGGAGAAGGCAGCGAATAAAGCGAGTAAAGGTCGGCTCAGCTTCGCTTGAACCGTTCGATAAGACTGATGCCTCAGCAATGCGGCCGAACCGCTTTAACCGATTTGCGCCGCAAGGCGACGCCGCATACGACAACGACAGCACATGTGTCCTGTGTTCATCGGGCATCAAAGATTCCTGCTAAGGAGTTCTTTATAAATTAAGGGGCGCAGTGAAGCTTGTCAATCTTGTCGGAGGAAAGAAGTTATTGCCGCGCAGCGTAAGCGTTTGCTGAGTAATGCGTAATGATTACGGGATAAAGATGCGGTGCGGATGCGCACGCGTCGAACTATGCCGCGCATCGCTGTAGCGAAGCGGGAGAAGGGGGAAGGAGAATGGAACAGACCGGACTTTTCGACAGTCCGGCCGTTGAAACTCAGTAACGAGCCGCGGGCCGCGCCGCGGTCGTTAAGTTTATTGCGCCGGTTGCGGCTTGTTCGACAGCGCCAGTCGCAGCAGATCGGCGACCGTGTTGACGTTGAGCTTTTCCATGATGTTCGCGCGGTGCGCTTCAACCGTCTTGATGCTGATGCCGAGGTCGTCGGCGATCTGCTTGTTCAGGCGGCCGGCGATGATGCGCTCGAGCACCTGGTGTTCACGCGCGGTCAGCTTGCCGAGACGTTCGGCCGCTGCGCGTTGCTGCTGCACGCTGGTGCTTTCGCTGCGTGCCTTGTCGAGCATGCGCTCGACCAGCTTGCGCAGTTCGGCTTCGTCGAACGGTTTTTCGATGAAGTCCATGGCGCCTTTTTTCATCGTCGACACAGCCATCGGCACGTCGCCATGGCCCGTCACGAAGATGATCGGCAGCGACGCGTTGTCGGCGATCAGGCGTTCCTGCAACTCGAGCCCGCTCATGCCGGACATCCGCACATCGAGAATCAGACACGCGATCTGGCCCGGATGCGTATGCGGCTGCCATGCGTCGATGAACTGCTCGGCGCTGGAGAAGCATTGCACGCGGTAGCCGTTCGCCTCCAGCAGCCAGCGCAGCGAATCTCGCACGGCCTCGTCGTCGTCGACAACAAATACCGTTTCCTGTGTGGTGACTGGGCTGTTCATATCTCTCCCGTAACGGTTTGTGGTTTCGGCGCCTCTGACCCGCCGTTGCTCGGGCCGTCAGGCTCTCCAATGGGCAGACTGCAATGGAACGTGGCGCCTGTGATGTGGCCGTCAGATTCGACGTTGTTAACCACCCACAGACGGCCGCGGTGCGATTCGATAATCGAACGGCAAATGTTCAGCCCCATGCCCATACCATCGGACTTGGTGCTGTAAAACGGTTCAAACAGACGCTCGGCCGTCGCTTCGTCGACACCCGGTCCCTGGTCGACGACGCTGATGCAGACAAACCCGCTCTCCAGTCGCACGACGACGCGAATCACCGGGTCGACCGCATTCGGACGCGCATCGTGCATGGCCTCGACGCCGTTCTTCAGCAGGTTCACCAACACCTGCTCGATCAGCACCGGGTCGACGTAAATCACCGGCAGGCGCGAGCGCAGATCGGTCACGATGCGAATCTTGCGCTTGCGCGCTTCGAGTTCGGCGAGACCCACGGCATCGGCGACGATATCGGCCACGCGCGTAGCCTGGCGTTTCGGCTCGCTGCGTTTCACGAACTCGCGAATGCGCTTGATGATCATGCCAGCCCGCACTGCCTGTTGGGCGGTTTTCTCGAGCACGGGCAGAAGATTGTCAGGCGTCGTTCGACCGGATTTAACCAGTGCCACGGTTCCAGAGCAATAGTTATTGATCGCGGCGAGCGGCTGATTCAGTTCGTGCGCGAGCGAGGAGGCCATTTCACCCATCGTCATCAGGCGGCTGGTGAACTGCAGCTTCTCGTCCTGCTGACGCGAGAGTTCCTGAGCCTGCTTGCGGGTGGTGATGTCGGTCGCGATCTGCATCTGCGCGAGGTGGCCATCCACCCACTGGATGTACTGGCGGCGCACTTCGAACCATTTCTGAATGCTTTGCACGTAGACTTCCTGCGCGTCGGCGGTGCTTTCGGTCAATGCGGCGGCCGGCAGACCCGCGTATGCATCCACCATATCGATCGAATCAGACGACGCCTGTGCGCTATCGAACCCGCCACCCGCCAATTCCAGATGGCCGTCCGGGCGAATGCCGAAGAGATGCCGGTAGTAGCGGTTAGCGAACAGTAACTCGGCTTCGTCGGCGGCCAGCACGGAGACGGCGGCGTCAAGACTTTCGAGGACGGTTGTGAAGCGTTCGTGTGCTGCGGCGAGCTCCTCGCGCGCGCGCTTCGGTTCGGTAATGTCGGTCATCGACGACATCCAGCCGGTCTGGCGGCCCGAGCTGTCGATCAGCGGCGACACATAGAGGCGTGCATGGAAGAGCGATCCGTCCTTGCGGCGCACCCGTAATTCGAAGCCCGAAGAGGGCGCCTTGCCGCGCAGCGTCATGTCGAGCTGGCGTTGCATCTCAGGATAGGCGTCGCGCGGCCAGTAAGCGAACGGCGCGTTCTTGCCGACCAGATCGCTTTCGTCCCAACCGGTCATGCGGCAAAAGGCCGGATTGACGTGAGTGATGCGGCCGTGCATGTCGAGCACGCGCATACCGATCAGCACCGAGTTTTCCATTGCGCGGCGAAAGAACGCTTCGGCGTAGAGCGCCTGCTGCGCCTCGAAACGTTGCCGCGTGTGCTTCCACAAGCTCCACAGACTCCACAACACGAAGCACGACAGGCCGGCCACCAGCCAGACCAGCGTGTTGTTGGTGAAGTTGGTCATCTGCGGGAACGCGTAGACGCGTACCGAGACGCCCTGGCCCGGCGGGTCGAGCGGCAGATCGTAGAACATGTCGCGCGGCAGGCGCGGGCGGGTCGACGTGGTGGTCAACTCGCGGTTGTTCACGTCGATGATCGAGATTTTGTATTTCGCCGACAACTCGGGCGGAATGTCGTGCTTCAGGATGCCTTCCACCGAGAACACGGCGGCAATCGTGCCGAGGAAGTCACGGTCGCGGTAGACCGGCGTCTGCAGCGTGATGTAGCCGTTGCCGAGGTCGTCGTAGATCAGCGGTGAGTACACCTGGCGGCGCGTATTGCGCGCCTCGTTGAAGGCGGCTTTGACGGCCTCGTCCATCTGCGCGTCGTTCGGCTTGGCGAGACGCTGGCCGAACACGGGGAGTGCAGTATTGGGCCAGCGCGGTTGCTGCAGGCTCGTGTACCAGTTCATGTAGAGGATCTCGGGATGCCCCTGCATGATGTCCGTGGTGGACACCTGGAATGAATGCGGATCGGCGTGGCCGGCGACGAGATCGCGGGCGAGGGCCTGAATCTGTTCCTGCGCGCCCGTCATGGACAGGCGGATCTGCTGCTGCGCCCACGCGACGTTGCGATAGAGCGTGTCTTCCTGCTGCTGCTGTTCGCGCCGGTTCAGACTCCACAGAATCAGGCTCATGACGACCAGGAAAACCAGGATCGACAGCAGCGGCGTGAGCAAATAGGAGTTCGACCACCACGGTCCGTGGTGCCAGCGGGAGGACGGCGTCGAATCCGCCGGCGAACCAGCGGTGCGCGCCGAGCGAGCGAAAAGCCGTTCGGTCAACATGCGTGGCATTGTAGCGCAGCGAGTCACTAGCAAATGGCGCAAAAAAGCGCTGAAAGAACCGTTATTCGGCGCAAACTAGCCGACGTATCGGTCGATCGGCAGTCAAATCAGGTTGCGCCGCAACAATTTTCCGCATTATGAGATTCGATCTCGTGATTCGAAATTTTTGTTGCGCAGACGTCGGGACCCCTTTTACAATCGGCCGAAGCTGCCGCGGCCGTGCTTCGTCCGCGTCGTCTGTTCAAAGAGCGTTCCTCTATATCCAGGAGACGAGCATGTCCGCTGTACCCGACGAAGTCATGAAATATGTCGCTGCCGAAAAAGACGACGATCCCCAGGAAACCGGCGAATGGCTGGAAGCGCTGGATGGCGTGATTTCTGCTGTGGGCCCCGATCGCGCTCACTACCTGATCGAGAAACAGATCGAATTCGCCCGCGTACATGGCGAACATCTCCCGTTCTCTGCAAACACCCCCTACATCAATACGATTCCCGTGTCGCGTCAGGCGCCGATTCCCGGCGACCAGGACCTCGAACACCGGATTCGCTCGTACACGCGCTGGAACGCCATCGCCATGGTGCTGCGCGCGGGCAAGGATACGAACGTCGGCGGTCACATCGCCTCGTTCGCGTCGGCTGCCACGCTGTACGACGTCGGCTACAACCACTTCTGGCACGCACCGTCCGCTGAACATGGCGGTGACCTCGTGTTCGTGCAGGGTCACTCGTCGCCGGGTGTCTACTCGCGCGCGTTCCTGCTCGGCCGTCTGACCGAAAACCAGCTCGACAACTTCCGTCAGGAAGTGGGCGGCGAGGGCATCTCGTCGTACCCGCACCCGTGGCTGATGCCGGACTTCTGGCAATTCCCGACCGTCTCGATGGGCCTCGGCCCGATCATGGCGATCTATCAGGCGCGCTTCATGAAGTACCTGCAGGCGCGCGGCATTGCGAAGACCGAAGGCCGCAAGGTCTGGGCCTTCCTCGGCGACGGCGAAACGGATGAACCGGAATCGCTCGGCGCAATCGGCATGGCCGGTCGCGAACGCCTCGACAACCTCGTGTTCGTGATCAACTGCAACCTGCAGCGCCTCGACGGTCCGGTGCGCGGTAACGGCAAGATCATCCAGGAACTCGAAAGCGAATTCCGCGGCGCCGGCTGGAATGTCATCAAGGTCGTCTGGGGCAGCCGCTGGGATGCGCTGTTTCAACGCGACAAGTCGGGCGCGCTGATGCGCCGGATGATGGAAGTCGTCGACGGTGAATATCAGACATACAAGTCGGAGTCGGGCGCGTATGTTCGCGAACACTTCTTCAATACGCCTGAACTGAAGGCGCTGGTTGCCGAGTGGTCCGACGAAGAAATCTGGAACCTGAACCGCGGCGGCCACGATCCGCACAAGATCTACGCAGCGTTCTCGGAAGCTTCGAACTCGCAGGGCCAGCCGACCGTCATCCTCGCGAAGACGATCAAGGGCTACGGCATGGGCGAAGCCGGCCAGGCGATGAACATCACCCACCAGCAGAAGAAGCTGCACGTCGATCAGCTGAAGAAATTCCGCGATCAGTTCCGTCTGCCGATTCCCGACGAAGACCTCGTCAACGTGCCGTACCTCAAGTTCGAAGAAGGTTCGAAAGAACTCGAGTACATGCGCGCTCGCCGTCAGGACCTCGGCGGCTATCTGCCGGCGCGTCGTCAGAAGGCCGAGTCGCTGCCGGTGCCGGCGCTCGACGCGTTCGAGCCGCTGCTGAAGGGCACGGGCGAAGGCCGTGAGATCTCCACGACGATGGCGTTCGTGCGGATTCTGAACATCCTGCTGAAAGACAAGGCGCTCGGTAAGCGCATCGTGCCGATCGTGCCGGACGAGTCGCGTACCTTCGGTATGGAAGGCCTGTTCCGTCAGATCGGTATCTGGAATCAGGAAGGCCAGAAGTACGTGCCGGAAGATTCTGACCAGCTGATGTTCTACCGCGAATCGGAAACCGGCCAGATCCTGCAGGAAGGGATCAACGAAGCCGGCGGTATGTGTGACTGGATCGCAGCCGCGACGTCGTACTCGACGCACGGCGAGATCATGATCCCGTTCTACATCTTCTACTCGATGTTCGGCTTCCAGCGTATCGGCGACCTGGCATGGGCGGCGGGCGACATGCGTTCGCGCGGCTTCCTGCTGGGCGGCACGGCTGGCCGCACGACGCTGAACGGCGAAGGCCTGCAACACGAAGACGGCCACTCGCTGCTGTGGGCGGCATCGGTGCCGAACTGCATCAGCTACGACCCGACGTTCGGTTATGAACTCGCGGTCATCATGCAGGATGGTCTGCGTCGCATGGTTGCTGACCAGGAAGACGTGTACTACTACATCACGGTGATGAACGAGAACTACGAGCACCCGGCGATTCCGCAGGGCGATGCTGTAGCGGCCGACATCATCAAGGGTATGTACTCGTTCAGGAAGGCCGATGCTGATAAGAAGGCACCGCGCGTTCAGCTGATGGGCGCAGGCACGATCTTCAACGAAGTGATTGCCGCTGCTGACCTGCTGAAGAACGACTGGGGCGTCGCTGCCGACCTGTGGAGCGTGCCGAGCTTCACCGAACTCGCTCGTGAAGGTCACGAAGTGCAGCGTTGGAACCTGCTGCATCCGACGGAAGAGAAGAAGGTCTCGCACGTCGAGAAGCTGCTGAAGGACGCACAAGGTCCGGTCATCGCTTCGACCGACTACGTGCGCGCGCTGACCGAGCAGATCCGCGCGTTCGTGCCGCAGAAATTCGTCGTGCTGGGCACGGATGGCTACGGCCGTTCGGACACGCGTGAAAAGCTGCGTCACTTCTTCGAAGTCGACCGCTACTGGGTCACGGTTGCCGCGTTGAATGCACTGGCAGATGAAGGCACGATCGAACGCAAGGTCGTCGCCGAGGCGCTCAAGAAGTACAACCTTGATCCCGCCAAACCCAACCCGATGACCGTCTAAGGCATCATTCCCCGTGTGCCACGGCGTGCGCGCCTGCTCCTGATCGACAGGAGCGGGCGGCGTGCGCGGCCCAGGAGACACTAACAATGAGTCAAGCGATCGAAGTCAAGGTGCCGGACATCGGCGATTACAAGGACATTCCTGTGATCGAGGTGCTGGTGAAGGCGGGTGACACCGTCGAGAAAGAGCAATCGCTCGTTACGCTGGAGTCCGACAAGGCGACCATGGACGTGCCGAGCTCGGCTGCCGGCGTCGTCAAGGAAGTGAAGGTCAAGGTTGGCGATAACGTGTCAGAAGGCTCGCTGATCGTCGTGCTGGAAGGCGCGGGCGCTGCGGCTGCCGCACCGGCTCCGGCGCCTGCCGCTGCAGCAGCTCCGGCTGCTGCGCCTGCCCCGGCTGCCGCACCCGCTGCTGCCGGCGGTGGCCTGCAGGAAGTCAAAGTGCCGGATATCGGCGACTACAAAGACATTCCCGTGATCGAAGTCTCGGTGAAGGTCGGCGATCGCGTCGAGAAAGAGCAGTCGCTGGTGACGCTCGAATCCGACAAGGCGACCATGGACGTGCCGAGCTCGGCCGCCGGTGTCGTCAAGGAACTGAAGGTCAAGGTCGGCGATACCGTGTCGGAAGGCTCGGTCATCGTCGTGCTGGAAGCGGATGGCGCGGCTGTGCCGGCTGCGGCCGCCGCACCTGCGGCGAAGCAGGAAGCGCTCGAGAAGCCGTCGGATGCGCCGGTTGCTCCTTCGCCTGCGCCGGCTTCGCCGTCTGCGCTTGCACAAGCGCCGCTGATTCAAGCTGGCGAGGGTGGTGCTCGCCGCGCGAGCCACGCTTCGCCGTCCGTGCGCAAGTTCGCGCGCGAACTCGGTGTCGACGTGACGCAGGTACAGGGCACGGGTCCGAAGGGCCGTATTACGCAAGCGGATGTGACCGGCTTCATCAAGGGTGTGATGACGGGTCAGCGTGCTGCACCGGCAGGCGCTGCTGCGCCGGCTGCTGCGGGTGGCGGCGAATTGAATCTGCTGCCGTGGCCGAAGGTCGACTTCACCAAGTTCGGCCCGGTCGATCCGAAGCCGTTGTCGCGCATCAAGAAGATCTCGGGCGCGAACCTGCATCGCAACTGGGTCATGATTCCGCACGTCACGAATAACGACGAAGCGGACATCACCGATCTCGAAGCGCTGCGCGTGCAGTTGAACAAGGAAAACGAAAAGGCCGGCGTGAAGTTCACGATGCTGGCGTTCGTGATCAAGGCGGTGGTTGCTGCCTTGAAGCAGTTCCCGACGTTCAATGCGAGCCTCGACGGCGACAACCTGGTGTTCAAGCAGTACTACCACATTGGGTTTGCTGCTGATACGCCGAACGGCCTGGTCGTTCCGGTGATTCGCGACGCGGACAAGAAGGGCTTGATCGATATCGCGAAGGAAATGACCGAGCTGTCGAAGGCTGCGCGTGACGGCAAGCTGAAGCCGGATCAGATGCAAGGCGGCTGCTTCTCGATTTCTTCGCTGGGTGGGATTGGCGGGACTAACTTCACGCCGATTATCAATGCGCCGGAAGTTGCCATTCTCGGGTTGTCGCGTGGCGCGATGAAGCCGGTTTGGGATGGCAAGCAGTTTGTGCCGCGTCTGATTCTGCCGCTGTCGTTGTCGTATGACCATCGGGTGATTGATGGTGCTGCGGCGGCGCGGTTCAATGCGTATCTGGGTGCGATTCTTGCCGATTTTCGGCGTGTGATTCTTTGATGTGGTGATGGCGTTGCGCGGGGCGCGGGGTTTGTTTGTTTTTTTCTGTTTATCCGCGTCTCTCTGTAGAACCTGCTTTCTTGGTGGTCTATTAGCGTTGCCCCTGTGCGGGGCGGCACCTACTTTTCTTTGTCTTCCAAAGAAAAGTAGGCAAAAGAAAGGCGCGTCCTTGGGCGGACAGCAAAGGAAGTTGCTGTTCGCCGCGCTGCCTGCTTTTAGGCTGCTTTTTTCTGGTTCTTCGTCTCATCACGATCAATAAGAGAAGGGGACACTATGAGTCTCGTCGAAGTAAAAGTGCCGGATATCGGTGACTTCAAGGACGTCGATGTCGTCGAAGTCAATATCAAACCGGGCGATGTCATCGAGAACGAGCAGGCGCTGATGACGCTCGAGTCCGATAAGGCCTCCATCGAAGTGCCAAGCGATACCGCCGGCACCGTCAAGGAAGTTCGCATCAAGGCCGGCGACAAAGTCTCGCAAGGTACGGTCATCGCGCTAGTCGAAACGTCCGCAGACGCAGCACCGGCTAAGGCGCCTGAGAAAGCGCCCGCTCCGGCAGCAGCGCCTGCACCGGCGCCGGCGCCTGCGTCCAAAGCGGCAGCGCCCGCGCCGCAAGCCGGTAGCTTCTCCGGCAGCGCGGATATCGAGTGCGACATGCTCGTGCTTGGTTCGGGCCCCGGCGGTTACTCGGCTGCGTTCCGCTCGGCCGATCTCGGCATGAAGACGGTGCTCGTCGAACGTTATTCCACGCTCGGCGGCGTCTGTCTGAATGTCGGTTGTATCCCGTCGAAGGCGCTGTTGCACACGGCCCTTGTTATCGATGAAGCGGAAGCGCTCGGCTCGCATGGCATCACGTTCGGCAAGCCGCAAATCGATCTCGACAAGCTGCGCGACTTCAAGTCGGGCGTCGTCAAGAAGCTCACTGGCGGTCTCGCCGGCATGGCCAAGATGCGCAAGGTCGAAGTCGTGACGGGTACCGGCTCGTTCGTCGATCCGTATCACATGGAAGTCGTGACGGACGGCGGCAAGAAGGTCGTCAAGTTCAAGCAGGCGATCATCGCCGCGGGCTCGGAAGCGGTGAAGCTGCCGTTCATTCCGGAAGATCCGCGCGTGGTCGATTCGACCGGCGCGCTGGAGTTGCGTCAGATTCCGCAACGCATGCTGGTGATCGGTGGCGGCATCATCGGCCTGGAAATGGCGACGGTCTACGCCACGCTCGGCGCAAAGATCGATGTGGTCGAAATGCTCGACGGCCTGATGGCCGGCGCGGACCGCGATCTGGTCAAGGTCTGGGAGAAGTACAACAGCAAGCGTTTTGCCAACGTCATGCTGAAGACCAAAACCACCGCAGCGGAAGCGAAAGACGACGGCATCTACGTGTCGTTCGAAGGTGAAAAGGCCCCGGCCGAAGCGCAACGCTATGACCTCGTGCTGGTCGCTGTCGGCCGTACGCCGAATGGCAAGAAGATCGGCGCGGACAAGGCAGGCGTGGCCGTGACGGACCGAGGTTTCATCGACGTCGACAAGCAGATGCGCACCAACGTGCCGCATATCTTCGCGATCGGCGATATCGTCGGTCAGCCGATGCTCGCGCACAAAGCCGTGCATGAAGCTCACGTCGCTGCGGAAGTCGCTCATGGCGAGAAGGCGTACTTCGATGCACTGCAGATTCCGTCAGTGGCCTACACCGATCCTGAAGTGGCGTGGGCCGGCAAGACGGAAGATCAGCTGAAGGCCGAGGGCGTCAAGTACGGCAAGGCGGTGTTCCCGTGGGCAGCCTCGGGCCGCGCTATCGCCAACGGTCGCGACGAAGGCTTCACCAAGCTGTTGTTCGACGAAGAAACGCATCGCGTGATCGGCGGCGGGATCGTCGGGTTGAACGCCGGTGACCTGATCAGCGAAGTGTGCCTCGCAGTCGAGATGGGTGCGGACGCAACGGATATCGGTAAGACGATTCACCCGCACCCGACGCTCGGTGAATCGATCGGTATGGCCGCCGAGTTGTACGAAGGCGTCTGCACTGACTTGCCGCCGCAGAAAAAGAAGTAATGCTGCTGACCCCGCCTGCATGCAGACAGGCGGGGTCGAAAAAGTAGAGGCAAAAAAAACGGCGCGCCCCGCAAGGGGCGCGCCGTTTTTTTGTGCAGCAAGCAGCGTAGAGCGTTTATCGCGAAGCGACGCATGTAACATGCGCCGCGCATCTCAGGCAGCGGGAAAAAAAATCCCGGCCTTTCGCCGGGCAAACGATACGTCATTCAACGTATCGGAGCGTTCGGCCAGATGAAACCGTGTGAGCGGCAACGGCACGACGCAGTTGCTTGCATGTTGTTGCTGCAATCGCGCCGGCCCTGCCATGAGGCGAGGCCGGCGTGATGTGCGGCTTGAAACTTAGACTGCCTTCTTTGCCGAGCGCGATGCTTGTGCAGCGGCTTGCGATGCTGCCTTCGATGCGGCCGTTGCGGCTGCATTGAAGTTGCTTTCAGCGATTTCGACAGCTTGCTTGGTTGCCTTGTGGACCGTTTCGTACGTGGTGTTGGCGGCGGTGATTGCCGACTTCAGCACGGCGACAGCGGTTTCCGAACCGGCCGGGGCATTCTTCGCAACGTTTTCGACGAGCGACTGGACCTTGCGGTTTTGCTCTTCGAATTGGGCTTCTGCGACGCGGGTGAACTCACCTTGCGTTGCCGAAACGATCTCATACACGTGACGGCCGTACGACAGCGCCTTTTCAGCCACCGGCTGTGCGAGGCTAGCTTGCAGTGCCAGCAGTTCCTGCGCGTCCTTTACCGACAGGGCGCGTTGGGCATTTTCCTGGCTTTCCGCGAGCGTCGATTTCACGACTTGCAGGTTCAGTTCAACCAGCTTTTCGACGCCTTCAAATGCTTTGGTCGTCAGGCCGAACAGCGTTTCAAAGTTGGCTTTCTGGGCTGCAGCGAATTGCTCAGGGGTCAGCAGAGTCATGGTTTACGCTCCTGGATCGCGGTCTGTCTGTGCGGACCGCATTGGGTTGGTGGCGAGACGCTCTCAGATCGTCTCCCCGGACCGCGATGTTTTGTGCATCGCAGCAATGGTTCCCATTTTAGGATGGTGTTAACGAATGTCAAGTGTTTTTTGTGCGTCGCACAATATTAAGAAATTACTGATAAAACAATACCTTATGCGGTGGGCATGACATTCGTTTGACGCAGGTTGATTTGTCCGTTGCACCGCTCTGGTGCAGAATAAATCTGCATTTGTTACCGATTTCAGGAGGGATTTTGACCGCGCGATGCGACCCGGTGCGGGTGGAATGGCAAATCGGCGTTTGACAAAAAACCCGTCGATTGCCCTTCCCGATGTAAACCAGAAAGTGTCACGGAACGTTAATGCTCTATGCCGGTCGAATGCGCGTTGGCGGTCTCCAGCAGGTGTTTAACAGCCCGCGGCAGGACTCGCTCGACGTCCCGGCGTGCCGGCAAGGCTTTACGTGCCTGCGCTCTGACCGTATTTCCCCTGATCAAGGTTGTCTCGAAATTGCCGTTATGCTGAAAGAATCGGTACGATTCCGGCATTTGGCGGCAAAGGCGAGGCGAAGCGCGTTGGCGATCGTTTTTTTCGATCGGAACGTGGCACTTATTTGTGTTTTTGCGATCGGAGCTTACAAGCCGGTTTAAGGAGCGCGTATAAGTGCTTCAAATTGCTAATTTTTCGTTGTTTTACTACACTTGCGGAAACCTCTTGCCGCTCCCTACTGAACACCCATGAAAACCGACATGTTTTCGTCGCTAAAAGTGATCCACGGCGCGGCTCGCAGCACCGCTCTGTCGGTGGCCGTCTCCATGGTCATCGCAGCGGCGTTCGCCACGCCTGTCAGCACTTTTGCCGCCACGCCCGCCACCACGGCAAAAACCTCCAAACACGCGAAAGCGGCCAAAAAGCCCGCCGCGGCCCCGGCTGACAAAGTGTCGAGCAAGAAGGCCGCCAAAGGCGCCGCTGCGAAGACCGTGGCCGCTGCAGATGACGACGCGCCGCGCGCGAGCGTCAAGCGCAAGCGCGTGACGTACTCGTCGAACGGTCGTCACCACTCGGTGATGCGCCGCGTCGCGTACGAACCGCGTCCGCCTACCGTCGGCCAGGCTTTCGGTCTGCACGACACGCCGGACGCGCTGATGCTGCGTTCGAGCGTCGCCTATGTGATCGATCAGAACACCGGCGAATCGCTGTTCGACAAGAATTCGCGCGCCGTGGTGCCGATCGCGTCGATCACCAAGCTGATGACCTCGATGGTGGTGCTCGACTCGAAAGAGCCGATGACCGACCAGATCGAGGTCACCGACGAAGACCGCGACTACGAGAAGAACACCGGTTCGCGTCTGTCGGTGGGCTCGGTGCTCTCGCGTGAAGACATGCTGCACATCGCGCTGATGGCCTCGGAAAACCGCGCGGCCGCCGCGCTGTCGCGTTACTTCCCGGGTGGCCGTCCGGCGTTCCTCGCGGCAATGAACGCGAAGGCCAAGCAACTTGGCATGACCGATACGCACTTTGAAAACCCCACGGGTTTGACGAGCCAGAACGTTTCGAGCGCGCGCGACCTCGTGAAGATGGTCAACGCGGCGTATCAGTATCCGATGATCCGCAAGTTCTCGACCGACCACAGCTACGAGGTGTACACCGGCAAGCGTTCGCTGGCGTACAACAGCACGAATGCACTGGTGCGTAACCCGACGTGGGACATCGGTCTGCAAAAGACCGGGTTCATCAACGAAGCGGGCGAGTGCCTCGTGATGCAGGCGACCATTCACGGCCGTCCGATGATCATCGTGCTGCTCGATTCGTCGGGTAAGTACTCGCGCTTTGCGGATGCGACGCGTCTGCGCACGTGGCTCGACAACGGTGGCGATCAGCCGCGCATCACCAGCGCGGATGCTGGCGGCTCGGGTACCTGAAGCCGCCCTGGCATCATCTCGCGGCCGGTTTTCGAACCGGCCAGAAAAAAAGCCTCGCAGATGCGAGGCTTTTTTATTGCGTCGGAGGACGCGTGATCACCCGCTTATGCGTGCTGGGGATGCGTATGCTCCTGTGGCGTCTGAGGGCGATAACCCAGCGACGCGGAAATCAGCAGCGCCGTTTGGCTGAGCTGCCCCAACCACGAGTCCTGCAAGCGATCCGCCGGGGCCGACAGCGACAGGCCCGCAACCAGTTTGCCGGTGTCGTCGTAAATCCCCGCTGCGATGCAGCGCACGCCCAGTTCCAGTTCTTCGTTATCGCGCGCGCAGGCCTGCTGGCGCACGTGCGACAGCTCACGTTCGAGCTTGGTCAGATCGGTGATGCTGTTCTGCGTGTGGCCGGACAGTCCGGTACGCGTGGCGTAGGCGCGCACGCGGGTTGATTCGTCCGCAGCGAGGAAGAGTTTGCCCACCGAGGTCAGATGCAGCGGCGCCCGCCCGCCAATCGCTCGCACCACCTGCATGCCGGAGCGCTCGGAGTAGGCGCGTTCTATATAGACGATCTCGTCGCCCTGACGCACCGACAGGTTCACGGTCTGCCCGGTTTGACGGTGCAGTTCGCGCATCGGCGTGAGTGCAGCGTCGCGTACCGAGAGCCGCGCCTTCACCAGATTGCCCAGTTCGAGCAGGCGCATACCGAGACGGTAAGTGCCGGGATCCGACCGGTCGACCAGCCGGCACATCACCATGTCGTTCAGGATGCGGTGCGCGGTGGACGGGTGCAGCTCCGTGCGGATGGCGAGTTCTTTCAGGCTGACCGGGTCGCTATGCGCAGCGAGTGCATCGAGCAAGCGCATCATGCGTTCGATCACCTGGATCGAAGTTTTGGGATCCGGGTTCGTATCGCTCATGGGGAGGAATCGGTTGACGCGTCAAACAGCGGAAATTGATTGTATCCCGTATTGTGAAAAGATGGAAAGCAGTTGGAACGTCTATTCCAATTTAACGTGGCATTCGTCTTATGCCTTCCGGCCGTTGGTATTGTGCGGCAAACAGCGGATAATCAGGGACGTTTTCCCGAAGGAGGGCTCATGCGAGTCGGATTGTTCGTCACCTGCCTGATCGACCTGATGCGTCCGGAAATCGGTTTTTCGGTCATCAAGCTGATCGAAGGCGCCGGTTTCGAGGTGGTGGTGCCGCCCGCGCAGACCTGTTGCGGGCAGCCCGCGTACAACTCGGGTGAGCGGCGCATCGCGCGCGATCTGGCCGAGAAAACCCTGCGTGAATTCGAACAGTTCGACTATGTCGTGGTGCCGTCCGGTTCGTGCGGCGGGATGATCCGCGCGCATTACGGCGACCTGTTTGCCGACGATCCGGAGTTGATGAACCGCTTCGGCCGCTTGCGCGCCAAAGTGTTCGAGTTGACTGATTTCCTTGTCAACGTGGCCAAGGTGCAATTGCAACCCGGTGAGTTCGCGGGCCAGGTGACGTACCACGATTCCTGTTCGGGGCTCCGCGAACTGGGTGTCAAAATGCAGCCGCGCGCGCTGCTGGCGCAGGTGGGCGTGGCGGTGACCGAAATGAAGGATTGCGAGCACTGCTGTGGCTTTGGCGGCACCTTCGCGATCAAGTACGGTGACATCTCCACGGCAATCGTCGATGAGAAATGCGCGAATATCGGCGCGAGCGGCGCCGGCACGGTGGTGCTCGGCGACCTCGGTTGCATGCTGAATATTGAAGGCCGCTTGCGACGCACCGGCGATACCGCTACACGCGTGCTGCACATCGCTCAGGTGCTGGCGGGCGACGCGTAACGATCGTCGCAGCATCCAGAACGCGCAGTTGATTCGGTACACGCCATTTCGCGCGCTTCACTCGTTCATTTGATTCGCTTTTCGCTCGCGCATTTCAACAGCGCGTTTCACTTGTTTTTTTCGTTCGCGCTTTCACTCGAATACGCTCAAGGCCGCCATGCAAGTCCAATCGATGCATTTCAAGGCCCGCGCGGGCCAGAAACTCGCCGACCAGCGTCTGCAGCAGAACCTGACCAAGCTGTCGACCAAGTTCGTGTCCGCCCGCGCTGCGGCCATGACCGCGATCGATTTCCCCGCCACCCGCGCAGCGCTGAAGGAGCGTCGCAATCGCGCGCTGGAAAATCTCGACGTCTGGCTTGAAACCTTCGAACGTGAAGCGACCCGGCGCGGCGTCACGGTCCTGTTCGCCGAGACGACGCAGGAGGCCGCGCGCCTTGTCGGCGATATTGCGCGCCGGCACGAGGTGAAGAAGGTGATCAAGACCAAGTCGATGGTCACCGAGGAAATGCGCCTGAACGAAGTGCTCGGGCAGATGGGCGTGCAATCGATCGAAACCGATCTGGGTGAATACATTCTGCAGATCAACGACAACGAGCCGCCCAGCCACATCATCGCGCCGGTCGTCCATAAAGATAAGGAGGAGATCGCCGACCTGTTCGCGAAAACGCACGGCCGGCCGCGTCTGACCGAGATCACCGACATGACCCGCGAAGCGCGCGAGATGCTGCGTCCGCACTTCATGACCTCGGACATGGGCGTGACCGGCGGCAACTTCGTGGTGGCGGAGACGGGTTCGGTCGTGCTGGTCACGAACGAGGGCAACGAGGGCATGTGCACGGTGATGCCACGCGTGCATGTGGCGGTGACCGGCATCGAAAAGGTGTTGCCCACGCTGGAAGATCTCGCGACTGCAATGCGTTTGCTGCCGCGCTCGGCAACCGGTCAGGCGACGTCCAACTATTTCTCCGTGCTGACCGGGCCGCGCGGCGCCGGCGATCAGGACGGCCCCGAGCATATGTACGTGGTGCTGGTCGACGGCGGGCGCACGGGGCTGATCGGCGGCGACTTCCAGGACATGCTGCGCTGTATCCGCTGCGGCGCATGCATGAATCACTGCCCGGTGTATCAGAAGGTGGGCGGTCACGCCTACGGCTGGGTTTATCCGGGGCCGATGGGGTCAGTGCTGACGCCGAGCTACGTCGGGATCGACAAGGCACTGGATCTGCCTCAGGCGGCGACGTTGTGCGGCGAGTGCAACAGCGTGTGTCCGGTAGGCATTCCGTTGTCCGATCTGCTGCGCAAGCTGCGCGAAAAGCAGGTCGAGCGGCATCTGCGGCCGTGGCGCGAGCGGGCAGGGCTCGCAGTGTGGGGCTTCCTCGCATTGCACCCGGACGCTTATGCGCTCTTCACCAGGCTGGCGGTTCGCGTGCTGGAAAGAATGGGCGGGCGAAATCGTTCGATTGCCAGGTTGCCGCTGGGTGGAGCGGGCTGGACCAACACGCGGGATATGCCGGCGCCGGTCGGCCGGACGTTCAGAGAGTTGTACGCCGCGCAACGCAGCCATATTGGTTGAGCGAGCAGCGCAGCGTTGAGGTTTTGCGCGGCTCATACAGGAAGCGCGACGCGAGACTACGCCCGCGTCGCGCCCCGCCGGATCAATGGTCCGTCATCCCTGGCTGGCGGCCGTTATTGCTTCTGGCCTGCGAATTCCCGCCATTGCCGCGACCACCGTTGTTGCCTGCCTGTTGTGGCGGAGGCGGCGGTGGGTTGCCTGCTCCCGGCCGCGGAGCATTAGATCCGCTCGGTCCTCTCGGCCCGCCAACCGCACCTTGAGGGGGCGGCCCCCCATGCTGCCCGCCGCCGTTCGGCTGACCATGCCAGCCGTTATCTCCCCGGTTGTTGTTTCCATCGTTGCCGTTATTCGGCCGCCCGCGGTCCGGATAACCCGGGTAGCCCCGATAGCCGGGCCCGGGCCCGTAATAGCGGCCGGGCCCATCGTAGTAACCGGGGCCCCCATAATTGCTGTAGCCCATGTAGACGTTGGTCTGCGGCACAACCGGCACGCCGGTGGCATAGCCATCGTAACCGTCATAGCCGCTGTAACCGCCGCCGTAGCCGGCCATCGGCGAGCCGTCCGGATAGACCGCGCAGCCGGCTAGCAACGCAGCAGCGACCATCAAACCGGCGAGTGGAGCAATACGTTTCATTGGAACGACCAGTGCGAAGATTTCATATCTGTAAGACAGCTATTATCGCTAAGCGTCGCACCAGCTTTGTATTCGTTTGTAAGGATTTCTTTTTCATGCCATGACGCAGGTCAGCGTCGTAGCGGCAGAGACAGGCCAGTTAATGGACTGTTCCATCCAGCGCAACGCTGTATCTCGCGCCAGTAGGTTTTTCCCGATTGTAAATTCCTATAGCATTTCGACTGGGCATAGTGGGTCACGAACTCACGAGCCCCTAATCGGAAGAAACCACATCATGAAAAAGACAATATCGGTGTACTGGCCCCTCGCCATCGTTGTGCCGCTTGCTGCGGCAGCCTATCTGCACATTTCCGGCGACGCGGCTTCGCGCGCCTCGCAGGCTCCGCTCGCCGCTGACCAACTGACCGCGGAACTGGCGCGCGCCGTCTCGTACGGCATGGTCGACAACACGACGACGTTGCCGGCCAAACCCATGCACGCTGTCACGGCAATGCCGGCGGCTGAAGCGTCGTAAGCGTCTTAGCGGCGTCCTGAGCGCGCGTAGCCTCCGGCGCGATCTGGTCGACCTTTGTATAATCGCGCCACCGTTTCCTAACTGCCGATCCGCGGGCGTTGAGCGTCCGAAAGCCTCTGATGAAAACCGTGTCCGTCTGCTTTGTCTGCCTGGGGAACATCTGCCGTTCGCCGACCGCGGAAGGCGTGATGCGCCGTCTGGTCGACGAGGCGAAGTTGACGGAGCGCATTCTGATCGATTCCGCCGGCACGGGCGACTGGCACATCGGCCAACCGCCTGACGACCGCGCGCAGCACGCGGCTGAACAGCGGGGTTATGAGTTGGCCGCCTTGCGCGGCCGCCAGGTCGCGGCTGCGGACTTCGAGCGTTTCGATCTGCTGATCGCAATGGACGACAAAAACGTCGCCGCGCTGCGCCAGATCTGCCCGGCGGAGCAGCGCGACAAAATCCGTCTGTTGATGGAATTCGTGCCTGAGACGGACGGCCGCTGGGGCGGCGCTCGCGAAGTCGTCGACCCTTATTTCGGTGGCGCCGAAGGGTTCGAGCAGGTACTGGATCAATGCGAAGCAGCCTGCCGCGGACTGATCGCAGCGTTGCGTCCCCAATTGATCACGTAAGACTGGCGGGTCATCGCCGAAGTCTGGACCGGCTTATCCAGCAATTAAGCAAATGACCCAAATCACGATAGGGATACTTGACTAATTCAGTCATGTATTTATACTTGACCAAACTTGTCGAGAATTGCGGTTCCCACACATATGAGACTCACCACGAAAGGCCGTTTCGCCGTCACGGCGATGATTGACCTGGCACTGCGCCAGGAGCAGGGCCCGGTGACGCTTGCGGGTATCAGCCAGCGCCAACATATCTCCCTGTCCTATCTCGAGCAGCTGTTTGGCAAGCTGCGTCGTCACGAAATCGTCGAGTCCGTGCGCGGACCGGGCGGCGGCTACAATCTGGCCCGCCGTGCTGAAGACGTGACCGTCGCCGACATCATCATCGCGGTCGACGAACCGCTCGATGCCACCCAATGCGGCGGCAAGGGCTCGTGCGAGGGCACCAAACAGCACGATGGCCACTGCATGACGCATGAATTGTGGTCCACGCTGAACCAGAAAATGGTCGAGTACCTCGATTCGGTGTCCCTGAAAGATCTGGTCGATCAGCAGCGTTCGCGCGAAGGTGCGCCGGCGGTGTTGCGCGACCGGCGCAACGAGGCGCCGGCGGTCGAACCCGCTCGCGTCGTGCCGAAAGGGCCTAATTCAGTTTTCAACATGGCCGGTTCCTAGGCGCGGCAATCTGAACGCACCGCAGCCTGATCAGGAAACCAGAAGCCAGAGCAATGACGTCCCCGGAGCAATTGATGAACAACGACACTCTCCACCTGCCCATTTACATGGACTACAGCGCGACGACGCCGATCGATCCGCGCGTGGTGGACAAGATGATTCCGTACCTGCGCGAGCAGTTCGGCAACCCCGCGTCGCGTAGCCACTCGTATGGCTGGGCCGCGGAGCGCGCGGTCGAAGAAGCGCGCGAGAACGTCGCCGCACTGGTGAATGCCGATCCGCGCGAGATTATCTGGACCTCGGGCGCAACGGAGTCGGACAACCTCGCGATCAAGGGTGCGGCGCACTTCTACAAGAGCAAGGGCAAGCACATCATCACGGTGAAGACCGAGCATAAGGCTGTGCTCGACACCTGCCGCGAACTCGAGCGCGAAGGCTTCGAAGTCACGTATCTGGACGTGAAGGACGACGGCCTGATCGACCTCGAAAAGTTTAAGGCCGCGCTGCGCCCGGACACGATTCTGGTGTCGGTCATGTCGGTGAACAACGAGATCGGCGTGGTCCAGGACATCGAGGCGATCGGCGAGATCACCCGTGAAAAGGGCATCATTTTCCACGTCGACGCGGCGCAAGCCACCGGCAAGATCGCGATCGATCTGCAGAAGCTGAAGGTCGACCTGATGTCTTTCTCGGCGCACAAGACGTACGGTCCGAAGGGCATTGGCGCGCTGTACGTGCGTCGCAAGCCGCGTATCCGTATCGAAGCGCAGATGCACGGCGGCGGTCACGAGCGCGGCATGCGTTCGGGCACGCTGGCTACGCACCAGATCGTCGGTATGGGCGAAGCGTTCCGTATCGCGCGTGAAGAAATGGCAACGGAAAACGAACGCATCCGCATGCTGCGCGACCGTCTGCTGGCCGGCCTGTCGGAGATGGAAGAAACGTATGTGAACGGCGACATGGAAAAGCGTGTGCCGCACAACCTGAACATCAGCTTCAATTTCGTCGAAGGCGAATCGCTGATCATGGCGGTGAAGGACGTGGCGGTGTCGTCGGGTTCGGCGTGTACGTCGGCTTCGCTGGAACCGTCGTATGTGCTGCGCGCACTGGGTCGTAACGACGAGCTGGCGCATAGCTCGATCCGCTTCACGGTGGGCCGTTTCACGACCGAGCAGGATGTCGACTACGTGATCAACCTGCTGAAGACCAAGATTTCGAAGCTGCGCGACTTGTCGCCGCTGTGGGAAATGCACAAGGACGGGATCGATATTTCGACGATCCAGTGGGCAGCGCACTGACGCGCCAGTTTGGACGACGTCGAATTTATCGAATTGCAAATTGCAGGTTGAAACGGATCAAGGAGTCTCATCATGGCTTATAGCGACAAGGTTCTGGACCACTACGAAAACCCGCGCAACGTTGGTTCCTTCGCGAAGGACGACGATGCAGTCGGCACGGGCATGGTCGGCGCGCCGGCATGCGGCGACGTGATGAAGTTGCAGATCCGCGTGGGCGCGGACGGCATCATCGAAGACGCGAAGTTCAAGACGTACGGCTGCGGTTCGGCGATTGCGTCGAGCTCGCTCGTCACCGAATGGGTGAAGGGCAAGACGCTTGATCAGGCAATGTCGATCAAGAACACGCAGATCGCCGAAGAACTGGCGCTGCCGCCGGTGAAGATCCACTGCTCGATCCTCGCGGAAGACGCGATCAAGGCAGCGGTCGCCGACTACAAGCAACGTCACGGTGAAGCAGTCGTCGAAAGCGACAAGCAACACGCGTAAGCGGCGAGTGGGTGCTCGTTAGAGTGCGCATTTGGGTAAGTCGAAGCGGACGGTGCGAGCAAAAAACACCGTCCGGCATGAGCGATATTTGAAGCAGGCAGGGTAGCAGCGCGTCAGTAGGCACAGGAGTGACGAACACGCGCGGCGCAATGAGAAACGCTATGGCAATTACGTTGACCGAAAAGGCAGCACAGCACGTCCAGAAGTATCTGACTCGCCGCGGCAAGGGTGTCGGGCTGCGCGTAGGCGTGCGCACCACGGGGTGCTCGGGTTTGGCCTACAAGCTCGAGTACGTGGATGAACTGACGCCCGAAGACGAAGTGTTCGACTGCAACGGCGTGAAGATCATTGTTGACCCGAAGAGCCTCGCTTATATCGACGGTACCGAACTCGACTTCGCACGCGAAGGGTTGAACGAAGGCTTCAAGTTCAACAACCCGAACGTGAAGGACGAGTGCGGTTGCGGCGAATCGTTCCGCGTGTAAATCGGCTCACTCCGCGTGCAGCGGATCAAAGGCGGCGCGTGCCGCCTTTTTAGTTTCATCCGCGCATCCGGGTTGGTTTTTTTGGCTGACTTAGTCGCTGAGAATCCGCCGGCGAGTCTCCACAGCGCTTTCGATCCGCGTTTTTAGCCTGCACTCCGGTGCGCTTTCCTGAACGGACTCCTTTTATCCGATGGCCTCGCTGAACGACAGCCACTTCGACCTGTTCGATCTGCCGGCGCAATTCGCGCTCGACGCAGCGGCACTCGATCACGCCTACCGCACGGTGCAGGCGCAAGTGCATCCGGACCGCTTCGCGGCGGCCGGCGACGCGCAAAAGCGCATCGCGATGCAATGGGCGACGCGCACCAACGAGGCATATCAGACGCTGCGCGATCCGTTGAAGCGCGCGACCTATCTGTTGCACCTGCGCGGCATCGACGTCGGCGCGCATGACAACACGGCGATGGAGCCGGCATTCCTGATGCAGCAGATGGAGTGGCGCGAAGGCATTGAAGACGCGGCCGCGGCGAAGAACGTCGATGCGCTCGACGCCTTGCTGACCGAACTCCGCGACGAAGAGCGCATGCGTTTCGACAAGCTCGGCGCGCTGCTCGACAGCGGCGCAAATCAGGCGGCGGGCGAGGCAGTGCGGCAGTTGATGTTCATCGAGCGGGTGGCGTCGGAAATCGGCACGCAGATCGAGCGGCTCGAGAACTAGCGGTTAGGCGGCCCGGTGCCGCCGCGCATGAATACGCAGCGATAACAGCCGTAGCAATACATCCAGCAACGCAAAAATTCAGGACGGGGCCCAGCGGCTCCGAGAAGATCCAGATGGCCCTACTGCAAATCTCTGAACCCGGCATGGCGCCGGCGCCCCATCAGCGGCGTCTGGCGGTCGGTATCGATCTCGGCACCACCAATTCCCTCGTTGCCGCCGTGCGCAGCGGCGTGCCGGACGTGCTGCCCGACGAAGACGGCTATGCGCTGCTGCCGTCGGTGGTGCGTTACCTGGAAAAGGGCGGCCGCCGCATCGGCCGCACGGCCAAGGCCGAAGCCGCGACCGATCCGCGCAACACGATCGTGTCCGTCAAGCGCTTCATGGGCCGCGGCAAGGCGGAAGTAGAAGGCGCCGAGAACGCGCCGTACGATTTCATCGACGCGCCCGGCATGGTGCAGATCCGCACCGTCGACGGCGTGAAGAGCCCGGTCGAAGTGTCGGCGGAAATTCTTGCGACGCTGCGCCAGCGTGCCGAAGACACACTCGGCGACGAACTGGTCGGTGCCGTCATTACCGTGCCCGCCTATTTCGACGAAGCGCAGCGCCAGGCGACCAAAGATGCCGCGCGTCTCGCTGGCTTGAACGTACTGCGTCTCCTGAACGAGCCGACCGCGGCCGCGATCGCCTACGGCCTCGATAACGGTTCCGAAGGTCTCTACGCGGTCTACGACCTCGGCGGCGGCACCTTCGATCTGTCGATTCTGAAGCTCACCAAAGGTGTGTTCGAAGTACTCGCGGCGGGCGGCGATTCCGCGCTCGGCGGCGACGATTTCGACCATGCCCTGTATCGTCACGTGCTGGAGCAGGCGGGCATCGCGCCGCAAACGCTCGCACCGGAAGATGTCCGCCTGCTGCTCGACAGCGTACGCGTGACCAAGGAGGCGTTGTCCGACGCGCCGAATGCGAAGGTACAGGCAACGCTCTCGAACGGCACCCAGATCGATCTGACGGTCGACGAGGCCACTTTCGAGGCCATCACTCAGGCACTGGTTCAGCGCACGCTTGGGCCGACGAAAAAAGCACTGCGCGACGCGAAGGTTGTGACCAAGGACATCAAGGGCGTGGTGCTGGTCGGCGGCGCGACGCGCATGCCGGTGATCCGCCGCGCGGTCGAGTCGTTCTTCGGCCAGCCGCCTTTGATCAACCTCGACCCAGATCAGGTCGTCGCGCTCGGCGCGGCGATCCAGGCCGATCTGCTCGCGGGCAATCGCGGCGCCGACGGCGACGACTGGCTGCTGCTCGACGTGATTCCGCTGTCGCTCGGCGTCGAAACAATGGGCGGTTTGACCGAGAAGATCATCCCGCGTAATTCGACGATTCCGGTCGCTCGCGCGCAGGATTTCACGACCTTCAAGGACGGCCAGACGGCCATGGCGATCCACGTCGTGCAAGGCGAGCGCGAGCTCGTCAGCGATTGCCGTTCGCTCGCGCGTTTCGAGCTGCGCGGCATTCCGCCGATGGCCGCCGGTGCGGCGCGGATTCGCGTCACGTATCAGGTCGACGCGGACGGCCTGCTGTCCGTGTTCGCACGTGAACAGGGCTCGGGCGTGGAAGCGTCGGTGGTGGTCAAGCCATCCTACGGCCTCGCCGACGACGACATCGCCCGCATGCTCGAAGAAAGCTTCTCGACCGCCGAAGTCGACATGCGTGCTCGCGCGCTGCGCGAAGCGCAAGTCGAAGCGCGCCGACTCGTCGAAGCCACCGACGCGGCCCTCGCTGCTGACGCCGAATTGCTCGACGACAGCGAACGAGCCGAACTCGACACGCTGCTCACAGCATTGCGCAGCATCGCCGGAAGCGACGACGTCGACGCAATCGAAGCCGCGACCAAAACGCTTGCCGAAGGCACCGACGAATTCGCCGCCCGCCGCATGAACAAGGGCATTCGCCGCGCGCTGGCCGGCCGCAAGCTCGACGAGATTTGAGCGTCTTGCGGCGTGGCCGCGCGATGCGCGCCAGCCGGCAATGAACCGCGCCGCACGGACTTAAAAAGTCCGCGTGGCGCCAGTAAAATGGTACGGAGCCTGTTTGCGGCCGCCGTGCCGCAGACCCAAACGGAAAATGTATGCCTCAAATCGTTGTGCTGCCCCACGTCGAACTGTGCCCGGAAGGCGCGGTGATCGATGCCGTGCCCGGCAAGAGCATCTGCGACAATCTGCTCGAACACGGCATCGAAATCGAGCACGCGTGCGAGAAGTCCTGCGCGTGCACGACTTGTCACGTGATCGTGCGTGAGGGTTTCGCCGCCTTGACGCCGTCCGAGGAAGACGAGGACGATCTGCTGGACAAGGCGTGGGGGCTCGAACCGGCCTCGCGTCTGTCGTGCCAGGCGATGGTGCCGGCCGAGCAGGATCTGGTTGTCGAGATCCCGCGCTACTCGATCAATCACGCGAAGGAAAATCACTAACTGGAGGATGCAGCCATGAAGTGGACCGATACGCAAGACATCGCGATGGCCCTGACTGACAAGCACCAGGACATCGATCCGCAGCAGGTGCGCTTCACTGATTTGCACCGTTGGGTCACCGAGCTGGAAGGTTTCGACGACGATCCTAACCGGTCGAACGAAAAGATCCTCGAAGCGATTCAGGCTGCATGGATCGAAGACGCGGATTACTGAGCGGGCAGTATGCTCGGTGGTTCCGTGGCGGCGGGGCGCGATTGATTCCGCTCCGGCTGCGGCAAAGAAAAAGGCGATTCCATTGGAATCGCCTTTTTTAACGCCTGGAGAATCTTCAGGTGGTCAGCTTGCCACGAGCGTGCCGTTTTCGACTCGCACGCGCTGGCCTTGCTGGAACGGCGGCGCTTCGTGATACGTGAAGTAGCGCGTCTTGCCGCTTTCCATCCGCACCCGCACCGAATAGGACGTCGTGCTGCGGATGTGCTTTTCGACCGAGTTACCGGCCAGGCCGCCACCGAGTGCGCCCAGCACCGTCATCGCGGTACGGCCGTTGCCGCTGCCGAACTGGTTGCCGACTACGCCGCCGGCCACGGCGCCGCCGACCGCACCGATACCCGTGCCATGGCCTTCCTGACGGACCGCCGAGATGCCTTCGACCGTGCCGCAGGTCGAGCAGTAGGCCGGTTGCGACGGCTGTTGCTGGGCGTACTGCGGTGCCGGCTGTGCCTGTTGCTGTTGAGCGTACTGTTGTTGCTGCTGTGTCGGCGCCGGAGCGCGTTGAGGCGCCTGTTGCTGCGCTGCCTGCTGTTGCGCTTCGGCCTGCGCGGCTGCCTGTTGAGCGGCCGGATTTGCCGGCGCCGCCGAATCGACCACGCCCGGTTGGGTGCTCACTTGCGCCGCCTGGGTCTGATCGGTTTGCGAGCCGCTGCTCGACGCCTTCGGGAACAGGCCCGTGACGGCCGCTGTCGCGGCAAGACTTGCGATGATCACTGCGCCCGCAGCAGTAGCGACGAGCGGGTGAAGACGACGTTGTTGCGTGGGCTTGGTATCTGGATTATCCATATTGGCCTCCGTCTGGAGCAGAGTCGACTGTTATTGAGACTGAGTGTCGGGCAAATCGATCCCGCAAGGGTTTCAATTTGTAACCATTTCCGGGCAATCATCGCAGCGCTTTCGCGTCAAAGCGCGCGCAGCGCAGCGGGGCGCCTGATTCCTTGCGGGTCCGCAGCAACTTAAGAAAACCCCGGCCCAGCGGGGAATACGCGCTTTTTACCGATGGTTACAAACCGTCAGCTTTCGGCTGCCAGTGTTTTTCACAAGCCGCAAGAAAAAACGCCCGACATCAAGCCGGGCGTTTTTCTTTTACGAACCTCGCAACGATCAGTCTTCGCGGCGCAGATGCGGGAACAGAATCACGTCGCGAATGCTCGGGCTGTCGGTCAGCATCATGACCAGACGGTCGATGCCGATGCCGCAACCGCCGGCCGGCGGCATGCCGTACTCCAGCGCGCGGATGTAGTCGGCGTCGTAGAACATCGCTTCTTCGTCGCCGGCGTCTTTCTGGTCGACCTGCTTCTTGAAGCGGGCGGCCTGGTCTTCCGGATCGTTCAGCTCCGAGAAACCGTTGGCGATTTCACGGCCCGTGATGAACAGCTCGAAACGCTCGGTGATGCCATCGAACTTATCCGACGCGCGTGCCAGCGGCGACACTTCGATCGGGTAGTCGATGATGAAAGTCGGCTCCCACAATTGCGATTCGGCGGTCTCTTCGAACAGCGCCAGTTGCAACGCGCCGACGCCGGCGTTCAGGAACTGCGGCTGCGATGCGTCCACGCCGAACTTCTTCAGTTCCGTGCGCAGGAAGGCGTCGTCGCCGAGTTGCGCGTCCGTGTACTGCGGCGCGTACTTCTGGATCGCCTGGCTGATCGTCAAGCGATGGAAGGGCTTGGCCAGATCCAGCTCACGCCCCTGATAGGTGATCGTCGCGTTGCCGAGCGCATCGACCGCCGCCTGGCGGATCAGCTGCTCGGTGAAGTCCATGATCCACTTGTAATCGGTGTACGCCGCGTAGAACTCGATCATCGTGAATTCCGGATTGTGGCGGACCGACACGCCCTCATTGCGGAAGTTACGGTTGATCTCGAACACACGCTCGAAGCCACCGACCACGAGGCGCTTCAGATACAGTTCCGGCGCGATGCGCAGGAACATCTGCATATCGAGCGCGTTGTGGTGCGTGGTGAACGGCTTGGCCGCCGCGCCGCCCGGAATCGGGTGCAGCATCGGCGTTTCGACTTCCATGAAGTCGGCGTCCGCCATGAACTTGCGGATCGACGACATCGCCTTGGTGCGTGCGACGAAGGTCTTGCGCGTTTCCGGCGTGACGATCAGGTCGACGTAGCGCTGGCGGTACTTCATTTCCTGGTCGGCGAGACCATGGAACTTGTCCGGCAGTGGACGCAGCGACTTCGACAGCAAACGCAGTTCGGTGCAACGCACCGAGAGTTCGCCCTTGTTGGTGCGGAACAGCACGCCGCGCGCCGCGACGATGTCGCCCATGTCCCACTTCTTGAAGGCGTCGTACGTTTCCTGGCCGACGTCGGCGGGCGTGATGAAGAACTGGATCTGACCCGAACCGTCACGCACGGTTGCGAAGCTCGCCTTGCCCATCACGCGCTTGAGCATCATGCGGCCGGCGATCGCGACTTCGAGCGGATTCGCTTCGAGTGCTTCCTTGTCGGTCTCGGCGTACTGCGTTTGCAGATCTTCGGCGTGATGCGTAGGGCGGAAATCGTTCGGATAGGCGACGCCTTGCTCACGCAGTTCGCGCAGCTTTTCGCGGCGCTCGGCCATGATCTTGTTGTCGTCGCCCTCGGGCGCGGCATTAGGCTGGGTCGGTTCGGTCATGATGGTTTGGTATTCGGTGGCCCGCACCAGGATCGTCCGCATGCGGGTGGCCAGTCAGTAAAAAACGTCAGGCGCTATAACAAAGATGCAAAGATATGGCGCGGCGATGTCAGGCATGCCGCGCCGGTTGCGCTTAGACGCCCTGTTTCAGGCTGGCGCTGATGAACGGATCGAGGTCGCCGTCGAGCACGCTCTTGGTATTGCTGATTTCGACGTTGGTGCGCAGATCCTTGATACGGCTGTTGTCCAGCACGTACGAACGGATCTGGTGACCCCAGCCCACGTCGGTCTTGCCGGCTTCGAGCTTGTCCTGCTCGGCCTGACGTTTGCGGATTTCCGCTTCGTACAGGCGCGATTTCAGCATGGCCATGGCTTCGGCGCGGTTGCGGTGCTGTGAACGGTCGTTCTGGCACTGCACGACGATGCCCGACGGCATATGCGTAATCCGCACGGCCGAATCGGTCTTGTTGATGTGCTGACCGCCCGCGCCGGACGCGCGGTACGTGTCGATGCGCAGATCGGCCGGGTTGATGTCGACTTCGATCGAATCGTCGATTTCCGGGTACACGAACACCGACGAGAACGACGTATGGCGGCCGCCGGACGAATCGAACGGCGACTTGCGCACGAGGCGGTGCACGCCGGTTTCGGTGCGCAAAAAGCCGTATGCGTATTCGCCTTCGATCTTGATCGTGGCGTTCTTGATGCCCGCGACGTCGCCTTCGGTCTGTTCCAGCACTTCGGTCTTGAAGCCCTTGCGCTCGCAGTAGCGCAAGTACTGGCGCAACAGCATGGACGCCCAGTCGCACGCTTCGGTGCCGCCGGCGCCGGCTTGAATGTCGAGGAAGGCGTTGTTCGGGTCGGCCGGATTCGCGAACATCCGGCGGAATTCCATGTCGGCGACACGTTGTTCGATGCCTTGCGCGTCTGATTCGCAGGCGACGAGGGTTTCCTCGTCGCCTTCTTCGCGGGCCATGTCGAACAGGTCCTGCGCGTCGCGCAAGTCGTTATCGAGTGACGTGAGTTTGCCGACGGTGTCGTCGAGCAGCTTTTTTTCCCGGCCGAGGGCCTGGGCGTGCTTCGAGTCGTTCCAGACGTCCGGGTCTTCGAGTTCCCGGTTGACTTCGATCAGACGTAATGCCTTGTCGTCGTAGTCAAAGATACCCCCGTAGCGAGTCCGCGCGCGTGCGCAGGTCCGCCAGTGAGGCTTCGATCGCGTTGAGACGTTCCGCTTCCATGTCGATCTTTTATAGCTTCGTAAAAAGGGGAAATTATAGCCGATCGGCGCCCCGCGCCGGAGGCTCTTGAGCGATCCGGCGCGGGTTTGGGGTTGATTTTGCGGTGATTTTCGACGCCGTTGCGCATCCTGCGGGCATCTCGAGCAACGTGCTAACTCGCCGCGTGCTCGACGATCAATTGCACTCGCGACACGCCATTCCACGTGTCGCTGGCGAGCCTGTAGGCGACGATGGTGCGTGCCGGCAGCGTATCGGTGTGATTGAACCAGATCGCGTTGAAGCGCTGGCGACCGCGCACCAGTTGCAGCTTCAGATGCTTGTCTTTCACCAGCGCCTGCGACGCAATGTCGAATTCGCCGGAAAACACCGGCGCCGGGAAGCCCTGGCCCCATACGGCGGCGTCGAGCATTTCGACGAATTGCGGTGTGAAGTAGGCGTCTTCGAGTTCGCCGTCGGTTTCGACCGTGCGCGACAGCGCCTCTTCGGAGAGCCATTCGCGGCCCACGGCCTCGAACGCGGCGGTGAAGCGCGGCACGTCGGCGGCGGCCATCGTTAGACCCGCCGCCATTGCGTGGCCGCCAAATTTGACGATCAGGCCTGGCTCGCGCTTCGAGATCAGATCGAGCGCGTCACGCAGATGGAAGCCCGAGATCGAGCGGCCCGAGCCTTTGACGAGCTGGCCGCTATCGTCGGCGAGCGCGAACGTGAACGACGGGCGGTGGAATTTCTCCTTCAACCGTCCGGCGACGATGCCGATCACGCCCTGGTGCCAGCTTGGATTGAACAGGGTGATGGTGGTCGCGCCCTCAGGATTGATCGCCGAGAGGTCTTCGAGCGCCTGCTGCTGCATGCCTGCTTCGATTTCGCGGCGCTCGCGGTTCATCGTGTCGAGCTGCTGTGCGAGATCCCATGCACGGCCGATGTCGTCGGTGGTCAGGCACTCGATGCCGAGCGACATGTCCGACAGGCGGCCGGCCGCATTCAGACGTGGCCCGAGCGCGAAACCGAGGTCGAAGCCCGACGCGCTGCGGGCGTCGCGCGCTGCGGCGCGAAAGAGGGCGGCGATGCCCGGCTGCATCTTGCCTTTGCGAATCCGCTGCAGACCTTGCGCGACCAGTACGCGGTTATTGCCGTCGAGCTTGACCACGTCGGCCACCGTGCCGAGCGCGACCAGATCGAGCAGGCCGTCCAGACGGGGCTCGGGGAAGTCGTCGTTGAAGGCGCCGCGGCGGCGCAATTCCGCGCGCAATGCCAGCAGCACATAAAACATCACGCCGACGCCGGCGATGCACTTGCTCGGGAACGTGCACCCCGGCTGGTTCGGATTGACGATCGCGCGGGCTGCCGGTAATTCGTCGCCGGGGAGGTGGTGATCGGTGACCAGCACGTCGATGCCGAGCGCATTGGCCGCTTCCACACCATCGACGCTGGCGATGCCGTTATCGACCGTAATCAGCAGTTCCGGCTTGCCCGATGCACTGCGAGCGGCTAGCGCGACGATCTCAGGCGTGAGGCCATAGCCGTATTCGAAGCGGTTCGGCACCAGATATTCGATCTGGCCGCCGAACATGCGCAGGCCGCGCACCGCGACCGCGCAGGCGGTGGCGCCATCACAGTCGTAGTCGGCGACCACCAGCATGCGGCGCTTGTTCTGGATCGCGTCGGCGAGCAGCGCGGCCGCGTCTTCGCAGCCTTTGAGCCCGGCGGGCGGCACGAGCCGGGCGAGACCGGTTTCGATTTCATCCGGCATGCACACGCCGCGCGCGGCGTACAGGCGCGCAAGCACCGGATGCAGGCCGTGGCGGGTGAGGACTTCGGCGTCGACGGGTGACGAGGCGCGCGTAACGATTCGAGTCATTCGGAGAGGCCGTGGATCATTCGATAGGTCATTCGATAAACAGCGAGGCGAACACGCGCCGTCGCCAGAATTTGCGCAGGTCGCCGCGCGTGATCGTGAGCGTCACCGAGCCGGTGTCGCCGCACAGCGTCAGGGCGAGTTCGTTTAACTGGCCGGATTGCAGTGCCTGGAGCGCGGGCTCGAACCAGTCGGTTTGCAATGCGGCGAAGGCGTCGTTCCAGCGCGCCCAGTCCTGCTCGATGTAGGGCGTGGAGAAAGGATCGAGTTCGACCAGCGTGGCGCCGTTGGCATGTGTGTCGGCGGACGTGCTAACTGACGCGCCACCCGACGTGTTGCCCGAGGCGCCGTTCGCCGCCGTAGCGGCCTGGAACGCCGCAAACGACGCCGGCGGCGCCGCGGTCTGGACGCCCGAAGTCATGGCGAGGCCACGCGTGGCCGCCGCGTCGGAAAATACCCGCGCGAACGGGCTCGTCACCGGCTGCGCCGCGCCTTGAGCGTGAAACCAGATCGAGTTGACAGCCGGCAGGCCGCGCGCCTCGCGCGCTTCATTGACGGGATGCTCGAACCATGCCATCTGGACTTCGTTCTGCAGCTTCATCCAGGCGCGTGAACGGTCGCCGGAATGGGCCTCGTGCGGCAGCCAGATTTCGATGTTGCGGCCGCTCGCGCGCAACGGTGACGCTCCTGCCAGCGTGCCGAAGCCGTCGCCCGACAGGTACCAGCGCGCGGGCTTCGGCGCTTCGATGCGCACGCCGAGTTCCTCGATCAACGGCCGGGCGATCGCCAGCAGCACGCTGGCTTCGTCGTCGGACAGTTCGAGCGAGGCCGGATCGATCAGCACCAGATGGTCGTGAGCGATACGCACGTGCACCGGTTGCACGCAGGCCCACGTGGCGTTGCCGGGTTCGCCGCCGTCTGCGCGCAGCATGTACGGGGCAAGCGGCGCTTCGTCGGCGGCAGCTGCGCCGCTCGGCAGCGCGCCGAACTGGCGCGCCACCCAGCGCTCGTGCGGCAGCGTGCGCTGAAAATCTTCACCGACCACCCGTTCGACCAGCGTCGCACGGGCGATCAGCCGGTCGAGGGCTGGACTCTGAATATCGTGCAGGGCGGTGGAGGCGTCCGCTGCGGCGGGCAGCGCGAAGGGCAGGAGAAGATGAAGACGGTTGGCGTGCATGATGCTGCGCATTGTAGGGCAAAGAGTGCGAGTATTCAGACCATATCGGCGGATTCGGGCACCCCCATCCGGGCCTCGCCGATGGCAGCAGCCGCGCGCGGCGGCACCGCGCCCATGACGAGGGAGACCGACATGTCGCGTGAACTGAAAACCGAGCAGGAACTGCTCGGATTGGTCGTGCAGGCGCTCGACGCCAATCCGGCCACGGCCGGCTGGATCCCGACCGGATTCCACGAGACCGTCGAGGATGAGGACGGCTGCAACTGGGATATCACCCATCTGCATCGCGACCGTAAGGATGCGGAAGTGCGCGACGTGGCGGCCAGCGAGGCGGCCGGGATCATCAATGGTCTGAGGAGTCGCTATAACCTGCGCTAGGGTGTGGGCGGCTCGAGGCGGCGGGCGGGCCGGTTGTCGCCGCGAGCGTTGTGCTCGATGCCGCCGGCAGGCCTGTGCGTTCGCCGTGAACCCCGCGTGCAAGGCCTTTGCGTGTGTTCGCGGCATTGTATGGCAAACTTCGCGCTTGATTGACGGCAGTGGCGGCAGTGGCGGCAGGGACGGGGCGATGGCTCCGGTGGCGCGGGGGTTGCTTGGGGCACTGGAGCGCACCGGAACGTCATACCGGAACCATCCGGGTTGCCGCGACACCAATCATCACGACGCTCGGGGCCGCATGACAGCCGCAAGCTGCCGCCGCCATGCGCGGCAAAAGGCCCGCGAGCAGACGAAGAACGCAGAAAAGGATTCGCTTGAAATTTCCCTACGAATGGCAGATTGGCTGGCGCTACACCCGCGCCGGCAAACGCACGACCGGTAACGGCTTCATTTCCTTCATCGCGCTCGTGTCGATGTCGGGCATTGCGCTCGGCGTCGCGGCGCTGATCGTCGTGTTGTCCGTGATGAACGGCTTCCAGAAAGAGGTGCGCGACCGGATGCTGTCGGTGCTGGCGCACGTCGAAATCTTTTCGCCGACCGGTTCGATGCCTAACTGGCAATTGACTGCCCAGGAAGCGCGCCAGAACAAGGAAGTGATCGGCGCGGCGCCGTATGTCGAAGCGCAGGCGCTGCTCACGCGCCAGGACGCCGTGAGCGGCGTGGCGCTGCGCGGCGTCGAGCCTACGCTCGAACCCGAAGTGTCCGACATCGGCAAGGAAATGAAGGGCGGCAAGCTGACCGACCTCGTGCCGGGCGACTTCGGCATCGTGCTGGGCGCGGACCTCGCCACCAATCTCGGTGTGGCGGTCAACGACAAGATCACGCTGGTCGCGCCCGAAGGCACCATCACGCCCGCCGGCATGCTGCCTCGGCTGAAACAGTTCACGGTGGTGGGCATCTTCGAGTCGGGGCATTACGAATACGACAGCACGCTCGCGCTGATCAATATCAAGGACGCGCAGGCGCTGTTCCGGCTATCCGCGCCGACTGGCGTGCGGCTGCGCCTGACCGACATGCAGCGGGCGCCGGAGGTCGCGCATCAACTGGCGCGCAGCCTGTCCGGCGATTTGTATATTCGCGACTGGACCCAGCAGAACAAGACCTGGTTCTCGGCGGTGCAGATCGAAAAACGCATGATGTTCATCATTCTCACGCTGATCATCGCGGTCGCGGCGTTCAATCTGGTGTCGTCGCTGGTGATGACGGTGACCAACAAGCAGGCCGACATCGCGATTCTGCGCACGCTCGGGGCGCAGCCCGGCTCGATCATGAAGATATTCGTGGTGCAGGGCGTGACGATCGGCTTTATCGGCACGGCGACCGGCGTCGCGCTCGGCTGCCTGATTGCGTGGAGCATTCCGTGGCTCGTGCCGATGATCGAGCATCTGCTCGGCGTGCAGTTCCTGCCGCCGTCTGTGTATTTCATCAGCGAACTGCCGTCTGAACTGATTCCCGCCGACGTGGCGCGGATCGGCATCATCGCGTTCGTGATGTCGGCGCTGGCGACGCTTTATCCGAGCTGGCGTGGTGCGAAAGTCCGTCCTGCGGAGGCACTGCGCTATGAATGACCGTTCCACTAGCCTGGCCATGGCCGATCAAAATAACGCGCTGCATCCCTATGTGCTGGAAGCGACCGGCATTTCGAAGTCGTTCGTGCAGGGCGGCCTCAATGTGCAGGTCCTCAACAACGCGCAACTGAATGTCCGGCGCGGCGAAAAGCTGGCGATCGTCGGCGCGTCGGGGTCCGGCAAGAGCACGCTGCTGCATGTGCTCGGCGGCCTCGACGATCCAAGTGCCGGTCATGTTTCGGTAATGGGCAAGCCCTTTACGAAGCTCTCCGAGCGCGAACGCAACGATCTGCGTAATCGCGCGCTCGGGTTCGTGTATCAGTTCCACCATCTGCTGCCCGAATTCACCGCGCTCGACAACGTCGCCATGCCGCTGCGGATCCGCCGGATGACGACCGAAGCCGCGCGGCGCGAAGCGCTCGCGGTGCTGGAGCGCGTCGGCATGGGACATCGGGCGAAGCATCGTCCAGGTGAGCTGTCGGGCGGCGAGCGTCAACGTGTCGCGATCGCGCGGGCGCTGGTGACAAAACCCGCTTGCGTACTCGCCGACGAACCCACCGGCAATCTGGACGGCGGCACCGCCGACACCGTGTTCAACCTGATGCTCGAACTGTCGCAAACGCTCGACACCAGCTTCGTGATCGTCACGCACGATCCGGAACTGGCCGGACGTTGCGACCGGATCATGCGCTTGCGCGACGGCGTGTTGTACGAAGAGCCGCCGGTGCCGGTTTAAGCACCGCGCGGAACGTAAGCGTTGCTCCGCCACCTCTGTCACTAACGAGGCGCGCCATGTGGATCGATACGCACTGCCATCTCGACGCTTCGGAATTCAACGCCGATCGCGACGAAGTCGCCGATGCGGCGCGTCGAGTGGGCGTGGGGCGTATCGTGATTCCCGCGATCGGTCGCGAGAACTTCACGACGGTGCGTGAACTCGCGCACCGTGTCGATGGCGGCGCGTATGCGCTGGGCATTCATCCACTTTTTACGCCGGGCGCGCAGGACAGCGATCTCGACCTGCTGCGCATGGAAATCGAGGCGAGTCTCGACGATCCGCTGTTCGTCGGCATCGGCGAGATCGGCCTCGATTATTTCGTCGAAGGTCTCGACGATGTGCGCCAGCAGTTCTTCTACAACGGTCAACTTCAACTGGCGCGCGAGTTCGATCTGCCGGTGATTTGCCACGTGCGCAAATCGCAGGATCAGGTGATCAAAGGGTTGCGGCGGCATCAGATCCATCGCGGCATCGCACACGCTTTCAACGGTAGTTTCCAGCAGGCTCAGGCGTATATCGACCAGGGCATGCATCTCGGTTTCGGTGGCAATCTGACCTTCGAACGAGCGCGGCAAATCCGCCGTCTTGCCGAGCAATTGCCGTTCGATGCGCTGGTCGTCGAGACCGACGCGCCGGACATCGCGCCTTCCTGGATGTACAAACAGCGCAACTCGCCGGATCAGATTCCGGCCATCGGCGCGGGCCTCGCGCAACTGCGCGGCATGAGCGCCGACGAAACCGCCCTAGGCACAACGGCTAACGCGCTCGCCGCGCTGCCGCGGCTCGCACTTTCCTCTGCATAATTGAACGCGATGGTTTGAGTGATTCGCGCCGGGCGGAACACATGCCTGGCGGGATTGCTGACGCCTGCTCGCTGTGCGTTGCGCCGTCCGGCGATGGCTGGGCGGAGGGCGGATGCGGGCATGGTGGTGCGGGTTTGCGTTGGGCGTGTTCTGGCTGCAGCGGCAGGCGGTGTTGCCGGATGGGGGTGGATGGTGCGTGCTGGTGCTGCTTGGGTGCGTTGCGATTCTCATGGCGGCGTGGGGATTGCGCCGTGGCTCTTATGGCGAAGTGAGTTGCGGTTCTTCGGAGAAAGCGTGCGTCGATTCTCCCGACAGGGTGTGCGGCAACGCGCCGGACGGGGTGTGCTGCGACTCCTCGGGCGAGGTGTGTCGCGATGTGTCGGGCGGATTGCGCTGGGGTGCTTCTGTGGTCGCGGACACGCGTGCGGCAGTCGTGAATTCGCGCGTGAGGCGCGTCTTGTTCAGCGCGCGCTTGCGTTCGGGCGTGGGCTGGAGTGCGGTGTGGATTGCGGCCTTATGTGTGGGCTTTGGCTATGCTGCCTGGCGCGCAGAAACTCGGCTCGCGGTGAGCTTGCCGAGCGCGTGGGAGGGGCGCGATATCGACGTCGTCGGCAGTATCAAGGGGCTGCCGTCACGCAATGAAAAGGGGGCGCGTTTCCTCTTCGAAGTCGAGTCGGCGAATGCACCGATCGCCGCGTTTCCACGCGTGATCCAACTGTCGTGGATTGCGGAAGATGCGCCTGCGCCGTTGCTCGAACCAGGCGAACGCTGGCGGCTGACCGTGCGGCTCAAACGTCCGCACGGCAATGCGAACTTTGGCGTGCGCGATGCCGAAGCCAGCTTGCTGGCGCGCAATGTACGCGCCACCGGCTATGTGAGCGCACCGGCTCACGCCGTGCGTTTGCCTGGCAACGCACATGGCGTAGGCGTGACGGTCGATCGCTGGCGCGCCGCGCTGCGGGCGCGCATCGGCACGGTGCTCGCCGACGCGCCACATCGTGGGATCGTGGTGGCGCTCGCCATCGGCGCGCAGGACGAAGTCAGCGCGGCCGACTGGCTGTTGATGCGCGGCACGGGCACCAGTCATCTGGTGGCGATTTCTGGCTTGCATATTGGTTTTGTAGCGGGACTGGCGGCGTGGCTCGCTGGAGCGGTGTGGCGGCGCTCGGGGTTCATCGGTCGCAACTGGCCGTTGCTGCTGCCAGCGCAGGTCGTCGCGGTGGCGGGCGGCGCGTTGTTCGCGGGGCTGCATGCGGCGTTGGCCGGGTTCAACGTGCCGGCGCAGCGTGCGTTGTGGATGGCGGGTGTCGTTGCGCTCGCGTTTATCAGTGGGCGCAACGTCGCGCGATCGGTGGTGTTGGCGTGGGCCTTGGGGTTGGTGCTGCTGATTGATCCTTGGGCGGTCGTGTCGGCGGGATTCTGGTTGTCGTTCTGCGCGGTGGCTGCGATTCTGTTCGCGATGTCGGGGCGGCCTCGTGTGCAGGATCATGAGCAGCGCCGTGACGAAGAAGGTGAAGGCGTCGTGACGCCGACAAGGCTCTCGCGCCTGTGGTCCGGCCTGTGCCGTCGCGTTCGCGCTTTCGGTGAGCGCCTGCGCAGCGCCGCGCATGTGCAGTTCGCGGTAACGGTCGCGCTTGCGCCGCTCACCGTTTACTGGTTCGCGCAGATTCCACTAATCGGCCCGCTTGCGAATGCTTTCGCGATTCCATGGGTGAGCCTGCTGGTGACGCCGGCGGTTTTGGCGGGCGTCGCGTTGCCCGCGCCATTCGATGCCTACGCCTTTCGCGCCGCGCACACCTTGCTCGACCTGCTCGCCGCAGGCTTGCAGATGCTGTCCGGCCCGGCATGGACGCTCTGGCGATTGCCGCAGCCGGACGCGTGGACCCTTGCCGCGGCGGCGGTAGGCGTTCTCTGGTGTCTGGCGCCGCGCGGCTGGCCGCTGCGCTGGGCCGCACCGCTGACGTGGCTGCCACTGCTGCTACCGGCGCCGCCCGGCCCGCCGAATGGCAGCTTCCGTCTGACGGCGCTCGACGTCGGTCAAGGCACCTCCGTGCTGGTCGAAACCGCGCACCATGCGCTGTTGTTCGACGCCGGGCCGGGGCCTGAATCGACGCACGCTGGAGAACGGGTTGTCGTGCCGTTTTTGCAGGCGCATGGCGTCAGGACGCTCGATACGCTGCTCATCAGCCACGCCGACTCTGACCACTCGGGCGGCGCACCGGCTGTACTGGACGCGATCGAGGTGCGTCAAATGATGGCGGCGTTGGCGCCGGCGAATCCGTTGTGGTCGAACGCAAGGCAACGCGGCGCGGATACGCTGCCCTGTGCGGCGGGGCAGCGCTGGCAGTGGGACGGCGTCGAGTTCGCGATGCTCTGGCCCGATCCCGGGCCGCTGCAAGGCAAGCCGAACGCGCATTGCTGCGTGTTGCGGGTGAGTACGGTGTCTGCTGAGGCGAGGTTGCCTGCCACGACGAACCTGCCGGCCGCGGTGAGCATGACGCTTGCGCAGGGCCGAGCGGCCCCCGAGAGCATGCCGGCCGAAAATGTTAAACCGACGCCAATACGCATAACTGCCTTGCTGACGGCCGACATCGAAGCGCCGGTCGAACGCATCCTGCTCGCGCGCGATCGCGACGCGTTGCGCGCCCAGGTGCTGGTCGTGCCACATCACGGGAGCAAGACCTCGTCGACCGAGCCGTTCCTCGACTCTATCGACCCGCTCGTCGCGCTATTTCAGGTAGGCTATCGCAACCGATTTCATCATCCGAATACGGGTGTGTTCGAGCGTTACAAGGCACGGCACATCGAGCTTGCGCGCAGCGATGCGGACGGCGCGGTGCGGGTCGATGTGAGCCCGGATTCCAAAATGGATTTCGGCCCAGGTCTCAACCTGAGCGTCGCGCCCGAGGGAAGCCCGGGAGTCAGCACGGGAACCGCCCCAGACCTGAACAGCGCCGCACTGACGCTCGAACGCTATCGCGACACGCAACGCCGCTACTGGATGGATCGCTGATGGATCACTGACCGTACAGATAGAACAAACGCGCCGCTGGACTTGGAACCAGGATGAAAAGCCAGGAGCCAATCCGGCGTGCCAAAACAGAACGGAGATAGTCGCAGTTGAAAAACATCATCCACTTCTCGCACGCGAACGGTTTTCCGGCGTCGACCTACCGGACGATCTTCGCCGAACTCGCCGACGACTATGAACTGCGCTCGATCGAGCGCATCGGTCACGACGCGCGTTATCCCGTCACGCAAGACTGGCCGCATCTGGTCGAGCAATTGCTCGACGACATCGGCCGCTCGTACGAGCAGCCGGTGTGGCTGGTCGGCCATTCGCTGGGCGGCTATCTGTCGCTGATGGCCGCGTTGAAAAAGCCGCAGTGGGTGAGGGGCGTGGTGATGCTCGATTCGCCGGTAATCGCGGGCTGGCGCAGCAGCATGCTGCGCGTATCGCAATGGACCGGACTCGACGAGCGCCTGTCGCCGGCGGCCGCGACCCGCACGCGTCGCACGCAGTGGGCGAGCCGTGACGAAGCATGGCGGCATTTCCACTCAAAGCCGGCGTTCGCGCGCTGGGACGAGCGCATGCTGTCCGACTACATCGACTTCGGCATCCCGCAGAGCTCGCTCGACGGCGGTCGTTCGCTCGCTTTCGACCGGCGCACTGAGTATCAGATCTACAAGACCTTGCCGCATACGCTCGGCCCCCGGCTTGCGCGCGGCGCCCCGGTGCCGGTGGGCTTCATCGCCGGCACGCGTTCGAAGGAGGTGCGCCAGGCGGGTCTGGACGCCACGCGCCGCGCGACTGGCGGTCATGTGGAATGGATCGAAGGCAGCCATCTGTATCCGATGGAAAAACCACTCGAAACCGCGCGCGCGGTGCAGCGGATGCTGCGCGAACTGGAGCGGGGCGCCTGACCGCACGCCTCGCCGGGGCAAAAAAACGGTGCATGATCGGCGCACGGCAATTGCTGCCGCCGTAGCATCGGTACGTGCAGATGTCGCTCGGATTTTGCTGGGTTGAGACCCTGCTTTACGGTATAATCCGTTTTTCCCGCGAGCATCCAGCGATGACCAAATATGTTTTCGTCACCGGCGGCGTAGTATCTTCCCTCGGCAAGGGTATTGCCGCCGCTTCCCTCGCCGCGATCCTCGAATCGCGCGGTCTTAAAGTCACCCTCCTCAAGCTCGATCCCTACATCAACGTCGACCCCGGCACGATGAGTCCGTTTCAACACGGCGAAGTGTTCGTGACGGAAGACGGAGCGGAGACTGACCTCGACCTTGGCCACTATGAGCGCTTCATCAGCACGAAGATGCGCAAGGCCAACAACTTCACCACAGGCCAGATTTACGAATCGGTGATCCGCAAGGAACGCCGCGGCGACTATCTTGGCAAGACGGTGCAGGTCATTCCGCATATCACGAACGAAATCCAGGCGTTCATCGAACGCGGCGCGGCTTCCGCGACGTGCGGTGAGCCGGACGTCGCCATCGTCGAAGTAGGCGGCACCGTGGGCGACATCGAATCGCTGCCGTTCCTCGAGGCCGCACGTCAGATGAGCCTGCGCATGGGCCGCAACAGCGCGTGCTTCGTGCACCTCACACTGGTGCCTTGGGTCGCCACCGCAGGCGAGCTGAAAACCAAGCCTACCCAACACAGCGTGCAGAAGCTGCGTGAAATCGGTATTTCGCCGCACGTGCTGCTGTGCCGCGCCGACCGCCGCATTCCGGACGACGAGCGCGCGAAGATCTCGATGTTCTCGAACGTGCCGGAAGACGCGGTGATTTCCGTGTGGGACGCCGACAGCATCTACAAGATCCCGCAAATGCTGCACGACCAGGGTCTGGACGCGATCATCTGCGAAGAGCTCAAGCTCACGCCGAAGCCGGCCGACCTGGCAATGTGGTCCGATCTCGTCGAAAAGCTCGAGAACCCGAAGCACGAAGTCACGATCGGCATGGTCGGCAAGTATGTCGATCTGACCGAGTCGTACAAGTCGCTGATCGAAGCGCTGCGCCATGCGTCGATGCATACGTCGACCAAGGTCAACATCGAGTACATCGATTCGGAAGAGATCGAGACGCAAGGCGTCGAGAGCCTCAAGCATCTGGATGCGGTGCTCGTGCCGGGTGGCTTCGGTCGTCGCGGCACCGAAGGCAAGATCGCTGCGATCCGCTACGCACGCGAAGCGAAGGTGCCGTATCTCGGCATCTGCCTCGGCATGCAACTGGCTGTGATCGAATTCGCCCGCGACGTGGTCGGCCTGAAAGATGCGAACAGCACCGAGTTCGATCAGGAAACCGAAAACCGCGTGGTCGCACTGATCACCGAGTGGTACGACCGTGAAGGCAAGGTCGAGAAGCGCACCGAAGAATCGGATCTGGGCGGCACGATGCGCCTCGGTTCGCAACGCTGCCCGATCAAACCCGGCACGATGGCCGAAGAGATCTATGGCAAGGATGTGAACGAACGCCATCGTCACCGTTATGAAGTCAATAACCGCTTCGTGCCCCAGCTCGAAGCCGGTGGCCTTATCATCAGCGCCCGTACCCCGAGTGAAGATCTGCCGGAAATGATGGAATTGCCGCGCAGCATGCACCCGTGGTTCGTCGGCGTGCAGTTCCACCCGGAATTCACGTCCACGCCGCGTGATGGCCATCCGCTGTTCAAGTCGTTTGTCGAAGCGGCGCTCGCGCATCAGCAGCCGCGCGTGGCGACGGAAGTTGGGGAGAAAGCATGAAACTGGGCGATTTCGAAATCGGGCTCGACAAGCCGTTTTTCCTGATCGCGGGCACCTGTGTCGTCGAATCCGAACAGATGACGATCGACACGGCGGGCCGGCTGAAGGAAATCTGCGCGAAGCTGAACATTCCGTTCATCTACAAATCGTCGTACGACAAGGCCAACCGCAGCAGCGGCAAGTCGTTCCGCGGTCTGGGCATGGACGAAGGTTTGCGCATTCTGTCGGAAGTGAAGCGTCAGCTCGGTTTGCCGGTGCTGACCGACGTGCACGCCGAGCACGAGATCGAGCAGGTTGCGTCGGTGGTCGACGTCCTGCAAACGCCTGCTTTCCTGTGCCGTCAAACGGACTTCATCCACGCTTGCGCGCGTTCGGGCAAACCGGTCAACATCAAGAAAGGCCAGTTTCTCGCACCGCACGACATGAAGAACGTGATCGACAAGGCGCGTGATGCGGCGCGTGAAGCCGGTCTCTCGGAAGACCGCTTCATGGCGTGCGAACGCGGCGTGTCGTTCGGCTATAACAACCTCGTGTCGGACATGCGATCGCTTGCGATCATGCGCGAAACCAACGCGCCAATCGTGTTCGACGCCACCCACTCGGTGCAGTTGCCGGGCGGGCAGGGCACGAGCTCGGGCGGTCAGCGCGAATTCGTGCCGGTGCTGGCGCGCGCCGCGGTTGCCGTCGGCGTCTCGGGTCTCTTCATGGAAACCCATCCGAAGCCTTCGGAAGCCAAGTCGGACGGCCCGAACGCGGTGCCGTTGCATCGCATGGCCGATCTGCTCGAAACGCTGGTGACGCTCGATCAGGCCGTCAAGCGCGCGCCGTTCCTCGAAAGCGATTTCAACTGATTCAGGCGTTCGCGGGGTGTCACGATCGGCGCGCATAATTGGCCCGATCGGCTCAGTTGGCACGCGGCGAATGCACGCAATGGTCGTCGAAAGCATCGGGGCGCGTAGTGTGCTGGGGAGACCGGTGCAGTTTCACAGTAAAGAATTCAACGTCATTTCTTGAGGAAACCATGAGTGCTATCGTAGATATCATCGGTCGAGAGATTCTCGATTCGCGAGGCAACCCCACCGTCGAATGCGACGTGCTGCTCGAGTCGGGCACGATGGGCCGCGCTGCGGTGCCGTCGGGTGCATCGACGGGCTCGCGCGAAGCGATCGAACTGCGGGACGGCGAAGCCGGCCGTTACGGTGGCAAGGGCGTGCTGAAGGCTGTCGAGCATATCAACACCGAAATCTCCGAAGCGATCATGGGCCTCGACGCTTCCGAGCAGGCCTTCCTCGACAAGACCCTTCTGGAACTCGACGGCACGGACAACAAGTCGCGCCTCGGCGCGAACGCGATGCTGGCTGTGTCGATGGCCGTCGCGAAGGCTGCTGCTGAAGAAGCCGGCCTGCCGCTGTACCGCTACTTCGGCGGCTCGGGCGCGATGCAATTGCCGGTGCCGATGATGAACATCGTCAACGGCGGCGCGCACGCGAACAACAGCCTGGACATCCAGGAATTCATGATTGTGCCGGTCAGCCAGCCGACCTTCCGCGAAGCACTGCGCTGCGGCGCCGAAGTGTTCCACGCGCTGAAGAAGATCCTGAGCGACCGCGGCATGAGCACGGCCGTGGGCGACGAAGGCGGTTTCGCACCGAACTTCGGCAGCAACGACGAATGCCTGTCGACCATCCTGCAAGCTATCGAAAAGGCGGGCTACCGCGCCGGTGAAGACGTGCTGCTCGCGCTCGACTGCGCAGCGAGCGAGTTCTACCACGACGGCAAGTACCAGCTGGCGGGCGAAGGCCTGCAACTGTCGTCGACGGAATTCGCTGACTATCTCGCGAACCTCGCCGACAAGTTCCCGATCGTTTCGATCGAAGACGGCATGCACGAAAGCGACTGGGCCGGCTGGAAGATCCTGACCGACAAGCTCGGCAAGAAGGTGCAACTGGTGGGCGACGACCTGTTCGTCACCAACACGCGCATCCTGAAGGAAGGCATCGAGAAGGGCATCGCCAACTCGATCCTGATCAAGATCAACCAGATCGGTACGCTGACGGAAACCTTCGCGGCGATCGAAATGGCGAAGCGCGCCGGCTACACGGCCGTGATCTCGCACCGCTCGGGTGAGACCGAAGATTCGACGATCGCGGATATCGCGGTCGGCCTGAATGCCGGTCAGATCAAGACGGGTTCGCTGTCGCGTTCGGACCGGATCTCGAAGTACAACCAGTTGCTGCGCATCGAAGAAGACCTCGGTGATATCGCCAGCTATCCGGGCAAGTCGGCGTTCTACAATCTGCGCTAAATGGATTGTTCGCTAGCGCTGACCGATGAACCGGTTATCTTTCGTTTCTGATTGACCCCGCCGCCCTGCGTATAGCGCAGGGCGGCGTGTATTTATTGTGCTTACTTCATGCGGCTTGTCACTGCTGTCCTGATCGTTCTGCTGGCGCTCATCCAGTATCCGCTCTGGTGGGGGCATGGCGGCTGGTTGCGCGTGCACGAGTTGCAGCAGCAACTGGCGCAGCAACTGCAGAAGAATGCCGACTCGAAGCTGCGCAATGAGCGTATCGAAGGCGAAGTCCAGGATTTGCAGAACGGCACCGCGGCGGTGGAAGAGCGGGCGCGTTACGAAATGGGCATGGTGAAGGACAGCGAAGTGTTCGTGCAGTTCGTTGCGCCGAACGCGCCGTTGCCGGCTGCGAACACGCCTTCGGTTACCACGTCTACGCGTGGCGTGGTGTCGGCGGCGCCGCTGCATATGGTGCCGAACCCGGAGTCGCGCGCGAAGCCGGATCGCAAGCATGGCGGCAAAGCGTCGGCAGAGAAGAAGCCCGCGCACTGAGCGCAGAAACGAACGAAAACGCGAGCGTAAAAGCGCGTAGAAAGAAAAAAAGCCGCCCGTGGGGCGGCTTTTTTATCGGCATTGGAATAAGAAGAACGGCATACCTCTCAATCGCCGCATCGTTAATGCCTCACTTTAGGCGTGCCAGTTTCGGCTTACCAGCCCCAATACGGCGAGTAGCCTACGCCGACACCCGTACCCCAGCCGTGCCCCCAGCCCCCGCCGTAATAGCTGCCGTACACGCTGACAGGCGGCGAGTAATAACGCGAGTACGCTTGAGCCGCGTTCTCGGCGGCAATGGCCTGATTCTGATCGGAGAGCACCTGACGGTCGATCGCATCATAGCGCTGGCGTTCTTCCGGCGTGAGCGGGCGGGCGGTGCTGGCCATACCCGACTGGTCGGCCGGCAGGCGGCTATAAATCGGCGATGGCCCCGGTGGGTCCATCACGCAACCCGTAAGCGCGGCGCTGCCGGCGATGACTGCCAGCACGGTCAACGAGCGTATGCAATGCTTGAGCGAAGTAGGAATGTTCATTTTTGATCTCCATCGGTCGGATGCCTAAGCAAAACTTGCGCAACGCGCACCGCCCGGGATCCAACTCAACGATCGACGATAACGCGCCGCCCAAGCCCCAAAAAAAGCAGCAGGCGACGCGTCATTTTACTGCCTGTAAAGCACGTTTAACGCGCAGCCGCCTGGCCGCTTCAGTGCCGCTGGTCGGCCGCCGGTGTCACGCCTTGTGAGAGCGCATTCGCGACGAAAAGTTGCGCCACATCGACCGGATCGAATTCGTACCGTTGATTACAGAATTCGCAATGAATCTCGACGTGACCACGCTCTTCGATCACTCCGTCCACTTCTTCGCGGCCGAGCATCTTCAGCATCGCGCCGACTTTTTCGCGCGAACAGCTGCATTCGAAGCGCGTTGTAGCCGGTTCGAAATGCTGCACGTTCTCCTGCCAGAACAGACGGCGGAAAATCGTTGCCGGTTCTTCTTTCAGCAGTTCGTCTTGCGACATCGTGCCGCCCAGCGTACAGACGCGCTCCCACGTGTCCGCATCCAGATCGCCCGGGTGCGGGACGATGCCGCCGTCGCCAGGTAGCTTTTGCAGCAGCATGCCGACTGCGCGTTCGGTGTTCGCTGCGAGCCACAGGCGCGTGTCGAGCTGCTCCGAGTGATGCATGTAGTGCTCGAGCACTTCGGACATCGACTTGAGCGGGCCGTCCACACCCGAGAGCGGCACGATACTTTGATACGGCTGCTGGCCGGGCTGCTTGTCGCGCGGGTCGAGCGTGATCACGCAACGGCCATGGCCGCTTGCGTTGACCAGGTCGATCATGGAGGTGCTGTCGTCGATCGTATTGCCCGCTTCGCCGGAGAGCTTGGCGGTGGCGCGCATCGACAGGTCGGAGCTACATTGCACCACCAGCATCTTGGCCGGGCCGTCGCCGAAAATCTGCATGACGAGCGTGCCGTCGAACTTGAGGTTCGCCGAAAGCAGCGCGCACGCGGCCATCATTTCGCCCAGAATCGTCCGGACGGGCGCCGGATAGTCCCGGCGCGTCAGCACTTCCTGCCACGTATTGCGCAGCGAAACGATCTCGCCGCGCACCGGCGCCGCGCTGAACATGAATTTTTGCAACTGGTCGCTCACAACTTTTCCTCGGTCGAATGACGCAGCCTGATGCTGCGCCGTGCGCGCCGCGCGCCCGGCTGACTAGCCGATGCGCACGAGCTGCGCCTTGAAATATTCGCGGCGCTCGGCATAGCTTGCCGTGCCGCGCTGCATATTGGCGATATCCGTCTCGGTCAGTTCGCGCACCACTTTGGCGGGCGCGCCGAGAATCAGCGAATTGTCAGGAAACACTTTGCCTTCAGTGACGATGGCGCCCGCTCCGACCAGACAGTTGCGGCCGATTACCGCTCCATTCAAGACCACGGCCTGAATTCCGATCAGCGAGCCCTCCTTGATCGTGCAGCCGTGCAGCATGACCTGGTGGCCGATCGTCACATTCGGCTCGATCGTCAGCGGGAAGCCCGGGTCGGTGTGCAGCACCGCGTTTTCCTGGACGTTGCTGCCGGCGCCGAGGGTGATCGGCTCGTTGTCGCCGCGAAGCGTCGCGCCGAACCAGACGCTCGAATTTTCCTCGAGCGTCACATTGCCGATAATGTTCGCCGAATCCGCGACGAACACGCTTTCATGGATGGTCGGGGCTGCTTCGCCAAGCTTGTAAATTGTCACGCTGTCTCCTCTTGATCGGTCGCTACACGCTGTGCGGGCGGGCCGGGGCGGCGAAACCGGTTACGAAATGGGGCCGTTAAATGAGGCAGCTAAATAGGGCAACTAAAGCCAAACGCCCAAAAAGCGGTCAGAAGGCCCCCGATGAACCGGGCTGTCCTGCCGGCCTCGCGCCATAGGCACGCGAGATGGTCGAATCGAGTATTGTAAACGGTTGTGTGCTTAGGCCGCTCGGCGGTGCTGTAAGCCGTCCGCCGCCCAGCTTCGGCGACCGTCGCGCCTTCCGTCCTGCCTGTTGCCATTCCCTTTGCCAACCTGGTTGCCATGATTTCCGCTGCTTCGTCTGTTCCGCCCGCTCTGCCGATGTCGACGAATCCTGAGCATTGCCCAAATCGCGCGAACTGCGCGCGCAGCGCGGCGCTGGCCGCATTGCGCGAAATCGATCCGGCAAGCAAGGCAGCCGCAGCACGCGCCTTATATGCAGCGGTGCTCGAAGGCAGCCTCGCATGCTCCGCGGACCTCGAACTCGCGGAGCCGACCGACCTGCCGGGCCGTCCTTCACGTCCGGAACTGGTCGATCCGCGCAAACTGAAGCGCCGCAGCATGCAATCGCCCGAAGGGCGAGCCGTCTTGCTGCACGCGCTGGCGCACATCGAATTCAACGCCATCAACCTCGCGCTCGACGCCGTCTGGCGCTTTGCCGGCATGCCCGCTGCGTTCTACACCGACTGGCTCAAAGTCGCCGCCGAAGAGGCCCATCACTTCTCGCTGCTGGTCGCGCGGCTTGCGGAATTCGGCCATGCCTACGGCGATTTTCCCGCACACGACGGCCTCTGGGACATGTGCGAGCGCACCCGTGCCGACGTGCTGGCGCGTATGGCGCTGGTGCCACGCACCCTCGAAGCACGCGGCCTCGACGCCTCGCCGCCGATCCGCGCCCGCCTGCAGCAGGCGGGCGACCTGGCGTCCGCGGCGATTCTCGACGTGATCCTGCGCGACGAAATCGGTCATGTGCTGATCGGCAACCGCTGGTTCCGCCATCTGTGCGACGAGGGCGGCCTCGATCCGCACGCCACCTACACGCGCCTCGCCGACCAGTATCACGCACCGAAATTACGCGGTCCGTTCAATTTCGAGGCGCGTCGCGACGCCGGCTTCGACGAGGCCGAACTGGCTGCGCTGGTTGCTCTGGCCGGCCTCGACGCTGAGCAGTCGGCCCCGCCGGTCACTCAAGCCTCGGGTAACTGAAGCCTTTTTCCATAGCCGGACGCCACGCATCCTCCGGCTATCTCGTTATAATCGAACGACCATTCTTTTTTCGGGCGCGCCGTTCATGAATACATCCAGGTCTGAATTCGTCGCCGTGCGCGGCATCCGTCTGCACGTGCGGCGCTGGGGCAATCCGGACGCGCCGATGCTGTTCATGCTGCACGGCTGGATGGACGTGGCGGCGTCGTTCCAGTTCGTCGTTGACGCGTTGGGCGGCGACTGGCAGGTGATTGCGCCCGATATGCGTGGCTTCGGCCTGTCGGACTGGCCGGTCGCGGAACGCGGCGGCGGCAACTACTGGATCCAGGATTACCTCGGCGACCTGGACGCGTTGCTCGACCACTATGCGCCGACCGGCGAAGTCAATCTGGTCGGCCACAGCATGGGCGCGAATATCGTCTGCCTGTATGCGGGCGTGCGGCCGGAACGGGTTCGGCGCGTGGTCGATCTGGAAGGCTTCGGTCTCGCGCCGTCGCACTCGGCGCAAGCGCCCAAGCGTCTGCGCAACTGGCTCGACGAGTTGCGCGATCCGCCCCAGTTGAAGCGCTATGCGTCGCTCGACGACGTCGCCGGCCGTCTGATCAAGACCAACCCGCGCCTCGCTCCGCAGCGTGCGGAGTTCCTCGCCCAGCATTGGTCCAAGCCGGACGGAGAAGGGCGCTTCATGCTGCTCGCCGATCCGGCGCACAAACTGCGCGGGCCGACGCTGTACCGCCTCGACGAAGTGATGGCCGTCTGGCGCAAGGTCACGGCGAAAGTGCTGCACGTCGAGGCCGCCAACTCGCCCACGCTCGCCCAGATTGCTGGCGAGATTCCGCTCGACGAGTTCAAGGCGCGCTTCCAGGCTTTTCCGAACTGGCGCGAGAAGATCATCGATGAGGCGGGGCATATGGTGCATCACGACCAGCCCGAGCAGGTAGCCGCGCTGATCGAGGGCTTCTGCGCCTGAACCTTGCAAAAGGGTTTCGGCGCGCGGGCCATTATCGCGAGATAGCGCTGCGGCCATTTACTGCGTTGCAGTAAAATGAGTGCAGAACCTTCTCAAGACAAAGATGAACGCCGACCTCCATTGCCACTCCACCGTTTCCGACGGCCAGTTCGCGCCGGCCGATGTTGCGCGCCGCGCGCACGCGGGCGGCGTGACGCTGTGGGCGCTGACCGACCACGACGAACTGGGTGGCCAGCACGAAGCGCGCAGCGCCGCTGAGGCGCTCGGCATGGACTACCTGAGCGGCGTGGAGATTTCGGTTACGTGGGCGTCGCGCACCGTGCACATCGTCGGGCTCGGCATCGATCCGACCAGTTCGATCCTGATCGACGGCCTCGCGCGAACCCGTAACGGCCGCGCCGCGCGCGCCGAAGCGATTGGCGAGCAGTTGGCCACGCTCGGCATCCCCGACGCCTATCAAGGCGCGCTCAAATACGTCTCGAACCCGGACATGATTTCGCGCACGCACTTCGCGCGCTTCATGGTCGAAAACGGCTACGCCAGCTCGACACAGGACGTGTTCACCCGCTATCTCGGTGACGGCAAGCCCGGCTACGTGTCGCATCGCTGGGCGAAACTGGCGGACGCGGTCGGCTGGATTCAGGCGGCCGGCGGCGAGGCGATCATCGCGCACCCGGGGCGCTATGCGTACTCGCCGGTCGAATTCGACGCGTTCTTCGCCGAATTCATCGACCTCGGCGGTAAAGCGATCGAAGTGGTGACAGGCAGCCACACGCCGGATCAGTACCGCGAATACGCGGACGTCGCGCGCCGCTTTGGCTTCGAAGCTTCGCGCGGTTCCGACTTCCATGCACCCGGCGAAGGCCGTGTCGATCTCGGCACGCTGCCGCCGCTGCCTTCCGATCTCAAGCCCGTCTGGGAACGCTGGCTGTGATCGCGCGCCGTGCCGCGGCGGCACGATATGCGCGACTGTCCCCGTCCGAGGGGCGTGCTTTCGCCCGATCTTCCGCCCGGCTTTCCGTCTGCTTTCTCGGCCGCTTTTTCGCCCGTAGCCACGCCGTCACCCGCAGCCACCGTTAGTCAAAATGTCCCAATACTTTCGGCTTCATCCGGATAACCCGCAGCCACGCCTCGTCAAACAGGCCGTGCAGATCATCAATGACGGCGGCGTCGTCGCGTTGCCGACGGATTCGAGCTACGCGCTCGCCTGCCACCTCGACGACAAGGACGCGGTCGAGCGCCTGCGGCGCATTCGCGGACTCGACGAGAAGGCCTTGTTGTCGCTGCTGGTGCGCGATCTCTCGGAGCTGTCGAACTTCGCGATGGTCGACAACCGCCAGTACCGCCTGATCAAGTCGGTCACGCCGGGCCCGTACGTGTTTGTGTTGCAGGCCACCAAAGAGGTGCCGCGCCGCCTGTCGCACCCGTCGCGCAAGACCATCGGCCTGCGGGTGCCGGAGCACGCGATCACGCTGGCCATCCTCGAAGAACTCGGCCAGCCGCTGCTCGGCTCCACACTGATCATGCCGGGCGAAACCCAGCCGCTGAACGACCCGGAAGAAATCCGCGAACGGCTCGAGAAACAGTTGGACCTGGTGATCGACGGCGGCCCGTGTGTGTGCGAACCATCCACCGTGATCGATCTGACCGGCGCCGAACCGGTGCTGGTGCGGGCAGGGCGCGGTTCTCTCGCGCCCTTCGGTCTCGAAGAGACGGCATGAGTGAAAGCGGACAGACGCACGCAATCGCGTTGTTACAATAGCGAGTTATGGATTCTTCCCTGATACAGACCATTGCGGTTTACGCGTTGCCGGTGATTTTCGCGATCACGCTGCATGAAGCCGCGCATGGCTACGTCGCGCGCTGGCTCGGCGACAACACCGCGTACGTGCTCGGCCGCGTCTCCGTCAATCCGATGCGGCACATCGATCCGCTCGGCACGATCGCGATTCCCTTGCTGTTGTACTTCGCGACCAGCGGCGCGTTCATGTTCGGTTATGCGAAGCCCGTGCCGGTCGCTTTCGGCAATCTGCGCAATCCGCGCTGGGGCAGCCTGTGGGTCGCGGCCGCCGGACCGGGCTGCAATTTCGTGCAGGCGCTCGTGTGGGGCCTGATCGGCGTTGCACTTGCCGTGGGTGGGGTTGATGAGCCTTTCTTCACGCGCATGGCGGCAGCCGGCGTCGGCGTGAACCTCGTGCTCGGCGTGCTCAACCTGTTTCCGCTGCCCCCGCTCGACGGCGGCCGCGTGCTGATGGCGCTGTTGCCGCCGCGGCAATCGATCGCGTTGTCGCGCCTCGAACCGTACGGCTTTTTCATCGTGATGGCGCTCGTCATGACGGGCACGCTCACGCGCTATTGGCTGAGCCCGCTCGTCACGCTCGGCTACGGTGCGATTACCGCAATTCTGACTCCACTTGTTTCGCTTTTCTAAATAACCATGTTCCCAGACCGTATCTTCTCCGGCATGCGGCCCACCGGGTCGCTGCACCTCGGCCACTATCACGGCGTGCTGAAAAACTGGGTGCGGCTGCAGTCCGAGTACCCGTGTTTCTTCTGTGTGGTCGATTGGCACGCTCTGACGACGCACTACGAAACGCCCGAAGTGATCGAAAAGAACGTGTGGGACGTGCTGATCGACTGGCTCGCGTCGGGCATCGATCCGGCGCAGGCTACGCTCTTCATTCAGAGCAAGGTGCCCGAACATGCGGAACTGGCGCTGCTGCTTGGCATGAGCACACCGCTCGGCTGGCTCGAACGCGTGCCGACCTACAAGGAGCAGCAGGAAAAGCTGAAGGACAAGGACCTGTCCACCTACGGCTTCCTCGGTTATCCGGTGCTGATGGCGGCGGACATTCTGCTGTACCGCGGCTCGCTCGTGCCGGTTGGCGAAGACCAGGTGCCGCACGTCGAAATGACGCGTGAAATCGCGCGCCGCTTCAACTATCTGTACGGCCGCGAACCGGGCTTCGAAGAGAAGGCGAATGAAGCCGCGAAGAAGCTGGGCGGCAAGCGCGCCAAGCTTTATCACGAGCTTCGCAACGCCTATCAGCAGGAAGGCGACGACGAAGCGCTCGAGCAGGCGCGGGCGATGCTGCAGGAATCGCAGAGCCTGTCGATGAGCGATCGCGAGCGTCTGTTCGGCTACCTCGAAGGCTCGCGCAAGATCATTCTGGTCGAACCGCAGGCCATGCTGACCGAAGCGTCGCGCATGCCGGGTCTGGACGGCCAGAAGATGTCGAAGTCGTACGGCAACACGATCGGCCTGCGCGAAGACGCGGAAACGATCACGAAGAAGGTCCGCACCATGCCGACCGATCCGGCACGCGTACGCCGCACCGATCCGGGCGATCCGGACAAGTGCCCGGTGTGGCAGCTGCATCAGGTGTATACGGACGAAGCCACCCACGAGTGGGTGCAGAAGGGTTGCCGAAGCGCGGGTATCGGTTGCCTCGAGTGCAAGCAGCCGGTGATCGAAGGCATTCTGCGCGAGCAGCAGCCGATGCTCGAGCGCGCGCAGAAGTACATGGACGATCCGTCGTTGTTGCGCGCAATCGTCGCCGACGGCTGTGACAAGGCCCGCAAGTTCGCCACGGAAACGATGCGCGACGTGCGTGAGGCAATGGGCCTGTCGTACAACTGAGCGCGGCGCTGAAGCGATGAGCACTTCAGTTGCCACGTCGGACGGTCCCTCGCACGGAAACGGCGAACCGTCGCGCTGGGTGCGCCACTGGGCGCATCTGGTCGCGCCGGGCGGCGCGGTGCTCGACGTGGCGTCGGGGGCCGGGCGGCATGCGCGCTTCTTTGCATCGCTGGGCCATCCGGTGACCGCGCTCGACCGCGATGCGGCCGCGCTGGACCTGATGCGCGACGATCCGCGCATTGCCACGCTCGCGGCCGACATCGAAGGCGCCGCATGGCCCTTGCCTGCCGACGCGAAATTCGCCGCGATCGTGGTCACGAACTACTTGCACCGGCCGCTGTTTCCTCAGCTGTTGAGTTCGCTCGCGCCCGGCGGCGTACTGGTTTACGAGACCTTCGCGCAAGGCAACGAAAGGGTCGGCAAACCGTCTAATCCGGCGTTTTTGCTTGCGCCGGGCGAGCTGCTCGAGGTGGTGCGCGGCCACCTTCGCGTGGTCGCATTTCAAGACGGATTTCTCGCGCAGCCGCGCCCGGCCTACGTCCAGCGGATATGCGCAATTATGGAGGCGGATCGCTCAGCCGAGCGTGCAGATGCGGCACCCCCGCGTTGTTACGAGCTGGCTGGCTAATCCGCTACAATCGCGGTTTACCTGATCAAATTCATGGCGTTTCATGACTAACGGCAATCAAAGCAGCACTGGCGGCGTTCAGATTCGCGGCAGCATCCCTGCCATCATTACTCCGATGCTCGAAGACGGCGGCCTCGATCTGCCGGCGTTTCGCAAACTGATCGACTGGCATATCGCAGAGGGTACGAACGCGCTGGTCGTGGTCGGCACGAGCGGCGAGTCGGCCACGCTGTCGGTCGAAGAACACGTGCTGATGGTCAAAACCGCAGTCGAGCACACAGCGGGCCGGATTCCGGTGATCGCGGGCTCGGGCGGCAATTCCACCACTGAAGCCATCGAGCTCACGCAGCAGGCGAAAGACGTCGGCGCGGACGCTACGCTGCAGGTCGTGCCGTACTACAACAAGCCGACCCAGGAAGGCATCTATCGCCACTTCGCGAAGATCGCCGAAACCGTCGATCTGCCGGTGATTCTGTACAACGTGCCGGGCCGCACGGTCGCGGACATGAGCAACGAAACGATTCTGCGTTGCGCGCAGGTGCCGGGCATCATCGGTGTGAAGGAAGCGACCGGCAATATCGATCGCGCCGCGCACCTGATCAAGTCGGCGCCGGCCCATTTCGGCATCTACAGCGGTGACGATCCCACGGCGATCGCGCTGATGCTGCTTGGCGGCCACGGTAATATTTCGGTTACCGCGAACGTCGCGCCGCGCGCCATGAGCGATCTGTGCAAAGCTGCGCTTGCCGCGGACGCGAAGACCGCCCGCGAGATTCATCTGAAACTCCTGTCGCTGCATAAGAACCTGTTCATCGAGTCGAATCCGATTCCGGCGAAATGGGCGTTGCAGCAATTGGGTCGTGTGCAGGGCGGAATTCGCCTGCCGCTCACGCCGCTCGACGCGCAATACCACGAAGTGGTGCGCGGCGCGCTGCGCGAAGCGGGTCTGTTGGGCTAAGCGGGCTCAAACCCGCGCCCCCAGCGCTCAAGAAAGCCTGCCACCGGCATTCCCTTAACCGACGTCGATCCAGCCCACGTTCCCGGCACACAGAACCAGGCACCGCGTTCCAGCATCACGAAGGACCTCATGAAACGTTCCGCACTTTCCCTCCACGCAACCCGCATGGCGGCGCTGGCGCTTGCCCTGGTAACGCTCGCCGGCTGTGACACGCTGAACGACTGGTTCGCCTCCGACCGCGTCAACTACAAGGGCGCGGGCAGCGCACCGCCGCTCGCCGTTCCGGGTGACCTGAGCACCGCCCCGACCGACGGGCGCTATGTTGCGCCGCCGGCCAACCTGGCACTGGGCGGCGCGCAGCAACGCGCGGTCACGGCGGCGGGTAATTCCACCGAAGGCCAGCCGAATGCGCAAGACCCGCTGGGCATGCACATCGAGCGTGACGGCGATCGTCGCTGGCTGGTCGTCGACGGCCGCACGCCTGAACAACTGTGGCCGCAGCTGCAGGAGTTCTGGCAGGAAAACGGCTTCGCGCTGAAAACCGATGCGCCGGCCACGGGCATCATGACCACCGACTGGGCTGAAAACCGCGCCAATATTCCGGACGACTGGTTCCGTCGCACGGTCGGCAAGGTGATCGACTTCGCTTACTCGTCGGGCACCCGCGACAGCTTCCGCACGCTCGTGTCGCGCGGGCCGGCTGAGACGACGGACATCTCGATCACGCATAGCGCGATGGAAGAAATGCTGACGGGCCAGGACAAGACGTCGTCGCGCTGGGAAGAACGTCCGCGCGATCCGGCGCTGGAAGCGCTGTTCCTGACCAAGCTGATGCAGAAGTTCGGCCTGACCGAAGCGCAGTCGAAGCAACTCCTGACCGATGCCCGCTCGGCCACCGCGCCGGCCACGATCGACCAGAGCGCGGGCGCATCGACGCTCGACTTGCAGGAATCGTTCGACCGTGCATGGCTGCGCGTGGGTCTCGCGCTTGACCGCACCAACTTCACGGTCGACAACCGCGACCGCGCGAAAGGCATCTACTACGTGCGTTACGCGGATTCGATGCAGGAACTGAAGAAGGAAGGGCTCTTCGGCAAGCTGTTCTACAGCGGCAATTCGGCGAAGAAGCCGGGTCAGGAATTCCTCGTCAATGTGCGCTCGAAGGGCGACACCGTGACGCAGGTGGCGGTGCTGGACGCGAACGGGCAGGTGGATAACTCGTCCGACGCGCAGCGCATCGTGACGTTGCTGCACGCGCAACTGAACTAAGCGGGCTGTGCGCTTCGCCAGTCTCGGCAGCGGCAGTGAAGGCAATGCCTTGCTGGTGGAAGCGCAATGCGGCGCGACCACCACGCGCGTTCTGCTCGATTGCGGCTTTTCGGCCAAGGAAGTCGAGCGGCGTCTAACGCGGCTCGGCGCGGGCGTCGAAGGTCTCGACGCCATTCTGATTACACATGAACACAGCGACCACATTGGCAGCGCGCTGACGCTGGCGCGCAAGTGGTCGATTCCGTTGTACATGAGCTGGGGCACCGCCCGCGCGGTGGGCGCCGACGAAGCCGACGTCGACCTGCAGGTGCTGTGGGGCGACGAGGCGGTGGCGATCGGCGACCTCAGCATCCTCCCTTACACCGTTCCTCACGACGCCCGCGAGCCGCTGCAGTACGTGCTCTCCAACGGCGCGAGCCGGCTTGGCGTGCTGACCGACGTCGGCACTTCCACGCCGCATATCAGCGCGGTGCTGAGCGGCTGCGACGCGCTGGTGCTCGAATGCAATCACGATGTGCGAATGCTGGCGGGTAGCCGGTATCCGCAATCGCTGAAGGCGCGTATCGGCGGCAATCACGGGCATCTGAACAACGAAGCCGCGGCTGAAATCCTGGCCTCGCTCGACCGTTCGCGCTTGCGCCATCTGGTGGCCGCGCATCTGAGCCAGCAGAACAACACGCCGGAACTCGCGCAGGCCGCCATGGCGGGTGTGTTGGGCGCCGCGCCAACCGAAGTGGTGGTCGCCTCTCAGGATGAGGGCTTCGCCTGGCTGAGCTTGTGATTCGTCTCTGATTGACTGGCATTTGACATTGCCAGGCTCGGTGATTCACCGCTGACTTGCCGGCAGTGCAAAGAAAAAAGCCCATGACGATTGCTCGTCATGGGCTTTTTCTTCAAGGCCGAAGTTTCGCGCGCCGCGCCTTGCGTCAGACTTAGTTGCGGTTGCCGCCGAAGATGCCGAGCAACGCGAGCAGGTTGACGAACACGTTGTACAGATCCAGGTAGATCGCGAGGGTAGCGGTGATGTAGTTCGTTTCACCGCCGTTCACGACACGCTGGACGTCGAACAGCATGTAGGCCGAGAAGATCACGATGGCCAGCACCGACACCGTCAGCATCAACGCCGGCAGGTGCAGGAAGATGTTAGCGACCGAAGCCAGCAGCAGCACGATGACGCCCATGAACAGCCACTTGCCGAGGCCCGAGAAGTCACGCTTGCTGACCGTGGCGATCGTTGCCATGGAGGCGAAGATCACACCAGTGCCACCAAAGGCCAGCATGATGAGCGACGGGCCGTTCGAAAAACCGAGCACGAAGCTCAGGATGCGCGACAGCATCAGGCCCATGAAGAACGTGAAGCCGAGCAGCACAAACACGCCGATGGCGCTGTCTTTGGTTTTCTGGATGGCGAACATGAAACCGAAGGCGATCGCGAAGAACGCCAGCATGCTCATGCCGGGGCTGGTGGCGGCGAACAGCGAGAAACCGGTTGCCACGCCCACCCATGCGCCGAGCACGGTCGGAATCATGGACAGCGCTAGCAGCCAGTAGGTGTTCCGTAGTACGCGGTTGCGTGTTTCGACCGTGCTGACTGCGCCATTGCGGCCAAAGCTATACGGATGATCGTTCATGGTCTCTCCTTACCTCAGAAGCATGTTGCGTAATGGTTGTGCCGCGGGTTGCGCAGCAGGTGGTGCGTCAGGTAGTGCGGCGCCGGCCGGAATGCTTGCCGCCAGTCGCAGGGTGTTCATCCCTAAGATTGGCGCGGTGGCAGGGAGTTTCAATACCCAGAAAATGTCCACACGACCTACGCTACCAGTATTCAGAAACTCCTGCTTGGAGTCTTTCAATGTTGTAAGGGTTCAATCGCAATCATACACTGGAACATGCTACAATAGCGGATTCATTTGAATCTGTAACCTCTTAATTTTTTGGAGTTTTTATGGCGATCGAACGCACCCTGTCGATTATCAAGCCGGACGCAGTGGCCAAGAACGTGATCGGTCAGATCTACAGCCGTTTCGAAAACGCTGGCCTGAAGATCGTGGCTTCGCGCATGGTCCACCTGTCGCGCGCTGACGCAGAGAAGTTCTACGCTGTGCACGCTGCACGCCCGTTCTTCAAGGACCTGGTCGATTTCATGATCTCGGGCCCGGTGGTCGTGCAAGCGCTGGAAGGCGAAAACGCGATCCTGAAGCACCGCGACCTGATGGGCGCAACGGATCCGAAGAAGGCAGAAAAGGGCACGATCCGCGCTGACTTCGCTGACAGCATCGACGCTAACGCGGTGCATGGTTCGGACGCCGCTGAAACAGCTGCAGTTGAAATCGCGTTCTTCTTCCCGCAAGTGAACGTCTACTCGCGTTAAGCGGGTTTAGGCAGGTTTGAGCGTGTCTGAACGCGCTTGCCCTGCAAGGCGCTATCCGCGCGATTCGTGCGCTGCCGTTGGATTTGTCGCACGAATCCGCACGAACAGCCCGGCAAAGTAGTAAGGTAAAGCAGCAGGAATGGGCGCGAACGGCATTGCGTTCATGCAGCTTGTTGCATGAACGTAGTCTCGCACTGAAATGGCAGGATTCGATATGACGAGCAGTCCCACCGTCAACCTTCTCGACCTCGACGCCCAAGGGCTTGTCGCTTACTGCGACAGCCTGGGCGAGAAGCCGTTTCGCGCCAAGCAATTGCAGCGCTGGATCCACCAGTACAACGCTGCTGACTTCGACGGCATGACCGATCTGGCGAAGTCCTTGCGCGAAAAGCTCAAAGGGCGCGCAACGATCACGATGCCCGGCATCGTCAGCGACAACATTTCGACTGACGGCACACGCAAGTGGCTGATCGACGTCGGCAACAGCAACGCGGTTGAAACCGTCTATATCCCCGAAGAAACGCGTGGCACGCTGTGCGTGTCGTCGCAGGCGGGGTGCGCGGTCAACTGCCGTTTCTGTTCGACCGGCAAACAGGGTTTCTCCCGCAATCTCACCACCGGCGAAATCATCGGCCAGCTGCGTATGGCCGAGTTCGCGTTGCGCGCGACGCGCGGCACGGATGGCGGCCGCGCCACGGGCGGTGACGGCAAAGGCGAGCGTGTCGTCACGAACGTGGTGATGATGGGTATGGGCGAGCCGCTGCTCAATTACGACGCGGTGGTGCCCGCCATGCGCCTGATGCTGGACGATAACGCGTACGGCCTGTCGCGCCGCCGCGTCACACTATCCACTTCGGGCGTCGTGCCCATGATGGACCGGCTTGGCGCCGATCTGCCGGTGGCGCTCGCGGTCTCGCTGCATGCCCCGAGCGACCCGCTGCGCGACATGCTGGTGCCGCTGAACAAGAAGTATCCGTTGCGCGAATTGATGGCCGCTTGCCAGCGCTATCTGAAAGTCGCGCCGCGCGATTTCATTACGTTCGAATATTGCATGCTCGACGGCGTGAACGACAGCGAAGCGCAAGCGCGCGAATTGCTGGCGGTTACGCGCGACGTACCGTGCAAGTTCAACCTGATTCCGTTCAATCCGTTCCCTGAATCGGGCCTCATCCGCTCGAAGCCGGAACAGATCAAGCGGTTTGCACAAGTGTTGATGGACGCGGGCGTCGTCACCACAGTGCGTAAGACACGCGGCGATGATATCGATGCTGCCTGCGGTCAGTTGGCCGGTGCGGTGAAAGACCGCACGCGCCTCGCTGAGCGCACCGGGAAGGCGGCGAAGATTATCGAGGTGCGCGCCGTGTAATCGCGCGAGATAGTGGGGCGCGACCGTTCGGAGGAAAGCGATCCGGGCGTGTGAAAACGCTCCACGCCTCCGCGGTTGAAAAGAAAGTTTGCAGAAGCGATCGGAAGCGGCACACAAGGCCGCGCATTTTGTTATAAACGGTCTGCGATTCGGGCGTGAGGCTTTGGCCCGTCCGGGTTGCACAAGTGAAAAAGAATCGACGCGAAAGGATTTGGGATGAGTGAGCCGCAGCACCCGCAGCCGCAGCCGCAGGACACAGACACAAACGAAGGCCATCCGGCGCCAGTCGCCCGGGCGGTAGTGCAGCCTGTTGAGCAGCCGGGCCCGGCGAGTTTTGATTCCCTGGCGGCAGTTGGCGCGCGCTTGACCCAATTGCGTGAATTGAAGGGCTGGACGATCGAAGACGTGTCGGCGCGCCTGAAGGTCTCCGTCACCAAGCTGCGTGCGCTCGAATCGGGCGACATCAGCCATCTGCCGGACACGACCTTCGCGCTCGGCGTGGTGCGCAGCTACGCGAAGATGCTCGGCGCGGATCCCACGCCGTTTACGCAGGCTTTGCGCCGCGAGAAGGGTGTGCCCGCGCCGGATCTGTCGATGCCGGCATCGTCGGGCAAGGATTTGCCGCGCGGTCGTGTATCGCTGTCGCTCGGCGGCAGTGGACAAAAGAGCCGCTCATGGCTGTGGGGCATTGCAGCGATCATCGTCGCGGTGATCGCGCTCGGCATGTGGCATACCAATGGCGGTGATTCGTCGGCGTGGCTCGCACGATTGAAGGCGAGCGCCAACGGCGCGGCGGGTGGCGCGACCGGTGCATCGGGCGCGGTGGCGCAGGGTCAGCCGGCAGGTTCCGAGGCAACCGCGGAAGACGCGGCTTCGGCCCCGGAAGCGCAGGCCGCAACGGATCACGCAGCGTCGGGTACGCCGATGCCCGCCCCGCTGGCAACCGGTGAAGCGCCGTCTCCCGCTCCGGCGGTCACGGCAGCAGCAGTCGCCCCGAAGGCCGGTTCGCAGGTTCAGGCGGCGGCGCAAGGCGCGAGCGCGCCGGTGGTCGCCGCGATAGGCGCATCGGCGGCAGCGGATACGGCGGCGCCGGCCGCGGGTGAGGCGATCATTGCGTTGCGCGTGACGCAGGACAGCTGGTTCAGCGTGCGTGGCAAGGACGGCAAGGAAGTGTTCTCCGGCCTCGTGCACGCAGGCGATACGAAGGAAGTGACGGGCGCGGCCCCTTTCAAGGTCACGGTCGGCAACAAGGCGGGTCTCGAGTCGCTTACGCTCGATGGTCAGCCAGTCGATCCGTCGAAATATTCGGCAGCCAAGGGTAATGTGGCGCGCTTTGCGTTGCCTTGATAGATACGGTATGCGTCGCGGCCAACCGGTTCGCGGCGCTTTTTCAATTCAGGCGCTACGTCTTTTGTGTGGCGCATGCGGCGTAAATGGGTTTTTCGATGCAATCCGAAGCTCAATCCCAATCCAGTAGCAAGATCGTTTCAAACGAGCCGGTGTTCGGCGGCCACGCTGTACGGCGCAAGTCGCACGCGGTCGATGTCCGTTGGGGCGGCCAGCTCGTCACCATCGGCGGCGATGCGCCTGTGCGCGTCCAGTCGATGACCAACACCGACACCGCGGACGCGATCGGCACGGCGATCCAGATCAAGGAACTGGCGCAAGCCGGTTCGGAACTGGTGCGTATCACGGTCAATACGCCGGAAGCGGCGGCGGCCGTGCCGGCGGTTCGCGAGCAGCTCGACCGCATGGGCGTGTCGGTGCCGCTGGTCGGCGATTTTCATTACAACGGCCATTTGCTGCTGCGCGATTACCCCGCGTGCGCGGAGTCGTTGTCGAAGTACCGGATCAATCCGGGCAATGTCGGCCACGGCGCGAAGCGCGACACGCAGTTCGCGCAAATGATCGAAGCGGCGGTGAAGTACGACAAGCCGGTGCGGATCGGCGTCAACTGGGGCAGCCTCGACCAGGACCTGCTCGCGAAGATGATGGACGAAAACGCCGCGCGTTCCACGCCGTGGGAAGCGCAGAGCGTGATGTACGAAGCGCTGATCCAGTCGGCGATTGGCTCGGCGGAGCGCGCGGTCGAAATCGGCCTGCCGCGCAACAAGATCATTCTGTCGTGCAAGGTCAGCGGCGTGCAGGATCTGATCGCGGTGTATCGTGAACTCGCGCGCCGTTGCGACTTCGCGCTGCATCTGGGTCTGACCGAAGCGGGCATGGGGTCGAAGGGCATTGTGGCGTCGACCGCTGCGTTGTCGGTGTTGCTGCAGCAAGGCATCGGCGACACGATCCGTATCTCGCTCACCCCGGAACCGGGTGGCCCGCGCACGGGTGAAGTGATCGTCGGTCAGGAAATTCTGCAGACCATGGGCCTGCGCTCGTTCACGCCGATGGTGATCGCGTGCCCGGGTTGCGGCCGCACCACCAGCACGCTGTTCCAGGAACTGGCGTCGCAAATCCAGACCTATCTGCGCACGCAGATGCCGGTGTGGCGCGATCAATATCCTGGCGTCGAAAAGATGCACGTCGCGGTGATGGGCTGCATCGTCAACGGTCCGGGCGAATCGAAACAGGCGAATATCGGCATCAGCTTGCCGGGTTCGGGCGAAAATCCGGCCGCGCCGGTGTTCATCGACGGCGAGAAGGTCAAGACGCTGCGCGGCGAGAACATCGCGCAAGAATTCCAGCAAATCGTGAGTGACTACGTCGAGCGCCGCTATGGCCGCGCCGAAGCACTCAACTAAATACCGCCAATCGAAGACAGATGACTGAACAGAAGAAAAAGCTCGAAAAGTTGTCCGGTGTGAAGGGCATGAATGACATCCTTCCGCAGGACGCCGGGCTGTGGGAATTTTTTGAAGCGACCGTCAAGTCGATGCTGCGCTCGTACGGATACCAGAATATTCGTACGCCGATCATCGAGCATACGCAGTTGTTCAAGCGCGGTATCGGTGAGGTGACCGACATCGTCGAGAAAGAGATGTACAGCTTTACCGACGCATTGAACGGCGAAAATCTGACGATGCGCCCGGAAAATACGGCGGCTGTGGTGCGTGCGACGATCGAGCACAACATGCTGTACGACGGGCCGAAGCGCCTGTGGTACATCGGCCCGATGTTCCGTCACGAGCGCCCGCAGCGCGGCCGTTATCGCCAGTTCCATCAGGTCGGCGTGGAAGCGCTGGGCTTTGCCGGTCCGGACGCCGACGCTGAAATCATCATGATGTGCCAGCGTCTGTGGGACGACCTCGGCTTGATGGGCATCAAGCTCGAGCTCAATTCGCTGGGTCTCGTGGAAGAGCGCGCGGCGCATCGCGTCGAGTTGATCGCGTACCTCGAAAAGCACATGGACGTGCTCGACGAAGAAGCGAAGCGTCGCCTGTACACGAACCCGCTGCGCGTGCTCGACACGAAAAATCCGGCTATGCAGGAAGTCGCGCAGAACGCGCCCAAGCTGATCGATTTTCTCGGCGAAGAATCGCGCGCGCACTTCGAAGGCCTGCAGCGGATTCTGAAGGCGAACAATATTCCGTTCACGATCAATCCGCGTCTCGTGCGCGGTCTCGATTATTACAATCTGACCGTGTTCGAATGGGTGACCGACAAGCTCGGCGCGCAAGGCACGGTCGCGGCCGGCGGCCGTTACGATCCGCTGATCGAACAGCTTGGTGGTAAGCCGACGGGCGCATGCGGCTGGGCCATGGGCGTCGAGCGTATCCTCGAATTGCTGAAAGAAGATCAGCTCGTGCCGGAAGACGAGGGCTGCGACGTATACGTGGTCCATCAGGGCGACGCGGCGCGCGAACAGGCCTTTATCATCGCCGAGCGTTTGCGCGACACGGGTCTCGACGTGATCCTGCATTGCAGCGCGGACGGTCAGACGGCGAGCTTCAAGTCGCAAATGAAGCGTGCTGACGCGAGCGGCGCGGCATTCGCGGTGGTCCTCGGCGAAGACGAGATTGCGAACGGCACGGTCGGCGTCAAACCGCTCCGTGATACAAGTTCTAACGGCGGTAAAAACGAGCAACATAACGTGCCCGCCGAAGACTTGACCGAATTTCTAATCAATGCGATGGTTGCAACCGCCGAAGACGGCGACGACTGATCGCGATGTCGTCGGGCCCCTTGGCTCGACACGCACACGTATCAAGAAAGAGGAAATCGCCGGGCGATGAGTTACCACGACGAACAAGAATCGATTGAAAGTCTGAAAGCATGGTGGACGCAGTGGGGCAATGCAACCACGTGGATCGTGCTGGTGGCCCTGGTTGCCGCCGCCGGCTGGAACGGCTGGAATTTCTGGCAACGGCGCCAGGCCGCGGAAGCCGCGGTGCTGTATGACCAGGTGCAGCAGGCCGTGGCATCGGGCGACAAGGCGAAGATCACGCGCGTTGCCACCGATATGGAAGACAAGTTCAGCCGCACCGCGTATGCGCAGATGACCGCGCTGGGCGCCGCCAAGGCGCTGTACGCCGCGGGTGACGAAGCCGCCGCGAAGGCCCAGTTGCAATGGACCATCGATCACGCAAAAGACGACGAGTTCAAGCAGATCGCCAAGCTCCGTCTGGCTTCGCTGCTGCTCGACGACAAGGCTTACGACCAGGGGCTCGCACTGCTCGCCGAACCGCAGTCCGATGCGTTCAAGGGCATTGTGGCGGACGGCCGCGGTGATCTGCTCGCCGCCCAAGGCAAGCGTGACGATGCGCGCGCTGCCTACAAGCTTGCCCTCGACTCGCTGTCGAAAAACGATAGCTCGGCTCGCCAGTTGATTCAGTTCAAGCTGGATGCGCTGGGCGGCTAATCGCCGCATGCAGCGCGCCGCATGACACGACCAACCGGTCTCCTTTAACTCATTTCCTGAATGCTTCGTCCACCGATGAATCTGCTGAAACGTTACGCTGTGCCCGTTGCCTGTGCGATGACCGTGCTCACCATGGCGGCTTGCTCATCCACGAAAGACGAGCGCCGCGAGCCCACGCCGCTCACCGAGTTCAAACCCGTGCTCGACGTGCAGCAGGCGTGGAAGACGAGCGTCGGCAAGGCGGGTCGTTACCTGTTCTCGCCGGTCGCGGTCGGCAACGCGGTGTACGCGGCGGGCGCGAACGGCTCGGTTGCGAAGATCGACGCGCAAACCGGCAAGGACATCTGGCGCGTCAAGTTGCGTGACGATCTGTCGGCCGGTGTCGGCAGCGACGGCACGCTCACGGCGGTCGGCGGCCTGAAGGGCGATGTCTACGTGCTCGGCGCGGACGGCAAACAATTGTGGACCGCCAAGGCGCCTGGCGAAATCATCTCGCCGCCGCTGGTCGGTAACGGCCTCGTGGTTGTGCGCACGGTCGACGGTCAGATCGTCGCGTTCAACGCGCAAACTGGCGAGCAGAAGTGGAATTATCGCAATCGCGCGGTGCCGCTCAACCTGCGCGTGTCCTCGGGCATGACGTTCGCGGGTGACGCGGCGGTGCTGGCCGGCTTCCCGGGCGGCGCCTTCGCTGCGATCAACCTGCAGACCGGCGACAACTACTGGCAGACCCCGGTGTCGTATCCGAAGGGTGTGACGGAAGTGGAGCGCATCAACGACGTGACAGGCCCGCCCACGCTGCTCGGCTCGGAAACCTGCGCGGTGACGTTCCAGGGTCAGATTGGCTGCTTCGACGCGAACTCGGGCCGCGCGGTGTGGGAAAAGGCGTTTTCGAGCACGAGCGGTCTCGCGCAGGATGACCGTGCCGTGGTGGCGGCCGACGACTGGTCGGTGGTGTCGGCATTCGACGTCAGCAACGGCGCGACGCTCTGGAAGAACGACAAGCTGAAGAATCGCGAACTCAGCGTCCCGTTCATTCTGGGTCATGCCGCCGTGCTGGGCGACTATCAGGGTTACGTGCACTTCCTGTCGCGCGACGACGGTACACTCGTGGCCCGTGTGAAGACCGACGGCACCCCGATTACCGCAGCGCCGGTGCTGGCCGGCGAAACGCTGGTCGTGCTGACACACGACGGCGATCTGTACGGCTACCGTCCGCGCTGATCGCGCAGGCTATTGGCAGTCAAACGTCGTCAAACGTGCAGGCCGGCTTCGCCGGCCGCACGCGTTTTTGTTGTATAGCTGGGCAACTAGAAATATTCCGCCGGACTGGCTGGTCCGGCAAGTCGGATCAGAAACGGCCCATGTGGCCATCGGTGGCTGCTTGCGGCGCCACCTTCGACGGCATCCTGGTCGATACGCAGAGAATCGTATCGAACCGGCGTGTGAGCCGTTGAGCAAGAAAGACTGAAGCTGGCGGCCCATTGGCGCCGCCCCATACAGCCAAACCCCCGTCCGCCCGGGTGCGCATATTGACAGCACATCCGGGGCTGGCCGAATTCGTGATAATTTTCGTCAAAGGCTGCCGTGTAGCGGCCGCATGGCGTCGCTACGCGGGCCGTCGATTTCGATCCCGCGTTTCACCGTGAACAACATCTGATGAAACCCGTTATTGCCCTGGTTGGGCGCCCCAATGTGGGGAAATCCACGCTATTCAACCGTCTCACGCGCACGCGTGATGCGCTGGTTGCCGACCTGCCCGGTCTCACCCGCGATCGCCATTACGGCGAGGGGCGCGCCGGCGACCGGCCGTATCTGGTCGTCGATACCGGCGGCTTCGAGCCGGTCGCGAAAGACGGCATCCTGCACGAGATGGCGCGTCAAACCCGCCAGGCGGTCGAAGAATCGGACGTCGTCGTGTTCATCGTCGACGGCCGCAACGGTCTCGCGCCGCAGGACAAAACGATTGCCGACTACCTGCGCAAGACCGGCCGGCCGATCTTCCTCGTCGTCAACAAGGCGGAGGGGATGAAGTACAGCACGGTGGCCGCCGACTTCTACGAACTCGGTCTCGGCGACCCGCGCGCGATTTCGTCGGCACACGGCGACGGCGTCACCGAAATGATCAATGACGCGCTGGGTGTCGCGTATGCCGGACAGCCGGAAGAGAGCGACGAGGAAAAACAGGCGCACGGCGTGAAGATCGCGATCGTCGGCCGGCCGAACGTCGGCAAGTCGACCTTGATCAATGCGCTGGTGGGCGAAGAGCGCGTGATCGCGTTCGACATGCCGGGCACCACGCGCGATTCGATCTACGTCGACTTCGAGCGTCAGGGCAAGCCCTACACGCTGATCGACACGGCTGGTTTGCGCCGCCGCGGCAAGGTGTTCGAAGCGATCGAGAAGTTCTCGGTGGTGAAAACGCTGCAGTCGATTTCAGACGCGAACGTCGTGATCCTGCTGCTTGACGCGCAACAGGATATTTCCGAACAGGACGCGCACATTGCCGGTTTCGTGGTGGAGCAGGGCCGCGCGCTGGTGGTCGGCGTGAACAAATGGGACGGGCTCGATTCGCATGTGCGCGAGCGCACTAAGGCCGACATCGAGCGCAAACTAAAATTTCTCGACTTCGCCAAATTCCACTTCATTTCCGCCGCGGAAAAAACCGGAATCGGCCCGCTGATGCGCTCGGTCGACGACGCCTACGCCGCCGCCATGGCCAAGCTGCCGACGCCGAAGTTGACGCGCGCGCTGATCGAGGCAGTGGAATTCCAGCAGCCGCGCCGACGCGGTCCGGTGCGCCCGAAATTGCGTTACGCGCACCAGGGCGGACAGAATCCGCCGATCATCGTGATTCACGGCAATGCGCTCGATGCGATCACCGAAACGTACAAACGCTACCTCGAAAACCGCTTCCGGGAAACTTTCAAGCTGACTGGGACTCCATTGCGCATAGAGTTCAGATCGTCGACGAACCCTTACGCGGATAAAGGCTAAATCCAGGCTGAAACCCGCGTGTGTGTTGGGTTTGGCCGCAAGGCCGGCCCGCTCGCGCAAAAATGAAAATCGGCTATAGTGTAGCGGTTGACGGCGGATCTCTTTTTCTTCGTCGTCAATTCAGTCAACCTGCAAAAAAATACGGAGTTTGCTATGAGCAACAAAGGGCAATTGTTACAAGACCCGTTTTTGAACGCACTGCGTAAAGAGCATGTGCCGGTGTCGATCTACTTGGTCAACGGCATCAAGCTTCAAGGGAACATCGAATCGTTCGACCAGTACGTCGTGTTGCTCCGGAATACGGTCACCCAGATGGTTTACAAGCACGCAATTTCTACGGTCGTGCCTGCCCGTCCGGTGAATTTCCACCCGGATTCCGAACAGTCCTAACCCCCGTCCGCGGCCGGCGTAGCGTCGCCCGTTGGCGATTACTCCCGGCCGCCTTATTTTGATACCCTCCAATTTGATCAATGCAGCGCTTGTCGGCATCGACTTCGGTAAGATCGATTTCGAAGCCAGTCTGGAAGAACTCAGCCTGCTCGCGCAAAGCGCGGGCGCCAATCCCTTAGTCACCCTCACGGGGCGCCGCTCCAGTCCCGATGCCAAGATGTTCGTCGGCAGCGGCAAGGCCGAAGAATTGCGTCTGGCCTGTGAGGCGAACGACATCGAACTCGTCATTTTCAATCACGCTCTGGCGCCTGCGCAGCAGCGCAATCTGGAGCAGGCGCTTAACCGCCGCGTGATCGATCGCACCAGCCTCATCCTCGATATTTTTGCGCAACGCGCCCGCAGCCATGAAGGCAAGCTGCAGGTGGAGCTCGCGCAGTTGCAGTATCTATCGACGCGGCTAATCCGCGCATGGACCCACCTTGAACGCCAGAAGGGCGGTATCGGTTTGCGCGGTCCTGGCGAAACGCAGCTCGAAACCGACCGCCGTTTGATCGGCGAGCGCATCAAGGCGCTCAAAACCCGCCTCGAAAAACTGCGCCGTCAGCACGGCACGCAGCGCCGCGCGCGCAGCCGCAATCAGACGATGTCCGTGTCGCTCGTCGGCTACACGAACGCGGGCAAATCCACGCTCTTCAATGCGCTGACGAAGGCTCAGACGTACGCCGCCGACCAGCTGTTCGCCACGCTGGACACCACGTCCCGCCGTGTCTATCTGGGCGACGAAGCCGGCCAGGTGGTGGTATCCGACACGGTCGGTTTCATCCGCGAATTGCCTCACCAGCTGGTGGCGGCTTTCCGCGCCACGCTCGAGGAAACCATTCACGCCGACCTGCTGCTGCACGTGGTCGACGCGTCGAGCGCCGTGCGTCTCGATCAGATCGATCAGGTGAACGAGGTGTTGCACGCAATTGGTGCGGATACGATCCGTCAGGTGCTGGTGTTCAATAAGATCGACGCCGTGCCGGAGTTGGCGGCCCGTGGCGACGCGGTCGAGCGGGATGAGTATGGTAATATTTCGCGCGTCTTTTTGAGCGCGCGCACGGGGCAAGGGCTGGATACATTGCGCGCTGCCATCGCTGAAATCGCTACTGCCGAACCTCTCTCCGATCCGCTGGTCGATCTGTCGGAAGAAGACCGGTCGGCAGCACCACGCGAGGACCGTAAGGTCTCAGAACTCGGGCACTGACCCGCTCCAATTGCACTGACCCGCTGTCTACTCTGGTGAACGAACACAGGTGAACGATTACAACGAGCGGAGTATCTGGCTGCGCATGCGCGCCATGCTTTCACTGAACGATCCGCGCTGGGGCCGGGGCGACGGCAATGGCGAACGCCAACGACCCAACGAACCCAAGCGGCCGCCGGCCAAGGACGGTGAAGGCCCGCCCGATCTCGACGAGATGTGGCGCGATTTCAACCGCCGTTTGAGCCGGGTGTTCGGTCGCAAGGGCGGCGGTGCGGGTGGTGGCCGTCCGGACAACGGTCGCGGCGCACGCATTGGCGTGGGCATCGTGATCGGCGTGTTGATCGCGATCTATCTCGGCAGCGGCGTGTTCGTCGTGCAGGATGGCCAGGCCGGCGTCGTCATGCAGTTCGGCAAGTATCGTTACACCGCGGGGCAGGGCGTGCATTGGCGCCTGCCGTATCCGTTCGAAGCGCACGAGCTCGTCAACATCGGCCAGATTCGCCAGGTGGAGATCGGCCGTAACAACGTGGTGCGTCTCGCCAACGTGAAAGACGCGTCGATGCTCACGCACGACGCCGATATCGTCGACGTGCGCTTTGCCGTGCAGTACCAGGTGAGCAAGCCGACCGACTATCTCTTCCGCAGCGTCGATCCCGATCAGAGCGTGATGCAGGCCGCGCAGGCGGCGGTGCGTAGCATCGTCGGTGCGCGCAGCACCAGTGACATCCTCTATCAGGATCGCGAAACAATTCGCCAGCAACTGATGGCGTCGATTCAGCAATCTTTGGATGAATACCAGTCCGGCCTCGCCGTGACCGGTGTGACGATCCAGGGTGTGCAGGTGCCCGACCAGGTGCAGGCCGCTTTCGACGATGCCGCCAAAGTGCGCCAGGACAACGAACGCGCCAAACGCGACGCGCAGGCCTATGCCGCCGAGCTGCTGCCGCGCGCGCAAGCGGATGTGGCGCATCAGGTCGACGAAGCGAAAACGTATAGCGACAAGACGGTGGCCCAGGCGCAAGGCGATGCCGAGCGCTTCAAGCAGGTCTACGCGCAGTACTCGAAAGCGCCCGCTGTGATTCGCGAGCGCATGTACCTGGAAACCATGCAGCAGATCTATTCGAATACGACCAAGGTGTTTGTGGACAGCAAGAGCGGCAACAACGTGTTGTATCTGCCGCTCGACAAGCTGGTCGAGCAGACTCGCCAGCGCGTAGCCGACGCTGCTGCAGCCGCTTCCGGTGCTGCCGTTACGTCGGGCGCCGCCGCGCCGCAAGCCGCGAGCAGCGCTGCCGCACCGGCTGCTGCTGCCGCTGCTTCCGCGCCCGCCGCGGTTGCGACGCCTGCCAGTCAGGCCGCCGCCAGCAGCGACGCACTGCGTTCACGCGACTCCTTCCGCAGCCGTATGCGCGAAGACGACGTTCAATAAGGAGCGCACATCATGAACAAGATCATTGCGCTCGTCGTAGCCGTCGTCATCGTGCTGTTTGTCGCATCGTCGATGGTATTCGTGGTCGACCAGCGGCATATGGCTGTGTTGTCCTCGCATGGCGACACCGCGCCCGAATTGCTTGGCCCGGGCTTGCATGTGAAGCTGCCGCCGCCGTTGCAGACGGTCACGCTGGTCGATAACCGCATCCAGTCGCTCGACGCGCCGGATGAAGACCGTTATGTCACGTCGGACAAAACCGACCTGCTGGCCAACCCGGTCATCAAATACCGCGTAACCGATCCGCTGAAGCTGCTCGCCGAAACCCGCGGCGACGTGCAAAGTCTGGCGGACCGCCTCGCGCTGCTGTCACGCAGCGCGCTCGGCGACGCGTTCGCCAAGGTCACGCTGACCGATGCGCTCGCAAAGCAACAAGCCGTCGCGGACGAAGCACGTGGCACGATGAGCAAAGCCGCGGCATCGCTGGGCGTTTCGGTGCTCGACGTGCAACTGACGCGCGTCGATTTCCCGGCAGCGATGGCCGACTCGGTCTACAAGCGGATGATCGCCGCGCGCGAGCAGGCCGCGGCCGACGAACGTGCGAAGGGCACGGCCGAGGCCGACCAGATCAAGGCGGATGCCGTCAGCCAGCAACAGGCGATTCTCGCGGACGGCTATAAGCAGGCGCAGACCATCAAGGGCGAGGGCGATGCCAAGGCCGCGGAAATCGCGGCGGAAGCATATGGCAGCGACCCGCAGTTCTACCAGTTTTATCAAAGCATGCAGGCGTACAAGAACACCTTCAAGCCGGGCGACGTGATCGTGGTCGACCCAAGCAGCGAGTTCTTCCGCTTCATGCGTAGCCCGACCGGTGGCGCCGCCCCGGACGCTCCCGCGGTACCGCGCAAACACTGATAACCGGAAGGCCGCGGCATCCGCATCGCGGCCCCTTCATTCGCATGGACATAGCCGGCTCGTTACTGCTCGCGATCGCATTGATGCTGATTATCGAAGGGATGTTTCCCTTCGTTTTTCCGAGCGCCTGGCGCGACACGTTCCGTAAAATAGCGGAACGGCCCCCGCATCAGATTCGCGTCGGCGGGCTGGTCGTGATGGTGCTCGGGTTGATCCTGCTGTTTATCGTGACCTGAGGGCGTCGCATAGCGCCGCCGCTGCGCGCCGTTGCGTTGGCGCTCCATTTGCGCGGCATCAGCGGCTTGGCAACAGCGAGCGTTCAGCGGCGCGGGCCAGGAAGGGTTATGAAGGGCCGTAAAGGCCCGCCGCGATACCCGCGACAGCCGCCAGAATAGAGCCGTCGCCCGCCATTCACACACATTTACCGGCGCACCCAGCCGCCGTGTTCAACGTCGTAGGACTGTATCGATGTCGACCTGGTTACTTCCCGAGAATATCGCCGACGTGCTGCCGTCGGAAGCCCGCAAGATCGAAGAGTTGCGGCGCCATTTGCTGGACCGTTTCCGCTCGTACGGCTACGAGATGGTGATGCCGCCGCTGCTCGAGTACATCGAGTCGCTGCTGACCGGCGGCGGGCAAGATCTGAATCTGCGCACGTTCAAGCTCGTTGATCAGATGTCCGGGCGCACGCTCGGTCTGCGCGCCGACATTACGCCGCAGGTCGCGCGTATCGACGCACACCTGCTGAATCGTCAGGGCGTGACGCGTCTTTGCTATGCCGGCAATGTGGCGCATACGCGTCCGCGCGGCCTGCACGCCACGCGTGAACAGATCCAGATCGGGGCGGAAATCTATGGTCACGCCGGTCTCGAAGCGGATCTGGAAATCCAGCAGTTGATGCTCGACGCGCTGCGTCTGGCCGGCCTCGCGAAAGTGCGGCTCGATCTATGCCATGCCGGCGTGCTCGCCGCGCTGATCGAAGCGGAACCTGCTGCTGCGGAGTTGGGCCAATCGCTGTACGACGCGTTAGCCGGCAAGGATGTGCCGCGCCTCGTCGAGCTGACCGCCGATCTCACGCCGGTTACGCGCGACGCATTGCGCTCGCTCCCCACACTTTACGGCGACGCGTCGGTACTCGACGAAGCCCGGGCACGCTTGCCGAACGCACCAGCTATCGCCCGCGCGCTCGACGACCTCGCATTCCTCGCGAGCCAGGTGGACGGCGCCGAAGTGATGATCGATCTGGCTGATTTGCGCGGCTACGCGTACCACAGCGGCGTGATGTTCTCGGCGTATGTGGACGGCGTGCCGAACGCGGTTGCGCGCGGCGGCCGTTACGACCACGTCGGCCAGGCCTACGGCCGGGCACGTGCCGCAACCGGCTTCTCGCTCGATCTGCGCGAAGTTGCTCGAATTTCGCCCGTAGAAGCGCGCAGCAGCGCGATTCTCGCCCCGTGGCAGCATGACGACGCGCTGCGCGTGAGCGTCGCCGCACTGCGCGATGCCGGTGAAGTCGTGATCCAGGCGCTGCCTGGCCACGAGCACGATCTGGACGAGTTCGCCTGCGACCGCGTGTTGGTCGAGCGCAACGGCGCGTGGGTCGTCGAACCCCGTTCCTGAGCGTGAATCGATAGACCGCCCGAGGGCCATCCCAAGGGCATTTCAGAAGGCGTCCAAAGCGTCGCCGAACCCGGCGCGGCCACTCGCCGCGCTATTTTCGATATACCCACCATAACGTGCATACCGTTGAGCGGAAACGGAAAAATTCGGAAGGTTCCGCGAACATAGGTAGAATACGTTTTTAACCAGCTTACGAAACAACATGTCTGCCAGCGCAGTGAATGTGAACCCCGGGCGCAACGTCGTCGTCGTGGGGACCCAGTGGGGTGATGAAGGCAAGGGCAAGATCGTCGACTGGCTGACGGACCACGCTCAAGGCGTCGTTCGCTTCCAGGGCGGTCACAATGCCGGTCACACGCTTATCATCGGCGGCAAGAAAACCATCTTGCGTCTGATTCCGTCGGGCATCATGCATCCCGGCGTCGCGTGCTACATCGGCAATGGCGTCGTGTTGTCGCCGGAAGCGCTGTTCAAGGAAATTGGCGAGCTCGAAGCCGCCGGGGTCGATGTTCAGAATCGCCTCTTCATTTCCGAAGCCACCACCCTGATCCTGCCGTATCACATTGCCATCGACCAGGGCCGCGAAGCGCGCCGTGGCGCGAGCAAGATCGGCACCACCGGCCGCGGCATCGGCCCGGCCTACGAAGACAAGGTGGCGCGCCGCGGTTTGCGCGTGCAGGACCTGTTCGAGCCGGAAAGCTTCGCCGAACGTCTGCGTGAAAATCTCGATTATCACAACTTCGTGTTGACGCAATACCTGGGTGTCGCCGCAGTCGACTTCCAGCAAACGCTCGACACGATGCTGAGCTATGCCGACCGTCTGAAGCCGATGGTGACCGACGTGTCGCGCCGTCTGTACGACGAAAACGCCGCCGGCAACAATCTGCTGTTCGAAGGCGCGCAAGGCACGCTGCTCGACATCGACCACGGCACCTATCCGTACGTCACGTCGAGCAACTGCGTGGCCGGTGCGGCTACCGCGGGCGCAGGTGTGGGTCCGCAAAAGCTGAACTACATTCTTGGCATCACCAAGGCGTATTGCACGCGTGTCGGTTCGGGCCCGTTCCCGAGCGAACTGTACGACGCGGATAACGCCGCGCGTCAGGAACCGATTGGCCTCGAACTCGCCAAGGTCGGTAAGGAATTCGGCTCGGTCACCGGCCGTCCGCGCCGCACCGGCTGGCTCGACGCCGCCGCACTGCGCCGCTCGATCCAGATCAACGGCGTGTCGGGTCTGTGCATGACCAAGCTCGACGTGCTCGACGGCCTCGACGAAGTGAAGCTGTGCGTCGGCTACACGGTCGACGGCAAGAATATCGACCTGCTGCCGCGTGGTGCATCGGAAGTCGCGCGTTGCGTACCGGTGTACGAAACCTTCGCGGGCTGGAAGGAAAGCACCGTCGGCATCACGGAATGGGACAAGCTGCCGGCCACCGCGCGTGCTTATCTGACGCGTGTGCAGGAAGTCGCGGGCATTCCGATCGACATGGTGTCGACCGGTCCGGATCGCGACGAAACGATTCTGCTTCGTCATCCGTTCAAGGTTTAAGCCATGGTGCAAGGTGTACCCATGATTGCGATGAAAGACCCGCGCAACGACGACAAGAACCTGTGGGTCGGCTGGGACGAATATCACCGGCTGATCGAACTGCTGGCGTTGCAGGTGCATGAATCGGGCTGGAAGTTCGACAAGATTCTGTGTCTCGCGCGCGGCGGTTTGCGCGTCGGCGACCAGCTCTCGCGTATTTACGATCTGCCGCTGGCGATTCTCGCCACCAGTTCGTACCGCGAAGCGGCCGGCACGGAGCAGGGCGAGCTCGACATCGCGCAATACATCACGATGACGCGCGGCGAGCTGCACGGCAACGTGCTGCTGGTCGACGATCTGGTCGATTCGGGTGTGACGCTGGCACGCGTGCAGGCGCATCTGAAAGAACGTTATCCGGCGATCACCGCGGTGCGCTCGGCGGTACTCTGGTACAAGGGCTGCTCGAAAGTGAAGCCTGATTACCATGTGCAGTATCTGCCGACGAATCCGTGGATTCACCAGCCGTTCGAGGAATGGGACACGGTTCGTCCGCATAACCTCGGCGCGTGGATCAAGCGCGGCATGCAGCAGGACCAGGAGTCGTCGGGCACGTGATGCGCGCTACGACGTCGTGTGTATCGCGTCGTATCCCGTGCAGTGTCTGCAAGACGGAGCCCGAGCGGGCTCCGTTTTTTTTATGTGCGTTATGTGTCCACCGTATGTCCCGCGAAGGGTGCCTCGCAAAACGCGCATGCCGCGCCGGCGAAACGCCTGACGCAGCAGACGCGCCTAAATCGCAGTGCTACACTGCGCGGACCATCCACGTGGTGTATCCACAACAAGCCGGGCGGCGCTAGGCGGGCAGTTTAGAATAGCGGTCGTTTTTTCCGCTCAGGGAACGGATTTCCTCGCGTCTATGACAGATAACAATCACGTGCACAAACAGCCTCTGCCTTCCCTCGCGATTGCTGCGATCGGAGTGGTGTTCGGCGATATCGGCACGAGCCCGCTGTACTCGCTGAAAGAAGCTTTCAGCCCGGCACATGGCATTCCGCTGACCAACCAATCGATTCTGGGTGTGATCTCGCTGCTGTTCTGGGCGATCGTGATCGTGGTCAGCATCAAGTACGTCTTGTTCGTGATGCGCGCCGACAACAACGGCGAAGGCGGCGTCCTCGCGCTGATGGCGCTGGCGCTGCGCTCTCTCGACCAGAAGTCGAAAATGGCCGGCTTGTTGATGATGCTCGGCATTTTCGGCGCCTGCATGTTCTATGGCGACGCGGTGATTACGCCCGCCATTTCGGTGATCTCCGCAGTCGAAGGCCTTGAGATCGCGGCGCCCAATCTGTCTCATCTGGTGCTGCCGCTCACGATGGTGATCCTCGTGCTGCTGTTCTGGATTCAGCGGCACGGAACGGCCACCGTCGGCCGCCTGTTTGGCCCGATCATGGTGCTGTGGTTCGTGGTGCTCGCCGCGCTCGGTCTGTGGCACATCCTGCAGTCGCCGAATGTGATCCGCGCACTGAATCCGTACTACGCCTACACCTTTATGGCCGCGCACGTGTTGCAGGCTTACGTGGTGCTTGGCTCGGTCGTGCTGGTGCTGACGGGCGCCGAAGCGCTGTACGCCGATATGGGCCACTTCGGTGCGAAGCCGATCCGCATGGCCTGGTACTTCCTCGTAATGCCTTCGCTGGTGCTGAACTATTTCGGCCAGGGCGCGCTGCTGATGCACGACCCGAAGGCAATCGAAAACCCGTTCTTCCTGCTTGCACCGGATTGGGCGCTGCTGCCGCTCGTGGTGCTGTCGACGGTGGCGACCGTGATCGCGTCGCAGGCTGTGATTTCCGGCGCCTATTCGTTGACGAGCCAGGCGATCCAGCTCGGCTACGTGCCGCGCATGAAGATCCTGCACACGTCGGAACTGGCGATCGGCCAGATCTATGTGCCGGTGGTGAACTGGATGCTGCTGTTCATCATTCTGTGCATCGTGATCGCGTTCAAGAGCTCGGATAACCTCGCCGCCGCGTACGGTATCGCGGTAACGGCCACCATGGTCATCACCACGGTCCTGGCCTGCGTCGTTATGGTGAAGGTATGGAACTGGAACAAGTTCCTCGTGGCGCTGATCATCGGCGTGTTCATGGCGGTCGACTTAGGCTTTTTCGGCGCCAATCTGCTCAAGGTGGCCGAAGGCGGCTGGTTGCCGCTCGGCATCGGCGCGCTCCTGTTCTTCCTGCTGATGACCTGGTTCAAGGGCAGGATGATCGTCAAGGAGCGTACGGCGGCTGACGGTATTCCGCTTATGCCGTTCCTGCAGGGTCTGCTCGCGCATCCTCCGCATCGTGTGTCGGGTACCGCGATCTATCTGACGGGTAGCGATTCGCTCGTGCCGGTGAGCTTGCTGCACAACCTGAAGCACAACAAGGTGCTGCACGAACGCACAATTTTCCTGACTTTCGTGACGCTGGATATTCCGTATGTGAACGATGCGGAACGCGTGACGGTAAAGGATCTGAACGGCGGCTTGTTCCTCGTCAAGGCAGCGTACGGTTTCAACGAAACGCCTGACGTGAAGGCTGTGTTGCTCGAAGTCGGCCGCACGCACGACATGACCTTCGAGATAATGGACACGTCCTTCTTCCTCGCTCGCGAAACGGTCGTGCCTACGCAGTTGCCGGGCATGTCGGTGTGGCGCGAACGTGTGTTCGCGTGGATGCATCAGAACGCCGCCAAGCCGACCGACTTCTTCAGTATTCCCGCCAACCGGGTGGTGGAGTTGGGGACGAAGATCGAGATCTGACGCGACGGATCGAGGCTCGGACGCGCCTTGCATGTGAAGACGCGGCAAGCGAAAAGAGATAAAAAAAGCCCACGCAATTGCGTGGGCTTCTTTTCTGCTCAGTCATCGCGGATGTCAGTGCGTGGGCGAATCACGCACTGACGAACCCGCTTATTTCTGCTTGAGCTTGGCGAATGCCGCGGCCATTGCGCCGCCTGCTTCCGGCTCACGCGAGCGCTGTTGCTGCGCGCCGCGGCCAGCACCGCCCGAACGGCTCGAACCGCCCCGATCCTGCTGGGCGCCGCCACCGCTGCGCGGCGCGGCTGCCGCGCCGAACTCGTCGTCCAGACGCATGGTCAGCGCGATACGCTGTCGCTTCACGTCGACTTCCAGCACCTTCACCTTGACGATCTGGCCGGCCTTGACCACTTCGTGCGGGTCTTTGATGAACTTCGTCGACATGGCCGACACGTGCACCAGACCGTCCTGATGCACGCCGATGTCGACGAACGCACCGAAGGCCGCCACGTTCGTCACGACGCCTTCGAGCACCATGCCCGGCGTCAGATCGCTGACCTTCTCGACGCCTTCACGGAAGGTCGCGGTCTTGAACTCGGGGCGCGGGTCGCGGCCCGGCTTTTCGAGTTCCAGCAGAATGTCGCGCACGGTCGGCAGGCCGAAACGTTCGTCGACGAATTCGGCCGGCGAGAGGCCACGCAGTGCGTCGCGATTGCCGAGTACTTCGCCGACATGCTTGCTGATCTTCGCCAGCATGCGTTCAACGACCGGATACGCTTCCGGGTGAACCGACGAGCGGTCGAGCGGGTTCTCGCCGTTGTTGATGCGCAGAAAACCGGCGGCTTGTTCGAAGGTCTTGTCGCCCAGACGCGGCACCTTGCGCAGATGTTCGCGCGACGGGAACGGGCCGTTTGCATCGCGATAGTCAACGATGTTACGAGCCAGCGTCGCGTTCAAACCCGACACGCGCGCGAGCAACGCGACCGACGCCGTATTGGCGTCCACGCCGACTGCGTTCACGCAATCCTCTACCACCGCGTCGAGCGAGCGGGCCAGTTCGCGCTGATTCACGTCGTGCTGATACTGGCCGACGCCGATTGCCTTCGGCTCGATCTTCACCAGTTCCGCGAGCGGATCCTGCAGACGGCGTGCAATCGACACCGCGCCGCGCAACGACACGTCCATGTCCGGGAATTCCTTCGCCGCGAGTTCGGAGGCGGAGTACACGGACGCACCGGCTTCCGAGACGACGATCTTCTGCAGCTTGAATTCCGGATGACGCGCGATCAGTTCGCTCGCCAGCTTGTCCGTTTCCCGCGAGGCCGTGCCGTTGCCGATACTGATCAGCTCAGCCTGCGTCTGTGCACAGATGCGCGCCAGTTTCGCAATCGAGCCGTCCCAGTCGCGGCGCGGCTCGTGGGGATAAATCACGTCGGTGGCGAGCACCTTGCCGGTCCGATCGACCACGGCGACTTTCACGCCGGTGCGCATGCCCGGATCGAGGCCGATCACGGCCTTCGGTCCGGCGGGCGCTGCCAGCAGCAAGTCCTTCAGATTGCGCGCGAACACGCGAATCGCTTCATGTTCGGCTTCGTCGCGCAGATTGGTCAGCAGTTCGTTTTCGATATGCGGCTGCACCTTCACGCGCCAGCACCAGCGGCACACGTCGGCGAGCCACTTGTCGGCCGGACGGTTCTGATTGGCGATGCCGAAGTGGCGGGCGATCAACGCTTCGCCCGGATGCGGCACCTGCGCGTCAAGGTCTTCGCCGAGACCCAGCTTGACCATCAGCACGCCCGCATTGCGGCCGCGGAACAGGGCCAGCGCGCGATGCGACGGCACGGTTCGGATGGTTTCCGCGTAATCGTAGTAATCGCGGAATTTTTCTTCTTCCGCGTTTTCCTTGCCCTCGACCACCTTCGACGACACCACGCCCTGGTTGAACAGGTAATCGCGCAGCTTGCCGAGCAGATCCGCGGTTTCGCCGAACTGTTCGGAGAGGATGTCGCGCGCGCCGTCGAGCGCGGCCTTGACGTCGGCGACGCCTTTCTCGGCGTCCACGTAGGCGGCGGCTTCGGTTTGCGGGTCGAGGAGGGGATTGGCCAGCAGCGCGTCGGCGAGCGGCTGCAGGCCGGCTTCGCGGGCGATCTGCGCGCGCGTGCGGCGCTTGGGCTTATACGGGAGATACAGGTCTTCCAGCACCTGCTTGCTGTCGGCGCCTTCGATCGCGGCGCGCAGTTCGTCGGTGAGCTTGCCCTGTTCGTCGATGCTCGCGATGATCGTGGCGCGCCGGTCTTCCAGCTCGCGCAGGTACAGCAGGCGCTCCTCGAGATTACGGAGTTGCGTGTCGTCGAGATTGTCGGTCACTTCCTTCCGGTAGCGGGCGATGAACGGAACAGTCGCTCCTTCGTCGAGAAGTTGCACCGCGGCCGCGACCTGGCGCGGCTGGACGGACAGTTCGGCGGCGATGCGCTGTACGATCTTGAGTGCTACGGTTTCCGTCATAAGGTCTTGGTGTTCCTGCTGCTCAATCAAAGGTCGCGCCGTAGTGGCACATGCCCGGCACATGCCAGGCATACTCCGGGCCCACGTCGGGCACACCGGTGTACGCTGGGCGTGCGCGCTGCGACCAGGTTGCTGGAGCGGGGCATTTTGCCATAAATGCAAAAGGGCTCAACCGCAGGGTGATAGAATTTCGGGCATGTTCCGTTGACCAATTACGACGTTGCCAACCTCCCTGTCCCTCAACCGCCTGGACTCCCGCTTGGTCTCTCGCTTGTCACAATTACCGCTTTTTCTGACGCCGCGTGTGTCGCGCTCGCCGCTTACATCGCTCACGTCGGTGTTGCGGTCCCTGTTCAGGTCAGCGCTTCCGTCCAATGGGATGTTTTTCGTTTCGTGCGCGTCGTGCGTCATGGCAGCTTCGCTGGCCATGTCCGCGCCGGCCGTAGCGCAATCCGCAGCGCCGCTCGTGGCCGCCAGCAGCCTCGCGCCGGCAGCGGCTTCGGGCACAACGAGCACCATGAGCGCCACGGGCGCGGACAATGCCGATAACGCGGCATCGCCCGACAGCGCATTCGAGGCGCGGCAGAAAGTCCTCGATCAGCGTACCGAGGAAAACAACTACCGTTACGCGGTCGCCGAACACGATTGCTACAGTAAGTTCTTTGTCAACCACTGTCTGAACAAAGCGCGCGACAGCATGCGTTCGGTGCAGGCCGATATTCGCAAGGAACAGCTCGCGCTCGACGGTGAACAGCGTGTCCAGCACGCTCGCCAGCGTGACGAGCAGGCAGCGCTCAAACGCGCACAAGACGAAGCCAGCGCGCCGCAGCGTGCCGCTGACGACGCGCGCAACGCCCAGGCCTACGAAGACAAGCAGCGCCAACACCAGCTCGACCAGGCGCAGCGCGCGGCCGAGGCGCCGCAACGCAGCGCCAACGCGCAAGCCTATCAGCAGAAGCAACAACAGCACGCGCTGGATCAGGCGCAGCGCGGCATCAGCCCGTCGCAAGCCGCAGCCAACAGCCAGGCATACGACCAGAAGCAGGGCGACTTCCAGCGCAAGCTCGACCAGGCGCGTCAGCAGGGCGCGCAAAAGGCGCAGGAGCGGGTGGAGAAGCAGCAGACCTTCGAGAAGAAGCAGGCCGACGCGGCGCAGCACAAGGCCGATGTCGAGGCTCGTCAGAAGCAGGCGGCCGAGAAAGCCGAGCAGAAACGTCAGGACCAGTTGAAAGAGCAACAGCAGCTTGAAGAACAGCAAAAGCAGCAAAAGGAACAACAGTAGGTGTGCTGTAGCGGGTTCTGGTAGGGTAGTAGCCAGGCAGCAGTCGTCGTAACGCGTTTTAAGCCGGACAGCAACCTCAGGCATTGGGCTGCATATGCAGCCCTGTGCCGCATACGAGAGGAGGCGAGCATGCGCGATCAACATCACGTCATCACCGCGGACACATTGCGCGACCGTATTCTGCAACTGGAATCGGAGCATAGTGGGCTCGATCGCTTGATCGACCGAATGTCGGAAGAGCCCGGCATCGACGACTTCGAGTTGCAGCGCCTGAAAAAGCGCAAACTCAAAGTCAAGGACACCATCATCTTGCTGCAATTGCAGCTCGAACCGGACGCACGCGCCTGAGTTCGCGCCCTGGCAGGTGCCGGGTCGCGCCGCGCGCGCCGGACTTTGCAGGAAACGCTTGCCTTGAATTCACCGCTTGAAACTTCACCACGCGCCACGGCGGGCGAGGACGCTCCGGCGGCCGGCACGCCCGCGCTGCGTCCTCCCGCGTCTGCGCTCTCCGCGTCGCTGAATCCACGCCGCGTTGCCGAACTGGACGATATCTTCGCCGACAACGGCCTGCTCGCCCGTCAGATCGACGGCTATCGTTCGCGCGCGTCGCAGATCGAGATGTCGCGCGCCGTCGCGGCGGCCATGGAAGCGTCGGGCCGCGCGATGCCCGAGCCCGCGATGTTCGAGGCGCAAAAGCGTCCGGCGCGGCGTCTGCAAGCGCCAGGCGCGGAGGCGGCAACTGTTGCCCCTGAAAACGACGAATCGAGCGGTCTCGACGGCAGCGAAAACACGCTGATCGTGGAAGCGGGCACCGGCACCGGCAAGACCTATGCGTATCTCGTGCCGGCCATGTTGTGGGGCGGCAAGGTGATCGTCTCTACCGGCACCAAGCATCTGCAGGATCAGCTCTTTCAGCGCGATATTCCGACCGTGCGCGATGCGCTCGCCGTGCCGGTGTCGGTGGCGATGCTCAAGGGCCGCGCGAACTACCTATGCCATTACTATCTGCAGCGCACAGCGGATAACGGTCGCCTGCCTTCGCGCCAGGAAACCTCGTATTTGCAGGACATCATTCGCTTCGCCAAGATCACGCGCACCGGCGACAAGGCTGAACTCGCGAGCGTGCCGGAAACGGCGGCAGTGTGGTCGATGGTTACGTCCACGCGTGAGAACTGTCTTGGCCAGGAGTGCCCGCATTACAAGGAATGTTTTGTGATGCAGGCGCGCCGCGAGGCGCAGCAGGCCGATATCGTGGTGGTGAATCACCATCTGTTTTTCGCCGACATCATGTTGCGCGATACCGGCATGGCTGAATTGCTGCCGACGGCCAACACCATCATCTTCGACGAAGCGCATCAACTGCCTGAAACCGCGACGCTGTTTTTCGGCGAGACGCTTTCCACCACGCAATTTCTCGAGCTCGCGCGCGATTCCGTGGCGGAGGGCCTGGGTCATGCGCGTGAATCGGTCGACTGGGTCAAGCTCGGCTCGACACTCGAACGCGCGGCGCGTGACGTGCGGCTCGCTTTCAAGGAGGACACGGTGCGCTTGTCGATCGGTCAGTTGCCCGACGATCATCCGCTATTCCCCGCACTCGAAACACTTGAGACCGAGCTCGACGCATTGACGTCCGCGTTGGCGGGTCAGGCCGAGCGAGCCGAATCGATCGGGGCGTGTCTGCGCCGCGCACGCGAACTGCAAGGCGTGCTCGCGGGCTGGACCACACCGCCCACCGAGACCGAACGCGCATCCGCTGACGCCGCCGCGGAGGACGCCAAGGCCGAACGCACCGATCCGAACGAAAAGGTGCGCTGGATCGAAGTGTTCGCGCATACGGTGCAATTGCACGAAACGCCGCTGTCGGTTGCGCCGATCTTCGCTAAGCAGCGCGCGGGTGTGCCGCGCGCTTGGATCTTCACCTCGGCGACATTGTCGGTGCGTGGCGACTTCACGCACTACGCGGCGCAGATGGGCCTGAACGCAAAGCGCTCGATGACGCTGCCGAGCCCCTTCGACTATCCGACGCAAGGGCTTCTGTACGTGCCGCGCAATTTGCCGCAGCCTTCGTCGCCAATGTTTACCGACGCCGTGTTCGACGCGGCATTGCCCGCGATCGAAGCATCGGGCGGCGGCGTATTCATGTTGTGCACGACGTTGCGCGCGGTGGACCGCATCTCGGCCAAACTGCGCGACACCATTGAAGCACGCGGGTGGGACTACCCGTTGCTCGTGCAGGGAGACGCGAGCCGCACCGAGTTGCTCGATCGCTTCCGTGCGTATGGCAATGCGATTCTGGTGGGCAGCCAGAGCTTCTGGGAAGGCGTGGACGTGCGGGGCGATGCGCTCTCGCTGGTCGTGATCGACAAGCTGCCGTTTGCGCCGCCTGATGACCCGGTGCTGTCGGCGCGTCTCGATGCGCTAACGAAGAAGGGATTGAGCCCGTTCGCGGTCCACCAGTTGCCGCAGGCTGTGATTACCCTCAAGCAGGGCGCAGGCCGTCTGATTCGCGCTGAGACCGATCGTGGCGTGCTGATGATCTGCGATACCCGTCTCGTCGACAAACCGTATGGGCGCCGTATATGGCAGAGCCTGCCGCCATTTAAACGCACACGAGAGATCGAAGTCGTGCGTGAATTCTTCGAAGAGAACGCAACGCCGGCTGAATAGCAGGTGATTAAGCGAATGCCGTTGTAAAAAACGGCGCTTAAATGACAAAACGCCACGGATTTGAATCCGTGGCGTTTTGCTTTACTGCCCAGGAAATCGAGATGATTTCCCGGAGCAGTTTTCGCCCAGAGGCGAACCCTATGCGACAGCTTACTGGCTTGCGCCCGAAGCCGGAGCAGCAGCCGAAGCAGCAGCGCCTGCGTCCGAAGCAGCGGTCGTAGCCGAAGCAGCAGCGTCGCTCGCAGCAGCAGCCGCACCCGATGCAGCAGCAGCCGAATCCGAAGCTGCAGCAGCCGGTGCCGAAGCAGCAGCTGCGTCGCTAGCCGGGGCAGCGGCTTGATCGTTGCTCTTGTTGCATGCAGCCAGTGCCACAGCTGCCAACAGGGATGCTACGAGGAGGGATTTCTTCATGATCACGTCCTTTTATGGTTAAAGGTAAGCAACAGCGCAAAATAATACCGGTAATGTGCTCCAACATCGACCTGGGCCGTTGGTGGAGACGCTCTTTTGACGAGCTAGAATCTTCCCTACGGCTTGGGCGGAAATTATATGCACTTTCGTACTGACAATCCATAAATCCGGGGTCAATACGTTGTCTTTCTCATACAAAATTTCACAGTACGGTATAACAGGCGGGCAGAGTTACGCAAGCTCGCCCACTTGTATCCAGCCCGCACAATACCACTCGTGAAGCAGTGCTGTCACCGACGAATCGTCTGAGAGTGTTACAAAGCGTTTCGCACTCAGACACCGGTGGTCAGCGAGGTCAATCAACCACTTTTTGGCCCCATTAAACGGCGTTTCCTCTCCATTTAGGAAGAAAAAACGGCGGTTGTACAACAAATTAGTCTTGCGGTCCAGTCGAATGCCAGACTTGGATGCCTGACTGATGAAACGTGCTTCATTGAGCGGTCGTTGCGGCGGATCAAACACGACGCTCGGCTTCGGTTCGCTGAGGTACGTGCCAAGGAACGACGCAATGTCCTGCTCACTCCACTTGACGCCAGCAAGGATCGAACCAACCCGTTCGATCAAGGCGGCGGGCAGCGCTGCCGGACGGTCTACTGCGGCTTGCTGCGGGTCGCGATAAAGCGCATCGGGCCGCGCGGCCGAGTCGCCGCGTTCGGCCAGATAATAGAGGAACTGCGCGGTCAACTCGCCCGCGGACGGGGCGCGAAAACCGATCGAACAGGTCATGCATTCGCCTTCGGCGACACCGTCATGGGCGATATGCGGCGGCAGGTACAGCATGTCGCCCGGCTCGAGCAGCCATTCCTCTTCCGCTTCGAAATGCTGTAAAACTTTCAACGGCAAACCCGGTTGGAGTGTCAGATCTTTCTGAGCACTTATTCGCCACCGGCGCTTGCCTTTTACTTGCAAAAGAAACACATCGTAGGAATCGAAGTGGGGGCCGACGCCGCCGCCATCGCTTGCATACGAAATCATCAGGTCGTCCAGACGCGCGTCCGGCACGAAGCGGAAACGGTCGAGCAAGGCGCGCGCGCGATCGTCGTAAAGGTCCACGCCTTGCACGAGCAAGGTCCAGGCGCGCTGCTTGAGCGAGGGCAGTTCATCCGGCGCGAACGGGCCGTGCTCCAACTGCCATTTGTTGCGAAAGTGCGTGATCAGACGTGCTTCGACTTCGTCCTGATCGGCCAGCTCGAAAAACTCCTCGCGCGACAGCGGCGCCTCTACGTTCGGGATCGCCTGGCGGATCAGCAGCGGCTTCTTCTGCCAGTACCGGCGCATGAATTGCGACGGTGTCAGATTGCCGAGCAAGGGTATGGGCGTGTCGGGCGAGGGCGGGAGAATAGGGCGAGCCGGCTTTGAAGCCGCAGAAGAATTCCGTGCCGAAGCTGCATCGGCCGGGTGGTCAGTGGGCCGCTTGGGCATCGTATAATGTGAGTTGTATTCTGGAGAATCGAATGAAAATCGCAAAGAACACCGTCGTGTCGGTCGCTTACAAGCTATCGGATGCGCAGGGCAATCTGATTGAAGAAAGCGACGAGCCGATGGTCTATCTGCACGGCGGCTATGATGGCACGTTCCCCAAGATCGAGGAAGAGCTCGACGGCCACGAGGCCGGCTTCGAGACCCAGATCCAGCTCGAGCCGCAAGACGCGTTCGGCGAGTACGATCCCGATCTCGTGAAGATCGAGCCGCGCGATCGCTTCCCGGAACCGCTCGAAGTCGGCATGCAATTCGAAGGCACGCCGGAAGAAGGCGATGAGGATCTCGATTCGCTCGTCTACGTGGTGACCGACGTGGCGGAAGACAAAGTCGTGCTCGACGGCAACCATCCGCTCGCCGGCATGGCGCTGCGTTTCGCGCTGACCGTCAAGGACGTGCGTCCGGCTACGGAAGACGAAATCCAGCACGAACACGCGCATGGCGCCGACGGCCTCGAAGTCCTCGATGACGATGACGACGAAGCCGAAGACGACAAGTCAGGGCCCACGCTGCACTGAGCTTGCGGGCGTACTGGGCGCGCCTGAGGGCGCACCCGGTGCGTGCGGCAAAACGGTCGAGGCGGGCGGGCCGGACATGGCAGGCCCATACTCGCCGTTGCCGTCGTCCGTCGATCTGTGTTGCTGCGAGTCCGGTTGCTGCTGCCCGGGCGTTTGCAACAACGGCGGCAACTCGGAAGCGGGGCCCAAGGCGGGCACGGCCGGCATCGAAGCGGCCGGCTCTTCGCGCTGCGGCGCCGGTGCTGCTATCGGCATTGGCATTTGCTTCGGCACGTCGCGCACACTCACGCGGAACGGCGGTTTCTTGCCGAGATCCGCTTCAATCTGAATCCACTGGTTAAGACGATCATGCGGCGCAAGCGCGACACGCGTGAGGTTCGTCACCAGCATCCCCTTGTCATTGCGTAGCGGCTGATCGATCACGAAGCCGGCGCTCGCGCGTTCGTCGTCGCAATGCATCACCAGCACCGGTCCGCGAAAAATCTGCGCGAGTTTGACGAGGCTGCGTTTGAATTCCAGAAAGCCGTCGCGTCGCGTGTTTCGCGCAAAGCGCAGCCACGCGAAACGGTCGGGCCGTTCGTAGCGCTCCGGATCGGGGTCGCCCTGAATGAATACGACAATCGCACGCGCGTCGCGGCGTTTCGCATATTCGCCGGCATGTTCGAGCCAGAATGCATTGGCGATAACGCGATCTTCAAACTCGCCATTGCGGCCGCCCGCGGTCAGATAGTGATTGTTCGGGCTCGGTGCGTTCAGGCCGACAAACACGGTATCGCCGACTTGCCAGCGCACGTTTTCCCGGAACGGACGGAAGCGCGACACTTCGCTCTCGCGTGTCAATGCGATCGGGTTCTGACCCATCGACGTGGAGTCGGTGAAGAGGGTCTGGCGCAGTTGATCGAGCCGCTCGACCGGGTCGAAGCCGCCGGCCTCAGCCGTGCCGCAGTCGGCCCAGTCGTGCTGGCCCGGAATGAAGAAGAGGGCGGGCCGCGATGTTTCGAGCAGCGCGTGGCGCCGTTCGTATAACGCATCGCGGCAAGCTTCTTTTGCGCCCTTCAGATTGCCGTCATAGACGACGAACGATACGTCGCGGTCGCGGCCGATTGCGTCAATCAGACGTTGCGTGGGCGCTTCGTCGGCGGCGCTTTGCATCGTGCTGGCGATGACCGCGAACGCAAAGCGCGGCGCTTCGGCGTGCGCGAGCGGGGTACTCACCGCGAGCACCACAAACGACGCTAGAGACGCAAAGCCGCCCGTAAGCGTGAGAGCATTGGTCAGCGCCGCGCAAAGTTTGCGCGGGCGCTGCGAGGGCCTGTGTGCGTCAATGATCTGCATCCGGCGCGGCGGCCAGGTCGTGCAGTTCGTACAGCAGATCGAGCGCTTCGCGTGGCCGCAGATCGTTCGGATCGATTGCACGCAGACGTTCGACGAGCGCCTGCATGGCCGGCGACACCGCCGCTTGCTTTTCACCGGGTCCGTCGTCGGCGTCTTCGACCAGCATGGGCATGGGTGCGGCGAACAGATCGAGTTGCGGAGCGGGTTGCGCCGCCGATTGTTGTTCGAGATGCGCAAGATGCTTGCGGGCGGCACGAATCACTGCGTTCGGCACACCGGCCAGTTGCGCGACCTGCAAACCATAGCTCTGATTCGCTGGCCCTTCGCTGACCGCATGCAGGAACACGATGCCGTGCCCATGCTCGACTGCCGACAGATGCACATTGGCCGCATGTGGAAATTCAGCAGGCAACTGCGTCAATTCGAAGTAGTGGGTGGCGAACAGCGTATGACAACCATTGTCCGAGAGCAGGTGCCGCGCGATGGCCCACGCCAGCGCGAGACCGTCGAACGTCGACGTGCCGCGCCCGATTTCGTCCATCAGAACGAGACTTTGCGGCGTTGCGTCGTTCAGGATCGCTGCGGCTTCGGTCATCTCCACCATAAAGGTCGAGCGGCCGCCGGCCAGATCGTCCGCCGCGCCGATCCGCGTGAAAATGCGATCGATCGGCCCGAACGCCGCGCGCCGTGCGGGCACATAGCTGCCGACGTAGGCCAGCAAAGCGATCAGCGCGGTCTGCCGCATGAAGGTCGATTTACCGCCCATGTTCGGGCCGGTGATCAGCAGCAGCTTGCGCTCGGGTGTGAGCGTGCAGTCGTTAGCGATAAATTGCTCGACCTGCGCCTCGACAACCGGATGCCGGCCCTGCTCGATTTCGATGCCGGTATCCGGCGAAAACGTCGGCGCGACCCAATCGAGTGCGCGAGCGCGTTCGGCGAAGGCCGCGAGCAGATCGAGTTCGGCGAGTGCCGCCGCGACCCGCTGGCAGTCCGGGATAAAAGGCAGCAGCGCTTGCAGCAACGCGTCATAAAGCGAGCGTTCGCGGGCCAGCGCGCGTTCCTGCGCGGACAATGCCTTGTCTTCGAACGTCTTCAGCTCAGGCGTGATGTAACGCTCGGCGTTTTTCAGCGTCTGACGGCGGCGGTAGTCGTCCGGCACCTTGTCAGTCTGGCCGCGCGTGACTTCGATATAGAAGCCGTGCACCTTGTTGTACTCGACGCGCAGATTACCGATGCCGGTGCGCGCCCGTTCGCGCGTTTCGAGGTCGATCAGGAACTGCCCGCAGTTCTCCGAAATATCTCGCAACTCGTCGAGTTCCGCATCGTAACCACGCGCGATCACGCCGCCGTCGCGCACCATTGCGGCGGGCTCCTGCGCGACCGCGCGCTTGAGCAGTTCGACGCAGGCTTGCGGCGGTTCCAGCGACGCATCGATACGCGCCAGCGAATCCGCATTGGACGAAACGGCCGCGAGTTGCGTGCGCAACTCGGGCAAGGCGATGAACGTATCGCGCAGGCTCGACAGATCGCGCGGCCGCGCCGACAGCAGTGCTAGACGCCCGGTAATCCGCTCGATGTCGGAGACTTGCCGCAACGCGCCGCGCAGCGTATCGACGCCTGCACCGAGCGGTGCGTCGAGCAATGCGCCGATGGCCTGCTGACGTGCTTGCGCCACGGCGGCTTCACGCGGCGGGTGATGCAGCCAGTGACGCAACAGTCGGCTGCCCATCGTCGTGCAGCAGGTGTCGAGCAATGAACACAGCGTGGGCGATTCGGTGCCGCGCAGTGTTTCGGTGAGTTCTAGATTGCGGCGCGTGGCGGGGTCGAGCCCGATATATTCCGACTCGTACTCGACCTTCAGGCTGCGCACGTGACGCAATTGCTGGCCTTGCGTGGCCGCCGCATACAGCAGCAGCGCGCCGGCCGCGCCGCATGCGGCTGTCAGCGAGTGCGCGCCGAAGCCGTCGAGGCCGGCCACTTCCAGCTGGTCGCACAGACGCTGCGTGCCCGAGGCGATATCGAAGTGCCACACCGGCACGCGGGTAAGGGCGCCGGCGTTGACAGGCGGCGTCCAGCTCGCGGAGTCGGCGGGCGCATCGGCCACCAGAATTTCCGCAGGACGAATCCGCTCGAGCGCGGCGGCCACCTGGTCGGGCGCCACTTCGGCGAGGCGCAACGCGCCGCTCGCCAGATTCAGCCACGCGAGCCCGACGCTCGTGGCGACGCCGCGCCGATTATGCGCGACGCACAGCGCCATCAGGTAGACGTCGTTCTTGTCGGACAGGAGCGCTGCGTCCGTCAGCGTGCCGGGCGTGACCACGCGCATCACTTTGCGCTCGACGGGCCCTTTCGACGTAGCCGGGTCGCCGATCTGTTCGCAAATCGCGACGGATTCGCCGAGCTTCACCAGCTTGGCCAGATACTGTTCGACGGCGTGATGCGGCACGCCCGCCATCTTGATCGGATTGCCAGCCGACGCACCGCGCTGCGTAAGTGTTAAATCGAGCAGACGCGCGGCCTTTTCCGCGTCTTCGAAAAAGAGCTCGTAGAAGTCGCCCATCCGGTAGAACACCAGCGTGCCCGGATGATCCGCCTTGATGCGGAGGTACTGCTGCATCATCGGCGTGTGTTGTGCGACGTCATTGGCCGCTGCGGTTTGAATGCCCATCCGTGGTGTCTTTTTGCGTTAGCTGTTCAGGGCGTGAGTTTAACCCGCCAGCGCGGCGAGCGGACCCTGGCCGGATGGCCAGTCGCTACGCAACTTACCTGTCTTAAGACAGATTCTCGCGCCAGCCGGGCGATTCTCGCCAGGCCATCATTCTTCAACGAGCGCCCGCATATCCACCGTGCGCTCATTCACGGCGCTGCGCCGCTTGGCGAGCCACATCATGAACGTGATGAAACTGCCGAATACGACAATGATCCATTGCGCCGGCATCTTCGCGGTGAGCAGTATCGCGTAGGCCCCGAGCATCAGCAGCACGGCCAGATTCTGGTTGAAATTCTGCACCGCGATCGAATGCCCCGCGGAGAGCAAGGTCGCGCCACGATGCTGGAGGATCGCGTTCATCGGCACGATAAAAAAGCCGGACAGCGCGCCGAGCAGGATCATCAACGGATAGGCGAGCAGGATGTAGATCGGCAACACGTACGAGCCGATACGGATGCCGGCGCCCGCCGGAAACAGGTCCTTGTTGTAGAAAGCCACGGCGATCGCAACCGCGCCGGTGAGGATGCCGACCGGCAGCACGCGCAGCGAACTACGCAATGGGATCAGCGCGGCGGCGGCAGACGCGCCGACGGCGATGCCGAGCCCCGTCACGCCTTGCATCACGGCCGCCTTCGAAAGCGACAAGCCAAGATTCACGTTCGCCCATTTGAGCACCAGCAATTGCAGCGTGACCGCGCCACCCCACATCAGCGTCGTGACCCACAGCGCGATCTGCGCGAGCTTGTCGGCCCACAGCACGTTGAAGCAATGATAGAAATCGCCGACCAGTTTCTTCGGCTCGTTCAAACGATTCGGATAACGCGCGCCGGTGTCGGGAATGAAGATGTTGATCGCCGCCGCGATGGCATACGTAACCATCACCGCGAACATCGCCAGATCGGCGGAGGAGCGGATCAGCGGCAGATGCGCATGCGCGACGAACCGGTCGGCGAGCGTGCTGATCAATGCGCCGCCGACCATCGTGCCGACAATGGTCGACAGGACGGTGGCCGATTCGAGCCACGCGTTCGCCTTGACGAGTTTTTCCGCGGGCAGGAGCTCGGTGAGAATGCCGTATTTGGCCGGCGAATACGCGGCCGCGCCAAAGCCGACCACGCCATACGCGATCATCGGATGGACGCCGGCGATCATCATCAGGCAACCGCTCGCCTTGAGCGCGTTGGAGATGAACATGACGTGCCGCTTCTGCAGCGCGTCGGCGAAGGCGCCGACGAAGGGGGCGAGCAGCACGTAGGAGACAGTGAAGAAAATCTGCAGCAGCGGCGTGACCCAGGCGGCCGAACGGATCACCGATAGCAGGGCGATGGCGGCGATCAGCAGGGCATTGTCCGCGAGCGACGAAATGAACTGCGCCGCGATGATTGTGTAGAAGCCTTTTTTCATGAAGCGGATCGGAAGCTGCGCGGAAACCTGACGCGAAGCAGGGCGCTGCAAGAAGCGCGCAAAACGCAGCCAGCGATCGAGCGTGCCGGCGCGGCATTCCGCTTTGTAGCACGAACGCCCGCCGGATGCTGGCGGCCCAACGAAAAAGCGGCCGAAGCCGCTTTATGTATTACCGATGCCGGCGCCAAGCCGGCCAGTCCAGAACTAAGACCTGAACCTTAAGCCGCTTGCTGACGCGTGCGGCTGTAGCGCGACAGGATCGGGATCATCTGCGCGTAGACCTTCGGATTGCCCGCGACGATTTCGCCGACGTGCAGGAAGTCCGAGTCGCCCGTGTAATTGCCCACCAGACCGCCGGCTTCCGTGATCAGCAGGCTGCCCGCGGCGACGTCCCACGGATTCAGGCCTTGCTCGAAGAAGCCGTCCATACGGCCCGCGGCAACATTCGCCAGATCGAGCGCAGCAGCGCCCGGACGGCGCAGGCCGGCGCAGGCTTCGGTCATTTCAGCGAACTGGCGGCCGTACGCTTCGAGGCCGTCCTTTTCGCGGAACGGGAAGCCGGTGCCGATCAGGCCGTCAGCCAGGCGGTCGCGCTTGGCGACGCGAATGCGGCGGTCATTCAGGAACGCACCGCGGCCGCGCGAGGCGGTAAACAGGTCGTTGCGGGTCGGATCGTAGACCACGGCCTGCGTCACGATACCCTTGTGGGCGAGCGCGATCGACACGCAGTAGTACGGGAAGCCGTGGATGAAATTGGTGGTGCCGTCGAGCGGATCGATGATCCACTGATATTCGGACTCGTTGTCCGACTTGCCGGATTCTTCGGCGAGGATGGCGTGATCGGGGTAGGCTGTCTTAAGCGTGTCGATGATCGCCGCTTCAGACGCTTTGTCGACCTCCGTGACGAAATCGTTGTGCTGTTTCTTGCTGACCTGGAGCAGATCGAGGTCGAGCGACGCGCGGTTGATGATCTGGGCTGCGCGGCGCGCGGCCTTCACAGCGATATTGAGCATGGGATGCATGAGACTGGATCCTTGTGCCGGGGCAGCACGGCTGCTTACCGGTAAATGAGCGCGGGATGGGCGCTAATTGAGCGCCATCAAAGGGCGCGGAAACAGCACGGAACGCACGTCCGGTAAAGGACCGGGTGCGCATTCCGCCGACGGAGACGAATTGGATAAGAACGAGGCGCCGGAGTTTTCACAGGAGAAAACCGGGCGCGAATATTGGTATTTTACCTGAGTCCGGGCTGCCGCGGCAGCGCTTGCTGCCCGGTATAGCGTGCCACGGTCCAACGGCGCGGTTCTGGCGCGGCGCACGCGCGCATTTCAGAGCCGATGCGGCGTTGGCGCTACCATACGCGTTCTTTACTTTGCCGAGTTTCATCGTGGACCACCCCCACCATTCTTCCGATCCCGCCGTGGCGGACCTGCGCGGCGGTTTTACGTCGACGCGCTTCGTGCTCGTCGAGCCCAGCCATCCCGGCAACGTCGGCGCCGCAGCGCGCGCGCTGAAAACCATGGGGTTTTCGCGCCTCGTGCTGGTGTCGCCACGTGTGCCGCACGTGCAAAGCGATCCGGAAGCCATCGCGATGGCGAGCGGCGCCGATGACGTGCTGGCGTCCGCGCACGTCGTCCCGACGCTTGCCGATGCGCTGAATGGCGTGCATTGGTCGATTGCGCTGACCGCGCGGCTGCGCGAATACGGGCCGCCGCAATGGACGCCGCGTGCCGCGGCCGGCGCCGCGCGTGAGCAGGCTCTACACGGCGAGATCGCGCTGGTGTTCGGCAACGAGCGCACGGGGCTGTCGAACGAGGACGTCGAGCGTTGCAGCGCGCTCGCGCATATTCCGGCCAATCCCGCCTACAGTTCGCTTAACCTTGCGCAGGCCGTGCAGGTGTTGGCGTATGAATTGCGCACGGCGTATCTGTCCTCGGACGAGGTAACGGCGGCAGCATCCGCGGTGGCGCAGACGGCGGCCGGGCAGGGCGAGCCGGTCGGCGCGCGAGCGGCGAGCGACGAAATCGAAAGCATGTACGCGCATCTGGAGAGTGCGCTGGTCGCCCTCGAGTTTCTCGATCCGGCCAATCCGAAGAAATTGATGTCCCGCTTGCGGCGTCTGTTCGCACGTTCAGGTCTGGAGCGCGGGGAAGTGAATATCGTGCGGGGCATCGCCAAACATATTCTGCTGAAGACCAGGCCGCCCGGCGGCGACGCGTCTTAAGGGCTGCCCGCCCATCAATCTACGACCTTGCCGGCAGCGTGGGCTTCCGGCAGGTTTCGCGCAATCGCCCTACAATCGCTCGAAACGTTCTAAGCAAAGCTGCCGATCTGCTATGCGGCAAGCATCCGCCGTGCGTGGTGTTTCACGCAGGCGGTCTTTTCCCCTACAACCTAGTCCCTGCCATGTTCACGAGACTCCGCGAAGACATCGCCACGATCCGCGAGCGCGATCCCGCCGCCCGCAGCGCCTGGGAAGTCCTCACGTGTTATCCGGGTCTGCACGCGCTGGTGCTGCACCGGCTCGCGCACGCCTGCTGGCAGGCTAAACGCCGCTGGCTCGCGCGATTCGTCTCGCAGATGGCGCGTTTCATGACCGGCATCGAAATCCATCCGGGCGCCACGCTGGGCCGTCGTGTGTTCATCGATCACGGCATGGGCGTCGTGATTGGCGAGACGGCGCAAGTCGGTGACGACTGCACGATCTACCAGGGCGTAACCCTTGGCGGCACGTCGCTCACGCGGGGGGCGAAGCGGCATCCCACGCTTGAACGCGGCGTAATCGTGGGCGCGGGGGCGAAGGTCCTCGGCGGCTTTACGATCGGCGCGGACGCGAAGATAGGTTCGAATGCGGTGGTCACGAAGCCGGTGCCGGCACGCGGTACGGCAGTGGGGAATCCCGCGCGGATCATCGTCCCGGCAGCGGCTGCCGTGGCAGCCACGGCGAGCGCATCGGCAAATGGCGCGTCGCGTGAGTTGAAAACCACGTCAGAAAAGAGCGGATTCTGCGCCTACGGCATCACGCCGAATGCGGATGATCCGGTATCGCTGGCGATTCACGGTCTGATCGATCACGCTGCCACGCAATCGAAGCGTATCGACGAAATCGTCGACGCCCTGGAGCGGCTGGGCACCAGTCTGGAAGGCTTGCAAGGTGCCGATGCGGCTCTGCTCGATCTGCGGCGCCTGTCGGCCGCGATTGCGGGAAAGGTGGAAGGGGCAGTGGCGGAGCGCTAGTCTAGCTAGTCAATTCAGCGGCAACGCCCGGATCCCTTCCGCATCGATTCGCAGATAACCGCCACGGCGCTCGCCGTGGTCGAGATCCCAATCCGGCAATACCCAGCGCGTGCCGTCTGGCTCGCGATGCAGCGCCGGTCGATGCGTGTGCCCATGAATGATCGTGGCCGTTTTCGACACCTTGAATAACGCAGCGACGGCCTTCGGCGTCACGTCATACTTTGGCGAAACCGGACGCGAGCGGCCTTGCTCGCTCTTTGAGCGCATGTTTTCTGCAAGCGCCTGACGCCAGCGAAACGGCCACGCGAGAAACAGCATCTGCGCGACACGGTTGCGCGCAAAGTGCCGGAAAAATTGATAGCCGCGATCCGCGGTGCAGAGGCCGTCACCATGCGCGAGCACGATGCGCGTGCCGAATGCGGTGATCACAAACGGGTCGGGCAGCCAGATCGCGCCGGCCGCTTTCATGAAGCGCTTGCCGAGCAGAAAATCGCGATTGCCGTGCATGATGTAGAGCGCGATACCGCGTTCCGACAACGTATGCAGCAACGCCGCCATGCGCGCGACGAACGGCTCGACGAGCATGTCGTCGCCGATCCAGTACTCGAACAGATCGCCGAGAATGAAAACCGAATCCGCCTGCTCGGCCGTGACGCGCACGAAGTGTTCGAACGCGGCGACCGTATGCGGAATCGCCTCGCTCAGATGAATATCGGAGAGGAAAAAAAACGGGCGTGCGGCGTGCGGGCGTTTGCCCTCGCCAGGCACGCCCGCGGCGACGCTTCGCAGCGGCGTTTCTTGCAGCATTGAAGGTGCCTGATATCAGTTCAAACAGGTTAGCCCTGATCGGACGCTTAGTCGACGATCACTGCTTTTTCGATCACGACGTCGTCAGCCGGCACGTCCTGATGGAAGCCCTTCGAACCCGTCTTGACCTTCTTGATCTTCTCGACGATGTCCATGCCGTCGACCACCTTGCCGAACACCGCATAGCCCCAGCCCTGCGGCGTCGGCGACGAGTGGTTCAGGAAGTCGTTGTCGTTCACGTTGATGAAGAATTGCGCGGTTGCCGAGTGCGGGTCGTTCGTGCGAGCCATCGCGATCGAGCCGTTGACATTCTTCAGGCCGTTGTTCGCTTCGTTGGTGATCGGCTCAGCCGTCGGCTTCTGCTTCATGCCGGGTTCGAAACCGCCGCCCTGGATCATGAAGCCGTCGATCACGCGGTGGAACACCGTGTTGTCGTAGTGACCGGCCTTCACGTAGTTGAGGAAGTTCTCAACCGACTTCGGCGCCTTTTCAGCGTCCAGTTCGAGTTTGATGACGCCGTGGTTTGTATGCAGTTCAACCATGATGGAATCCTTTGATGAACGGGGTGGGTAAAAGGCGCGGCCGTTCGTCACGAAGTGTGATGACGACGGGCCGCGCCGGGGGCGTAGATTGAGTTGCTTTCCTGTGCAGCGTGCCGGGTGCTGCTTCCTGTTCTATTGCTTACTTGCTGACCACCGTGGCCGATTCGATCACGATCGGTTTTTGCGGCACGTCGCTCATCGGGCCGCGTGTGGTGGTGGCCGTGCCTTCGATCTTCTTCACGACGTCCATGCCGCTCGTGACCTTGCCGAACACCGCGTAGCCGTTGCCGTCCGGATTCGGATAGTCGAGGCCGGCGTTATCCACCGTGTTGATGAAGAACTGCGCGGTGGCCGAATTCGGATCGCTGGTGCGCGCCATGGCGAGCGTGCCGGCTGCGTTCTTCAGACCGTTGCGGCTTTCGAGCGGAATCGGCGCGCGCGTGGGCTTCTCAGCGAAGCTCTGCGTGTAACCGCCGCCCTGAATCATGAAGCCGCGAATCACGCGATGGAAAATCGTGCCGCTGTACTGGCCGGACTTCACGTAGTCGAGGAAGTTGGCGACCGTTTTCGGCGCTTTCTCAGGATACAACTCGACGCGGATGTCGCCTTCCGTGGTCTTGAAGAGGACGGACGGATGCGCGGCCTGCGAACCGGACTGGGCAAAGGCGGGGGCGTTTGCGATCAGGGCGGCGCTGCCGAGCGCCAACATCAACCATTTCATGAAGATCCTCAGGGTTGGAAAAAACGTGTTGCCGAAAACGGTGACCGAGTTACTGCGACGGCGCCATGTAGGGCGGCATGGCGAGCGAGCCATTTGCGCCGCCGTACTGGAAGCTCGGCGTTTGTGTCATGTCCGCGGAGGAGCGCGCGGCGCTGGCCTCGGCAGGCGCCGCGGCTTTTTTCGCCGGCCCGGTGCTCTTGGGGGGCGAAACGATCTTCTGGATGTCGGCGATGCGCTGCGTGGTGGTGGCACTCGCTTTGCCGAGGCCTTGCGCGCGACGGTAAGCCGAGTCGGCCATGCGCAGATACAGATCGCCGAGATTCTCGTACGCGAGACCGTAGGCCGGATTCACCTTGGTCGCGGTTTCGAGCGCGGCGCGTGCCTCCGTATAACGGCCGTGCTTCGCATAGAGCGCGGCCAGGTTGTTATACGGCTCGGGCAGTTCCGGGTACAGCTGCGTGAGTTCGGTGAACGCGGTGATGGCTTCGTCGTCGCGATTCAGGTGGGCCAGCACCGTGGCGCGCTTGAACTTGGCTTGTGCGTCGTGCGGATTCGAGGCGATGCGCGCGTCGAGCTGGGTGAGCGAGGCTTCCCAGTTCTTCTGCGCAATCGACGCGTCGATTTCCGGCGTGTTGTCACGCACGGCGGGGCCCTGCGGCATGGTCGCGGCGCCTTTCTGCGCGTACGCGGGAGCACCCGGCAAGACCGTGAGGGCGACGGCGCAGAATGCCGTCGCGGCGAGGGTCGCAGCGCTGCGCGCGCGGCCGCTGGAAGGTTTCATAGGCTCGGGTCTGGATGTTATACTCCGACCCATTCTAACAAAAGGTCTGCGCGTTCCGTCGAACCGCAAACTGTCTTTTCGCCACTCGTGGTCGTCTCCGCCTTGAACGCAGCCTGACCGCCGCACCAGATGCACCGGTTTGCTGCTGTGCGTGTTTTAGTGCAAAGGTAGTGCAAAGCGGCAGTACAGAACGCACCCGCTGTCTTTTCGCGGGGCGCCTCATGCACGAAACAGCACGAAACACATTGCGGATTTCTTTCGGCCCACGCACCGTTCTCTATGGAATCACTGCGCATCTACAACACGCTCGCGCGTGACAAGCAAACTTTCGTGCCGCTGCAAGATGGCGTCGTGCGGATGTACGTCTGCGGGATGACCGTGTACGACTATTGTCACGTCGGTCATGCGCGGGTGATGGTCGTGTTCGACATCGTGCAGCGGTGGTTGCGCACGCTCGGTTACGACGTCACCTACGTGCGCAACATCACGGATATCGACGACAAGATCATCCGGCGCGCAGTGGAGAACGGCGAAACGATCAAATCGTTGACCGACCGCTTCATCAAGGCCCTGCATGAAGATGCGGACGCGCTCGGCATCGAGCGGCCCGATCTGGAACCGCGCGCCACCGATTTCATCCCGCAGATGCTCGGCATGATCGAGAAGCTCGAGGCGAACGGTTACGCCTATCAGGCGGCCGACGGCGACGTGAACTACGCGGTGCGCAAGTTCGTGGGCTACGGCAAGCTGTCGGGCAAGTCGCTCGAAGATCTCCGCGCCGGCGAACGCGTCGCCGCGAACGACGCGAAGCAGGACCCGCTCGACTTCGTGCTTTGGAAGCAGGCGAAGCCCGACGAACCGGCCGACACCGGCTGGGAGTCGAAGTATGGGCGCGGCCGCCCCGGCTGGCATATCGAATGCTCGGCAATGGGCTGCACGTTGCTCGGCGAGCATTTCGACATTCATGGCGGCGGTCAGGACCTGCAGTTTCCGCACCATGAGAACGAGATTGCGCAGAGCGAAGCTGCGACCGGACAAACCTTCGTCAATTACTGGATGCACAACGGCTACGTACAGATCGACAATGAGAAGATGTCGAAGTCGTTGAACAATTTCTTTACGATCCGCGAAGTATTGGCGCAGTACGATGCCGAGGTCGTACGTTTTTTCATCGCGCGCGCGCACTACCGCTCGCCGTTGAATTACAGCGACGTGCATATCGACGACGCCCGCAGTGCGCTGACGCGTTTGTACACCGCGCTGAAAGACGTCACGCCGGATGGCGCGGAGCTCGACTGGAACGAAGCGCATGCGCAGCGTTTCCAGGCAGCAATGAACGACGACTTCAACACGCCGGTTGCAGTGTCGGTGTTGTTCGAGTTGGCAACAGAAGTGAACCGCACGCGCGACCCCGCGCTGGCCCGTCAATTGCGCTCGCTGGGCGCTGTGATCGGCTTGCTCGGCCGGGAGCCGCGTGCATACCTGCAGCAGGCTGCGGGCGCTGCCGCAGAAGGCGCGCTCGACGCGGCCGCGATCGAAGCGAAGATCGCCGCGCGCGTGGCCGCCAAGCAGGCGAAAGACTATGCAGCAGCAGACCGGATCCGGGCCGAATTGCTCGAGGCCGGCGTTGCACTTGAAGACAAACCCGGCGGGTTGACCGAGTGGCGGCGCGTGTGAGCGCACCTCGTACTTCCCTCTGATCGACTCGCCAGGCAGGAGGCAGGATGGCAACGGCCACGAAGACGCCGGCTAAACGAGCCACGTCTCAAACAAACGCTGCAACCGCGGTAAAGTCGACACGAACGTCGGCTCGTGCGGGCGGCAGCGCGGTAAAGAATGCATCATCGAAAGCCGCCGGGGCGGCGCCGAAGGCTGGCGTGCGTGCAGCGGCAACGACCGGAGCGGCGAAGAAGGCCACCGTCAAGCGCGCGCTGAACGGTTCGTCGGCGCACGCGCCTGTTTCGACACGCGCCAAAACGCCGCGTGCAAAAAGCAATGGCGCGTTGCCTGCCGAACTCGCCGGCGACGTGCAGGAACTCGCGCGCGTTACGCAAGACGGACACGAAGGCGAAGTCGTGCGCAAGACGCGTGCGTCATCGAGTGCGGGCGGCGAAGCAGCCGATGTTGCTGAACTCGCGGTGCCGGTGCAGATCGGCGGGCTCACGCCTGAAGTCACCCGTCCGGCGTATTGGGACAAGGCGTGCGCGGACCTCGTCAAGCGCGACCGTATCCTGAAGAAACTGATTCCGAAGTTTGGCCCGGTGCATCTGCTAAGCCGTGGCGATCCATTCGTCACGCTCGCGCGTTCGGTGGTCGGGCAACAGATTTCGGTGGCGTCCGCGCAGGCCGTCTGGGCGAAAGTCGAGGCAGCGTGCCCGAAGCTTGTGCCGCAGCAGTTCATCAAGCTTGGTCAGGACAAGCTGACCGCGTGCGGCTTGTCCAAACGCAAGGCCGAATACGTACTCGATCTCGCGCAGCACTTCGTGTCGGGCGCCTTGCACGTCGGCAAGTGGACCTCGATGGACGACGAAGCGGTGATCGCCGAACTCACGCAGATCCGCGGCATTGGCCGCTGGACCGCGGAAATGTTCCTGATCTTCAATTTGTCTCGCCCTGACGTCCTGCCGCTCGACGATCTCGGCCTGATCCGCGCGATCAGCGTCAATTACTTTAGCGGCGAACCGGTTACGCGCAGTGAAGCGCGTGAGGTCGCGGCAAACTGGGAGCCGTGGCGCACTGTCGCCACCTGGTATATGTGGCGTAGTCTCGATCCGTTGCCGGTCGACTACTGAAGAATAAGAAGCGATGCCGTTTCAAAAAACTATCGATTGTTAAAAATTGATAGTTGCGAGATGGTTTTGACATCGGCGAGCGCGGTTAGAATACGCGCTGCCGGTAAGTCCAAGGATTACAACCAATGAAGACCACCTTTCTGGATTTCGAACAGCCGATCGCTGAACTCGAAGCGAAGATCGAAGAATTGCGCTTCGTGCAGGACGATTCGGCCGTCGATATTTCGGAAGAGATCGAGCGGCTGTCCAAGAAGAGTCAACAGCTCACCAAAGATCTGTACGCGAACCTCACCCCGTGGCAGGTTTCGCAAATTGCCCGTCATCCCCAACGCCCGTACACGTTCGATTACGTGAACGAGCTGTTCACCGATTTCCACGAGCTGCACGGCGACCGCAACTACGCGGACGACCTGTCGATCGTCGGCGGCCTCGCGCGGTTCAACGGCCAGGCTTGCATGGTGATCGGCCATCAGAAGGGGCGTGACACGAAGGAGCGTGCGCTGCGCAACTTCGGCATGCCGCGCCCGGAAGGCTATCGCAAGGCCGAACGCCTGATGCGTCTCGCCGAGAAGTTTGGCTTGCCGATCTTCACGTTCATCGATACGCCGGGCGCCTACCCGGGCATCGGCGCGGAAGAGCGCGGCCAGTCGGAAGCGATCGGCCGCAATCTGTACGTGATGGCTGAACTCAAGACGCCGCTGATCGCCACGATCATCGGTGAAGGCGGTTCGGGCGGCGCGCTCGCGATCGCCGTTGGCGACAGCGTGCTGATGCTGCAGTTCTCGACCTATTCGGTGATTTCGCCGGAAGGGTGCGCGTCGATCCTGTGGAAGAGCGCCGCGAAAGCGCCGGAAGCCGCGGAAGCGCTCGGCCTGACCGCGCATCGTCTCAAGGCGCTTGGCCTGATCGACAAGATCGTCAACGAGCCGCTCGGCGGCGCGCATCGCGATCCGAAGGGCATGGCCGCCATGCTGCGCCGTGCACTCGCCGACTCGCTGCGCCAGTTCCAGGGCATGAGCATCAACGACCTGCGTCAACGCCGTTTCGAACGGTTGATGGCGTACGGCAAGTTCAAGGAAACGACGCCGGGTGCGTAAGCCCGCGCGCGTTTTCTTTCGTCCTTCAGCGCGTAACGCGTTAGCGACGTGACTCCCACCGAAGATTCGCACGCCGACCGCCTCGTTCTCGAGGCGGTCGGCGTTGCGCTGTCCGCCTTGCCTGCGAATGCGCGCATTGCGGTGGCGTTCAGCGGCGGCGTCGATTCGAGTGTGTTGCTCGATGCTGTGGTGCGTGTCGCGGGGGCGTCGCGTTGTGTTGCGCTGCATGTGCATCACGGCCTCAGTGCGCATGCCGACGAGTGGCTCGCGCATTGCGACGCTTTTGCGCGGGAACGCGGCGTTGAATTCGCGGCACAGCGTGTCGACGTGCCGCGTGACGCGGGCGTGAGTGTCGAGGCCGCGGCGCGCGATGCGCGTTACCGCGCACTGGACGCCATGTGCGCAACACGCGGCGTTCGCACGCTATGGCTCGCGCAACATGCGGACGATCAGGCGGAGACGGTGCTGTTGCAACTGCTGCGCGGCGCGGGTCTCGCGGGACTTGCGGCGATGGCGCCGGAGTACTTGCCGGCAGGCGCTTCCGCGGTGCGCGTGAGGCCCTTGCTGCATCTGTTGCGTGCGCAACTCGAGCAGTATGCGAGTGCCCGGAGTCTACGCTGGATCGACGACGAATCGAACGCGGATACACGTTACGCGCGCAACGCGTTGCGTCACGAGGTGACACCGGCGCTGGCCGTTCACTTCCCTGGTTTTCGCGACGCACTCGCGCGCACGGCGGCGCATGCGGCATCGGCACAGCGTCTGCTCGACGATCTCGCGCGCATCGATCTGAACGAAGCCGTGCGCGATGACGGCCGTGCGCTATCCCATGACGCGCTGCTCGCCCTCGACGACGATCGCGCGCTCAACCTGCTGCGCTACTGGATGCGCACGTTGGGTCTCGTTGCGGCATCGACTGCACGTCTCACCGATGCTTTGCGGCAGTTGCGCGAAGTTGGGCAAGCAGGCGAGGGCCATAGCCTGCGCATCGATCATGCGGGGCAGGCGTTGCGTAGTTATCGCGGTCTGATCTACTGGGAAGCGGGTGATGGCAGCGAACCCGCCGACGAAACCGCGCTCGCTGCGCGCGCAGTGAGCGAACTCGCATGGCAGGGCGAAGCGATCTGGCGTTTGCCGCAATGGCGGGGCACTTTTGTGTTTGTCGCCGTCGCTTCTAATGTCGATTCAGCTGCCGATGGCGATACCTCCCGCAGCGTCAATGCAGCGCCAGCCGATCACGATACGCTTCCCGTCAGCGTGCTACGCCGGGCCTTGCTAAGCGCGCGTTCGCGCAGCGGCGGCGAACGGATGCGCATGAGCGCCGCACCGGGCAGCCCGAGCCGCACGCTGAAAAACCTGTTCCAGGAGCGCGGCATTCCGGCATGGAAGCGCGACGTGCCGCTCCTTTACGTCGGCGGCGATTTGCTGTTCGTGCCCTTGCTCGGCCTGAACCGCGCGGCGTTGCCCGAACCGGCCGATGCCGCCGGCCAACGCGTCCGGATCATCTGGCGCGACGATCTGCTGATCGCCTGACCGGCCGGTCGGGCACACGGCTTACCCATCCGGTGAATCCTTGAAAAAGGGCGCAAAACCGCACCGGATAAGCCTTTTCAGCCGCGAATAAGGGCCATTCGACGGCCATTTCGGCTTGTCTTTTTGCGCTCGATCGGGTAATTTAGCTTGTTTGCCCGACCCGATTTCGCCGTCGCTTTTGCGGTTTCCGTGCGTGATCCGTCGTTTCCGGTAAGTCACTAGCGATCATTCCCGGGCAAATCCGCGCGTGTTACACGCGCGCTGCATCTACGCCGCCACACACTTTGCCGTCGTTCACAAGACGTTGCGCTCCTGTGCTTTTGTGCGGTCGTCTCCAGCGCGCCAGCGCGTTTTCTCCTCCAGTTCAGAACGACAATGGCACTCATCGTACATAAATACGGCGGCACCTCGATGGGCTCGGTCGAGCGCATCAAGAACGTCGCCAAGCGCGTCGCGAAATGGCACAAGGCCGGCCACAAGATGGTCGTCGTGCCGTCGGCAATGTCCGGCGAAACCAACCGCCTGCTCGGTCTCGCGAAAGAAATCACGAGCCAGCCGAGCCCGCGCGAACTCGACATGATTGCCGCCACCGGCGAGCAGGTCAGCTCGGGGCTGCTGGCCATCGCGCTGCAGGAAGCCGGCGTCGACGCGGTCAGCTATGCCGGCTGGCAAGTGCCGGTCAAAACGGATAGCGCATTCACGAAAGCGCGCATCAGCGAAATCGACGGCGAGCGCGTGCTGCGCGATCTCGAAGCGGGCAAAGTAGTGGTGATCACCGGCTTCCAGGGTATTGACCCTGACGGCCACATCACCACGCTCGGCCGCGGTGGTTCGGATACGTCGGCAGTTGCAGTCGCTGCCGCATTGAAGGCCGACGAGTGCCTGATTTACACGGACGTCGATGGCGTCTACACGACCGACCCGCGCGTGGTGGATGGTGCACGCCGCCTCGATCGCGTGACGTTCGAAGAAATGCTGGAAATGGCAAGCCTGGGTTCCAAGGTGCTGCAGATCCGCTCGGTGGAATTCGCCGGCAAATATCAGGTGAAGACGCGCGTGCTGTCGAGCCTGACCGATCCGCTGATCCCGCTCGACACTGAAATGAAGTCGGGCACCCTGATTACTTTTGAAGAAGACGAGACCATGGAAAAAGCAGTCATCTCAGGCATCGCGTTTCAGCGCGACGAAGCTCGTATCGCCGTGATGGGTGTACCCGACAAGCCGGGCATCGCATATCAGATTCTCGGCCCGGTGGCGGACGCGAATATCGACGTCGACATGATCATCCAGAACCAGAGCGTCGAAGGCAAAACGGCCTTCACGTTCACGGTCGGCCGCGGCGATTATCAGCGCGCCATGGACATCCTCACCGGCCAGGTGAAGGGTCATGTTCAGGCCGAGCAGGTGCTGGGCGATCCGAAGGTGTCGAAGGTCTCGGTAGTCGGCGTCGGCATGCGTTCGCATGTTGGTATCGCGAGCACGATGTTCCGCACGTTGTCGGAAGAGGGCATCAACATCCAGATGATCTCGACCTCCGAAATCAAGATTTCGGTGCTGATCGACGAGAAGTACATGGAGCTCGCCGTGCGCGCGCTGCATAAGGCTTTCGAACTGGATCAGGCGTAATTTGCTGCATGGGGTGGGGCGCCGAGTTGGACGAACAGCGCGCCTCGTCTTCGCCTCGTCTTTTTTGCATGGCCGTATGCGCGGCCCATGTGACGCAGGTAATGTCATTAGTTGCGTCTGCGATGACAAAACTGGCACAAAAAATGTGTGGTAGACATTGACCTTCGCGGTTCGGCCCGCTATTATCTTGGCTTCGTTGCGCTGACTCCCTGCGCAACCGAAAGTTTGGGAGACGTGGCCGAGAGGTCGAAGGCACTCCCCTGCTAAGGGAGCATCTGGGCCAAAACCTGGATCGAGGGTTCGAATCCCTCCGTCTCCGCCAGCAATGGCGGCAAACCCCGCAGAGTCTAGGCTCTGCGGGGTTTTGTTTTTCCAGACTCGCAATTGGCCTTTTCCGCTCCGGAATTCCTGCCATTCTGGAGCGGGCATTCAATCTCCCATCTGCATCAAAACGCGTGCCGCAACCCCACCATGCCGACGAATTGCGACGGCCCTGACGACGGCGTCGTATTCTGCGAGTCGCCGACCACAGCCACTGCGTCAGTAATACTCGTGCCAGTGCTGCCCGACGCGACCAGGGTCTTGCCGCGCGCATGCTGATACGCCTCCAGTGCGTATAGCGTTGTGCGAGCGGAGAGGTTGTACGTCTGCTCGAGCGAGACCTGCTGATAACGCGCTGCATCGCTGATGCCATTCGCTTTGCTCGCCTGCGTGTAGCTGTAGCCGGCGCCGACCGTCACGGCCGGCGTGATCCGGTACGTGGAAATCACGCCGTACGTATTGAATACGCCTTCGCCGGTAAAGAACGAGCTGTTGCCCGGCGTGTATTGCACGTTCGAATAGTTCACACCGACCATCAGGTCCTGGTGGGTGTAGCGCGCCGCCGCGGCGAACAATTGTGCGCTGCGTGCCGTCGCGTAGCCGCTGTTCACCGGCGAGTTGACCGCGTAGCTGCCGAGTGCCTGGCTCGTCGCGATGTCTTTCAGTTTCAGGTAGCCCACCGCGATCGCAAACGGCTGGTAGTCGTAGCGAACAGCAGCGCTGAACTGGCTGCCGTTGGCGACGCTCCCCGGCACACCGCCCAGGCCGTACTGCGCGCTGAATTGCAGACCGGCGAGGTTCGGCGAAAGATAGGTAACCGAATTGTTGAGGCGCAGTGTGGTGTCGAGCGCGTCGAGGTCGCCCGGATGCGCGCCGGTTGCGCCCGTCAATACGCCCGTCGGCCCGAGTGCGCCGACCATCTGGAAGTAGGGCGTGTACTGGCGGCCGAGTGTCACCGTTCCGTACCTGTCGTTGTTGAGCCCGACATACGCTTGCCGGTTGAAAATGAAGCCCGCGCTGCTTTGCGCGCCGGTCAGTGAGTTAAAGCCGCTTTCCAGCCTGAAAATCACCTTCGTGCCGCCGCCGATGTCTTCTGCACCGAGCAGGCCGAACTTGCTCGCCTGCAGGTTGCCCTGGCTCATGTAGAAGTTGGAGTGTCCCTTCTGGTTGCTGACATAGGTGAACGCGTTGTCGACGACGCCGTACAGCGTCACGCTGCTTTGCGCCGACGCGCCGCTTGACAGCACGACGCCCGCAAACGGCAGGCACGAGAGGACGAGTGCGCGTGTACGCGCGTGCTTCAATGAGTTCATGAGCGGGTCTCCGGATTGGATAGGGAATCGTTGGTCTTCAGGTAGGTGATGCATGCTGTGTCAGTGGGCGATGGCGATCGTCAGGCATCGCCAGCCGTCGGCGGTGTGGTCGGCCACCAGCGCGCCGTCGTTGCAGACGGCCGTGCGTGTTTCGTCCTTGGGCACGAGCAGTCGAACTTCCTGCTGCGGTTGCTGGACCCAGCCTTCCCGCACGATTGAAATGCGCAGCGTGCTCGCATCGCTTGTAATCGTGACGTGCCAGCGGCCTTGCGCGCCTGTGCGCCACGCTTCGCTTTCGCCGTCGTCTTCGACGCAGTTGCCGTGAGCGATGCCTGCGCCGGCATGCGGCACGGCGATGAACGCACGTTCCTCGGCGGGACGGCCGAAGTGTTGTTCAGCGATGTTCAGCGGAATCACGTTGCCTTCACGCAGCAAGGTCACTGGCTGTTCGAATGGGGCAGGCAGGGTCACCGTCTGACCGCCTTCGAACACCTCGCCGCTCCAGTACGACGCCCAACGTGCACCGGCAGGCAGATAGACGCCGCGCGTCCACTGGCCCGCTTCGACCACCGGTGCAACCAGCATCGACGAGCCCAGCATCATGTCGTCGCCATCCGCGAGGCAGCGCGGATCGTGCGGAAACTCCGCGAACATGGGACGCAGTATCGGCTCGTACGCGCTGTGCGATTGCCATAGCAACTCGTACAGGTAGGGAATCAGCCGGTAGCGCAGTTTGATTAGATCCGCCACCTGCTGCGTGACTTCGGGATGCATCCACGGCTCATTGACCGTGCCGTCGTCGTTCCACGAATGAATGCTGAAGCGCGGCAGGAAGATGCCGAAGGCGACCCAGCGGACGAACAACTCCGGACCGGGCGCTGGACCCGAGAATCCGCCGATATCGTGGCCGCTGTTCGACACGCCGGACATGGCGAGCCCGAGGCCCATTTTCAGATTGAAACGCAGCGTTTCCCACGAGGTGTAGTTGTCGCCGGACCAGGTTTGCACATAGCGTTGCATGCCCACGCCGCCCGAGCGGGACACGAGGAATGGCCGACGGTCCGGCGCGTATTCGCGCTGTGCATCGTGCGACGCGCGCATCATCAACTGCGTTTGCAGCACCTTCGCCTCGCGCGCGGGATACGGCTGGCCGAAGCCTTGGGCAATCGCGTCTGGCGACCAGATTTCGAATTCGTTGTTGTCGTTCCAGGTGGCGGCGATACCGTGTTTCAACAGGCTGTCTTTCACGCGCGCCTTCCACCAGTCGATGGTGGCAGGATTCGTGAAGTCCAGATACGCGCCGACTTCGTCCCAGAACTGCACCCACGCCGGATCGCCGTCACTCGATGCGATCAGCAAACCGGCGCGCGCCACTTCGTCGAATGCTGGGTGGTCCTGCAACAGGCACGGCTTGATGTTCGCGCACAGACGCACGCCGTGCTCGAGATAGCCCCGCACGAAGCCGTCGATGTCCGGAAACTTCTCGTGGTTCCAGTTGAACACGTAGCGCTTCGGACCGATCGAGGTATAGCCCGAGGACAGATGGAACGAATCGCACAGCACGTCGTGCTCGCTGCACCGTTCGATGAATTCGCCCATGCGCTGCTGCGCGTCGGGTGCGTCGGTATAGCTCATCGTCGAGCCGGAGTAGCCGAGTCCCCATTTCGGCATCCAGGCCGGACGCCCGGTCAGCCACGTAAAGCGGCGCACCGCGTGCAAGGGCGTGCCCGCCGATGCGATGAAGTAGTAGTCGAGATCGCCATGTTCGGCAACAAAATGCCGGTAGTGCCCGTGATAGTTGTCGAGCTCGCGGCCCATATCGAAGCGGCAGTCGGCAAGCGTGTCGTAGAACAGGCCGAATCCTGTGGCGCTTTCCGGCTGCCACGTCACGTAAAAGGGGATGTGCTTGTAGAGCGGATCGGTCGTGCGCGCGCTATAACCCATCGCGTCGATGTTGCGCATTTCGTAGGACTGGTCCGCGCGATTCAGCGATCCGGCGCGCTCGCCGAGACCCACATACATTTCGTCCTTGCGACGCTCGATGTAGTGGTACACGCGCTCGTCCCACCAGCCGAAGTTATACGCCTGCGTCTTCCGATCGCTCATCACGCGATGCCAGGTCGAATCGTGCAGGACGTCCCATGCGCAGAATCCGCCATCCAGCGCGACCGTCAAACGGATGCAGGCCGTTTCGATCACGACGTGCCCGGCGTCGCTTGAAAGTGTGAACGGTGGCGGGGGGAAGCCGCTCATGTCACGGCGATCGCGTCCTTCGAGCGGAACGTCGTCAGTGCCTGGCGCTATGGACCAGGTCCGCGGACCGTGCGTTTCGCCGTCCGGCAGCACGAGTACGCGGATGATGTCGTCGGCGAGAACGAACAGTTCGATCCGGCAGTTTTCCTGTGTCGCAAGAACGACGTGGTTGCCGGTATGGGACGACAGTGAAAAAAGCGGCGGGTGCTTCAGATTCGTCAGTGAACGCATGATGGGTCTTCGAGTGAGGTCACGCAGCAGGGCTGGCGTTGTTGTCGACTTGATGCGGACGTGCGTCGCGTTTGACGCCGCGCATCAGAATGATCAGCAGCGTGGCGCCGATCAGATCGAACGCGCCGAGGGCGCCGAAGAGCGGCGTGTAGCCGATCGTATCGGCCAGCGCGCCGACCAGCAGCGAAAAGCCCAGGCCGCCGATCCACGCGGACATCCCGGCAAATCCGGCGACGGTGCCGACTTCGCTGGGGTCGAAGACGTCGGCTGCCAAGGTGTTGACGAGCGCTGAGATCATCTGATGCGCGAAGCCGCCCACGCAGAAGAGCGCGATCGCCTGATACGGCGAGGCGACGAGGCCGATACAGGCCGGTCCGAGCATCATGAAAGCGCCGAGCACGACACCTGCGATGCGCGAGCCGATCAGCGGGATGCGCAAATGCTTCATCAGGAACGGCGACAGGTAGCCGCCGAAGAGGCCGCCGAGGTCGGCGGCAAGGAACGGCAGCCACGCAAACAGCGCGATCTGCTTCAGATCCATGTGGCGTTGCGTCGCGAGGTAAAGCGGAATCCAGAAGCTGAACGTTTGCCACGCCGGTTCCGCAAAGAAGCGTGCTTGTGCGATCGCCCAGAAGCGGCGCGTGCGGAGGACTTCGCGGATGCTGCGCCGTTGCGGTGCGCCCGGGGTTTGTCCGCTGACGATCGTCTCGCGCTCGGCCGCGCTAATGCGCGCGTGATCGGCCGGCGAGCGATACAGCACATACCAGGCGGCGGCCCACACGAAACCGAGCGCACCGGTCACCGCAAACGCGCTTTGCCAGCCATATCTCAACGACAGGAAGACGACGAGCGGCGGGGCGAGCAGCGAGCCGAGCGACGTGCCCGCATTGAAGTAGCCCACCGCCACGGATTTCTCGCGATTGGGAAACCATTCGGCGACTACCTTCATGCCTGCCGGGATGGCGACGGCCTCAGTCAACCCCATGAGGCCGCGCAAGGCCGCAAGCGATAGCCAGCCGGTCGCGAAACCGTGCAACACGCCCGTCAACGACCAGAGGCAGGCGAACAGCGCAAAGCCGAGGCGCAATCCGATCAGATCGATGATCAGGCCGCAAACCGGCTGCATGATCGTATAGCCGACCTGGAACGCACCGACTACGTACGAGTACTGCTTGGTGCTCATGTGCAACAGCTGCGTCAACTGCGGCGCCATCACACCGAGGGCGTTGCGCGACAGATAGTTGACGATCGTCCCGGCACACACGAGCGCGATGATCCACCAGCGCAAACCAATGATTGTTTTCAAAATCTGTCTCCGTACCCAATGTGTCCGCTGACTGGCCGCTGGACGGCAGGCATGCGCGAATTCGAACATTTATCTTCGTTTAGTGTCAGTCATCGTATCACTAGCAGAGCTATCGGATACTAGGGAAAACCATTGGTTAAGTGGTTGAGTTTCTTGAAATATCTATTGAATTAGGCTTTTTTGTGCCGTGCTTTGAAGGTGATGAGGTCGGACGACCGGTGACATGTAGATTTTGTCTAAATGTTCCTTCGAACATCCAATGTTCGTTTTGGCTGCCGATGCGAATGGGTGCGGTTGGGTCGCGGCTATCGGGGCGGAGAGATGGAAAGGCGGAAAGGTGAAGAGGTCGCTTGGACGAGAGGCGACGCTTTGCAGCGCCACGCTATCTTGCGATCCGATATGAATTGCCTGGGGGGGGCGGCGCGAGCGAGGGGGAAGGCAGGGGAGATTGAGCCGGATGGAGTGGACGGTTTTTGCAGCTAGGCCGGGCCCACTACGTGCCGCAAGAATGCTTCGACATCCTACTGATTTGAGTGCGCCGCCATTTTTAAGGCCACAAGGCGGATCGTGAAGCCTGCGGCAACCGGATGACCAGGCACGCGCGGATGCGGCGACCAGAATTACCCGGCAGCGGCGAAGGCGGTAAACGACGAGTAACTTGCCAACAGATGGGCGACTAACCGAACAACGGCAACGCGGCTCGATTACACCGCCACCACTTTTTCACCAAATCTTTGTCCAGTGTAACGAGACGTAACGAAGCGGCCACCCATGCGATGTTGTGCATCAGTTATTACAAAGTTGAAATACGCGGACGGCTGCCTTGCGCTATATTTCGGCCAACAACACACATTCTTCAAAAGGGTGATCGATGAAGTCCGCACGTCTTGTTCCACTTCTGATCGGGGTTCTCGGGTTGGCTGCGTCGGGTGCTGCAATGGCCGGCGGGCTCAACATTGGTGTCAACATCGGCATTCCTGCGCCGGTCTACGTGGCGCCGGCTCCGGTCTACGCACCGCCGCCGCCCCCGCCGCCGCCCGTCGTCTATCAACCGGCTCCTGTGTACTACGGCGGCCCGGCGATCGTGATCGGCTGGCACGGCGACCGCTATTGGGACGGCCGCCGCTACTGGGCGCGCGACGACTGGTATCGCCGTCATCCCCCGGGCCGCTACGATTACGGCCGTGACCACTACGACAATCATCGTGGCTGGCACTAAGTCATCAAAAAGCCACAGTTGACGCAGTTGCCGCGTTGAAAAAACCGCCCCCAAAAGGGCGGTTTTTTATTGTGTTCGCGAAACCAGCGGGCTGAGTCGAAAGCGTCGAGTCAACACAGTAAGCCGGTCAGCAGGAGTCGTTTGCCAGCGAGGACGCTCATGGATTCTCCCAATGAGGTCTGTGCTCCACGCACTCAAACGTCTTGTAGATGAGATGTGCGGATTGCGCAGGTTTATTGGGTAGAATTCCCTCACACCGCAATTGCCTACTGACCAACAAGGCCCCTATGACAACTGGCTCGCGATGGGTTCAAACGCCTCGTGCACTTTGGTGCAGCGTGATTCACAGGCTATCGCGTGTCGGTCTACCGGTTGTGCCGCGCTCCTCGCGCTCGGCGTGCGCTGTCGCGCTGTGCGGCGTGTCGCTCCTCGCCGGTTTGCTCGCGGCGCCCGAGGCCCAGGCAGTCTATGCGATCGCGCAATACGGCGAGCCGAAATACCCCGCGGATTTCAAGCACTTCGATTACGTCAACCCGGATGCGCCGAAGGGTGGCACGCTGGTGCTGGCCAATCCGAGCCGGCTTACCAGCTTCGATAAATTCAATCCGTTCACGCTGCGCGGTAACTCCGCACCGGGCGTCGACCTGATGTTCGAGAGCCTGACCATCGGCAGCAGCGACGAAGTGGCGTCCGCCTATGGCCTGCTCGCGGACGACATCAAGATCGCGCCCGACGGCCTGTCGGCCACTTTTCACATCAACCCGCGCGCGCGCTTTTCGAACGGTGATCCCGTCACCGCGGACGACGTCAAGTTTTCTCTCGACACGCTGAAAAGCCCGCAGGCCGCGCCGCAATTCGCGTCGATTTTTGGCGAGATCACGCGAGCAGTCGTTGTTGATCCGCGTACGATCCGCTTCGAGTTTCATCAACGCAATCGCGAGTTGCCACTGTTGGCGGGCAGCATGCCGGTGTTCTCGCGCAAGTGGGGGATGAAGCCGGACGGCAGCCGGATCGCGTTCGACCAGTTGGCGTTCGAGAAGCCGATCGCCAGCGGCCCTTATCTGATCGATCAGTATGAGAACGGTCGCACGATTGCCTACCGACGTGATCCGAACTATTGGGGCGCGACGTTGCCGGTGCGGGTCGGCATGAACAACTTCGATCGGATCGTCTACAAGCTGTATTCGGATAGCACAGCGCGGCTCGAGGCCTTCAAGGCGGGCGAGTACGACGCACTGGTCGAATATATCGCGCGCAATTGGGTGCGGCGCGACGTCGGCAAGAAGTTCGATAGCGGCGAGTTGATCAAACGCGAATTCCCGCAACACAACGGCATTGGCATGCAAGGCTTCGTGCTCAATACACGGCGGCCATTGTTCCAGGACGTACGCGTGCGCAAGGCGCTCGATCTCGCGCTCGACTTTCAGTGGCTGAACCGGCAACTGTTTTTCAATCAGTACACGCGCATCGACAGCTTCTTCGCCAATACGGAATTGCAGGCGAAGGGCACGCCTTCGCCGGGCGAACTGGCGCTGCTCGACCCGTGGCGCGCCAAGCTTGATCCGGCCGTATTCGGTTTGCCGCCAAAGCAGCCTGACACCGATCCGCCAGGCTCGTTGCGCGCCAATCTGCTGCAAGCGCGCGCGTTGTTGCAGCAGGCGGGGTGGACCTATCGCGACGGCGCCTTGCGTAACGCCAAAGGCGAGCCATTCCAGTTCGAGATTCTCGACGATTCCGGCTCGTCCGCGCAGTTTGAGCCGATCGTCGCGACACTCATCCGCAATCTGCAGAAACTTGGCATCACCGCGACGTTTCGAGCGTCCGACTTCGCGGTCTATCAGAAGCGACTCGACGCATTCGACTTCGATGCGACCACGATCCGTATGGCGGATGTGCAAGTGCCCGGTTCGGAGCAAATCGACCGGTTCGGTAGCAAGGCTGCGGACACGCCCGGCTCGGACAATGTGATCGGGGTGAAGTCGCCGGCCGTCGATGCGATCCTGGGCGCGCTCGTGCATGCGCAGACACGCGAGCAGCTGATCGACGCGACACACGCGCTCGACCGCGTGCTGATGCATGGCTACTATGTGATTCCGCAGTGGTACAGCGCTTCGCACCGGGTGGCGTTCAAGCGCGGTCTCGCGTGGCCGAAAACGCTGCCTCTGTACTATGGCGCGGAAGGCTGGATCACGTCGATGTGGTGGTATGCACAGCCGCAGCCGCCGCAAGAGCCGCAAACACAGTCGCACTGAACGCGTCCATTCATTCACCGCCTTCGCACCGGAAACGACGCCATGTGGAGCTACATCCTCAAACGCCTGTTGTTGATGATCCCGACCTTGCTCGGCGTGCTGACGCTGACCTTCGTCGTGATCCAGTTTGTCCCGGGTGGCCCGGTCGAGCAGATGCAGCACGAGCTGCGCAAAGGCGCGGAGAATGGCGCACCGTTCGGCCTGCGCACGCATACCGGTGTCGACGCGCAGCAGATCGCGCAACTGAAAGTGCTGTATGGCTTCGACAAACCGCCGCTCGAACGCTACGGCCTGATGCTCAAACGTTTCTCGACGTTCGACCTTGGCCAAAGCTATTTCCGCCACCAGAGCGTGTGGTCGCTGATCGTTTCGAAGTTGCCGGTGTCGATCAGCATCGGCTTATGGACGTTCTTTCTGACGTATCTGATATCGGTGCCGTTGGGCATCGCCAAAGCGGTGCGCAACGGTTCGCGCTTCGATATCGCAACGAGCCTCGTCGTGCTGGTCGGCTATGCGATTCCGGGTTTTGTGCTTGGCGTGCTGCTGCTGGTGCTATTTGGCGGCGGCAGCTTCCTGCAGTTGTTCCCGCTGCGCAATCTCACTTCGGACAACTGGGCGCAACTGAGTTTTGGCGGCAAGATCGTCGACTACCTGTGGCACATCACTTTGCCGATCACGGCCTCGGTGGTGGGTAGTTTCGCGGTCGTCACGATGCTGACGAAAAACGCCTTCCTCGACGAGATCCGCAAGCAATACGTGCTGACCGCGCGCGCCAAAGGTTTGTCGGAAAAGCGCGTGCTGTGGAAGCATGTGTTTCGTAACGCGTTGCTCCCGTTGATCGTCGGCTTCCCGGCGGCGTTCATCGGTGCATTCTTCACCGGCAGCCTGCTGATCGAGACACTGTTTTCGCTCGACGGACTCGGCCTGCTGTCGTACGAATCGGTGGTGCGGCGCGACTATCCGGTCGTGCTCGGCACGCTGTATCTGTTCACGCTGATCGGGCTTGCGACCAAGCTGATTTCCGATCTCTGCTACGTGTGGGTCGATCCCCGCATCCAATTCGAACAACTGGAGCGCTGATGAATCGAGCCCGTCTTTCAGCCGATGCGGCGGCGCGCACCGAACCGGCTCGCGCGTTCGTATCACCCACGCCCGCGCGCCGCGTCTGGCAGCGTTTTCGCCAGCAGCGTCTTGGCTACTGGAGTCTGATCATCTTCGTCGTGGCTTTTGCAGCGAGCCTCGCCGGGCCGCTGTGGTCGAACGACAAGCCGCTCGTAGTGCGCTACGAAGGGCAGTTGTATTTTCCGATGTTCAAGACCTATGCGGAGACCACTTTCGGCGGCGACTTCCCGACGCCCGCCGATTATCTCGATCCGTATATCAAGCATCGTTTCGACACGCCGGGCAACTTCGCCGTGTATCCGCCGAACCGGTACTACTACGACACGCTGAATTACTTCTCGAAGGCGCCGAACCCGGCGCCGCCGTCGCGCGATAACTGGTTCGGCACCGACGACCGTGGCCGCGATCTCTTCGCGCGTCTTCTGTACGGGTTTCGCGTGTCGGTGGAATTCGCGCTGGTGCTGACCTTGATCGGCACCGTGCTCGGGATTGCCGCGGGCGCCGTGCAGGGTTACTTCGGAGGACGTATCGACATCATCGGGCAGCGTCTGATCGAAATCTGGAGCGCCATGCCGGAGCTTTACCTGCTGATCATTTTCTCGTCGATCTTCGAGCCGGGGTTCATTCTGCTGATCGTGCTGCTGTCGCTGTTCGGCTGGATCGGTTTGTCCGATTACGTCCGCGCGGAGTTTCTGCGCAATCGCCATCAGGACTATGTGCGTGCGGCTCGAGCGATGGGGCTCTCGAACTGGCAGATCATGTGGCGGCACGTCTTGCCTAACAGTCTGACGCCGGTGATCACGTTTCTGCCGTTCCGCATGAGCGGCGCGATTCTCGCGCTCACCAGCCTCGACTTTCTCGGCCTCGGCGTGCCGTCGCCGACCCCGAGTCTCGGCGAACTGCTCGCGCAAGGCAAAGCCAATCTCGACGCGTGGTGGATCTCGTTGTCCACGTTTGGTGTGCTGGTTGCGATGCTGTTGCTGCTGACGTTCATGGGCGACGCGCTGCGCAACGCGCTGGACACGCGCATTTCCGATGCCATGCGCGCAGGAGGCAACCAGTGAGCGCCATGGTAGAGAACGAGGCAAAACAGGCTGTGACGCCGCCGCTGCTGGAACTCGATCATCTGCACGTGACCTTCGGCGACACCGTTGCGGTGAGCGACGTGACGCTCGCGATTCAACGCGGCGAGCGGGTCGCGCTGGTTGGTGAATCGGGCTCGGGCAAGAGCGTGACTGCGCTGTCGATCCTGCGTCTGTTGAGCGACGCGCAGGTGAGTGGGTCAATCCGTTTCGATGGTCAGGATCTGCTTGCGAAAAGCGAGCGTGAGATGCGCGGCATGCGCGGCTCGGACATCGCGATGATCTTCCAGGAGCCGATGACGGCTCTCAATCCGCTCTATACGGTCGGTGACCAGATTGCGGAGACGATCGTCGTGCACGACGGCGTCACGGCGAACGAGGCGCGCAAGCGCGCGGTGGCGTTGTTGGGACGCACGGGCATTGCCGAGCCCGGCAAGCGTGTGAACAGCTATCCGCATCAGCTCTCGGGCGGTCAGCGGCAGCGCGCGATGATCGCGATGGCGCTCGCGTGCCGTCCACGCCTGTTGCTGGCCGATGAGCCGACAACAGCGCTCGACGTGACCATCCGCGCGCAGATCGTCGAGCTGCTGCTGGAACTGCAACGCGACGAAGCCGAGAAGCGCGGCATGGCCGTGCTGCTGATCACGCATGACCTGAATCTGGTGCGCCATTTCGCGCAACGCATCGCGGTGATGGAGCAGGGCGTACTGGTGGAAAGCGGATCGGTCGAGCAGGTGTTCGAGTCGCCTCAGCACCCGTACACGCAACGCTTGCTGGCGAGCCGCCCGCAGCGCACGGTAGTGCCGGTGCTGCCGATCTCGCCGGTTCTGCTCGAAGCGCGCGATGTCTCAGTCGATTTCAAAACGAAGCTGCCAGGCTTTAGCGGCTGGTTCCGCTCGGGCCACTTTCGCGCGGTTGCGGATGCGAACGTGTCGGTGCGCCAGGGCGAGACATTGGGGATCGTCGGCGAATCGGGTTCGGGCAAATCGACGTTGGCAATGGCGCTGCTCGGTCTGCAATGCACGGTGCATGGCGAGATCGAGTTTCAGGGCAGGGCGCTCGGCAGCTATCGCGGCGCCGAACAGACCGCCTTACGCTCGAATATGCAAGTTGTCTTTCAGGACCCGTTCAGTTCGCTGTCGCCGCGGCAAACCATCGAGCGGATCGTCGGCGAAGGGCTCGCGCTGCATCGGCCACAAATGGGCCAGGAGGCGCGGCGCGACAAGGTGGTCTCGGTGCTGCGGGAAGTCGGTTTGGACCGCACGGTGCTGTACCGCTATCCGCATGAGTTCTCCGGCGGCCAGCGTCAGCGGATTGCGATCGCGCGGGCTCTGGTGCTGGAACCGCGCATCCTGATCCTCGACGAACCGACCAGCGCGCTCGACGTGTCGATCCAGCAGCAGGTGCTGAAACTGCTCGCCGGGTTGCAACAGAAGTACAACCTCGGCTTCGTTTTCATCAGTCACGATCTGGCCGTAATCGGGGCGATGGCGCATCGCGTAGCGGTCATGCAAAACGGATCGATCGTTGAAAGCGGCGACGTTGAGCAGATTTTTGCGACACCGGCGCACCCTTACACCCGAAAGCTGCTGAAAGCGGCGCTGGACCACTGATTTTGCACTCTTTCACCAATTGGGTGCGTGTCTCGATTGTATTTTTCTATTTGTTTTGACACGTGAATACTTACTGGCTAGTATCGACCAAACTTTTTTCCGTAGCCCACTGATTTTTAGGCAAAAAATACCGACCAATGCAGCACAGAAACCTAACCCAGGCTTGCACGCGCGTCGTCGCCGGGATGTTCATTGGCGTCTTGATGGCAGCAGCTCCCGGCGCGTTCGCCGACGAAGTAAGCAGTTTTAATCAGAATGCCTCATATTCGACCCCCAGCGGGTCGAATTCTTTGTCCCCCCTCAATTCGCAATCGGCCGCTCCTGACAGCGACGGCGGCGCCAAATCGTTCCTGTCCGGCATGGCCGGCAAAGCAGGCGACGTGGTGGTCGGCGCGCTGAACATGATCGGCGTTCGCTACCGTTGGGGTGGTAATACGCCCGATTCGGGACTCGATTGCAGCGGCTTCGTTCGCTACGTGTTCCAGGACACGCTCGGTATGGCGCTGCCGCGCCGAGCCGAGGAAATGAGCCGCGTCGGCGAAAAAGTTCGCGTCAGCGACCTGAAGCCGGGCGATCTGGTGTTCTTCAATACGATGCGCCGCACGTTCTCGCACGTTGGCATCTACATCGGCGACAACAAGTTCGTGCATTCGCCTTCCACGGGCAGCACGATCCGCGTCGACGATATGGATAGCGGGTATTGGGAAAAGCGCTTTACTGGTGCACGCCGGATCGAGACCTCCTATCAGGAAGGCGAAGATCTGCGCAAGCGCGTGAATGCGTCGATCGGCGGTAATCAGTAACTGATTCAGTTCGCGCCAGCGGTTCTGGTGCGACAAAAAAGCCTGCTTCGAACGAAGCAGGCTTTTTGCGTTTTGGGCGCTGACCTATGTGGCACGGAATCTTCCGCGCCCCGGCCGGTATAACCGGCTCGATCCTGCCGGGTTACACCGCGGCGCGGCTTGCGGCCATCTTGCGTTGCAACTCGGGCATCATCTTCGCTACGGCTTCCTCGCCGGCCAGGATCGCTGCGTTGCGCTGCGAGAAATCACTGCCGCTCATCGCGGCCAGATTCGGGCGGATCACAATGTCGGCGTACTTGTCGAGTTCATAGGCCTTGATCGTCTGGCCCATGATCGTGAAAGTCTGCATCAGCACGTCGAACGAGCTGGCTGTAAGGCCGCTTTCCGGGCGCTGCGAAATGTCCACGGCAATCACAAAATCCGCGCCCATCTTTCGCGCGAACGAGGCGGGCACCGGACTCACCAGGCCGCCGTCCACATACTCGTGACCGCCGATCTTCACCGGCTCGAAAATCGACGGCACGCTGCATGACGCGCGCACCGCAATGCCGGTGTTGCCGCGCTGGAACAGGATCGGCTGGCCGGTCTTCAGATCGGTGGCGACCACGCCGAGCGGCTTGGCCATCTTCTCGATCGGACGGTTGTTGAGCGTCGTATTCAGGTAGTTCTGCAGCGCGACGCCTTGCAGAAAGCCGCGCGTGCGAAACGGCATCGCCCAGTCGCTGATCGACGCTTCGTCCATGGTCAGCGCGAGCTTGTTCAGTGCAAAGCCGTTCATCCCCGAGGCGTATAGCGCACCCACCACCGAACCGGCGCTCGTGCCGGCCACGAGGTCGACCTGGATATTGCGTGCCTCGAGTGCCTTGATCACGCCGATGTGCGCGAAGCCGCGCGCGGCGCCGCCGCCTAGCGCGAGCCCGACCCGGATCGGCCGCTGCGGTTTGTCGAGCGGTGGCGGGTTGACGGTGGGTGTGGTGGCGACCGGCGTGCTATCGGTCTTGCTGCCGCCGGTCGTGGTACAGGCGGCGAGGACCGCGGAGGCGGCCGCCAATGAGAAGTTGCGACGGGCAAGGCGAGGGGATGACGGTTTCAACGGGTTCTCCAGCAACGGCAGGGGCGGCGCGATCGGCGCAACCGGTGCCGCGATCAGGCGGATAGTCAAACGGACGGAATGGCCGGTGGCGATTCCATGCGCCGTGGTTCTATCCCCACCCGCAGCGCGCGCACATCATAAATTAAAGCTCCGGGCACGCGTCGCTCCGGTAATGAAACGTTGCAGAGGAAACGCTCAGTCCTCCCGAGGTGAGCTTCCCGCGCGTCTTGTGTGCTGCCGCTGGCCATTCGGACGAGGGCAGGCACCGCGTGTTCGGAAGGTATAATTCGGCTCTTGAATTTATTTCCTTCGTGTCCGTGCAAGGCAGCTTTCTGCTGCATGGACGCGGTCCGCTGCCGCGCTTCACTGGCCATGTTCGCCACGGCGCCGGCGCCTGTCTTCCGAGTAACCGCTAATGACCACCTCCGTCCGTACCCGTTTCGCACCGAGTCCCACCGGCTTCATCCACCTCGGCAACATTCGCTCCGCGCTTTATCCGTGGGCGTTCGCGCGCAAGATGAAAGGGACCTTCGTGCTGCGGATCGAGGACACCGACGTCGAGCGTTCCAGTACCGAAGCGGTCGACGCCATTCTCGAAGGGATGGAATGGCTCGGCCTCGATATCGACGAAGGCCCGTTCTACCAGATGCAGCGCATGGACCGTTATCGCGAAGTGCTCAAGCAGATGCAAGGCGAGGGGCTCGTGTACCCGTGCTACATGTCGACGGAAGAGCTGGACGCACTGCGCGAACGCCAACGCGAGGCCGGCGAAAAGCCGCGCTATGACGGCACGTGGCGTCCGGAACCCGGCAAGGTCTTGCCGGAGCCGCCAGCCGGCGTGCAGCCCGTGCTGCGCTTTCGCAATCCGCTCTCTGGTGTAGTCGCATGGGACGACGCTGTGAAAGGCCGTATCGAGATCTCGAATGAAGAACTCGACGACCTCGTGATCGCGCGCCCGGACGGCACGCCGACCTACAACTTCTGCGTGGTGGTGGACGATCTGGACATGCGCATCACGCACGTGATTCGCGGTGACGACCACGTGAACAACACGCCACGTCAGATCAACATTCTGCGTGCGCTCGGCGCCGAGCCGCCGGTCTACGCGCACTTGCCGACCGTGCTGAACGAGCAGGGCGAGAAGATGAGCAAGCGTCACGGCGCAATGAGCGTGATGGGTTATCGCGACGCCGGCTTTCTGCCGGAAGCGGTGGTCAACTACCTGGCGCGTCTGGGCTGGTCGCACGGCGACGCGGAAATCTTCACGCGTGAACAATTCGTCGAATGGTTCGATCTGGAGCATCTGGGCAAGTCGCCGGCTCAGTACGACCACGACAAGCTGAACTGGCTCAACGCGCACTACATCAAGGAAGCGGACAACGCGCGCCTTGCCGAGCTCGCCAAGCCTTTCTTTGCCGGGTTGGATATCGACGAAGCCGCCATTGCGCAAGGCGCCGATCTGACGTCGGTGGTGGGCTTGCTGAAGGACCGTGCATCGACGGTGAAGGAAATCGCCGAAAACGCGGCGATGTTCTATCGCACGCCGGCGCCTGACGCCGAGGCGCTCGCGCAGCACGTCACGGATGTGGTGCGTCCGGCGCTTGCCGATCTGGCCGCTTCGCTCAAAACGGTCGAGTGGACCAAGGAAGCGATCGCTGCGGCGTTGAAGGCCACGCTCGGCGCGCACAAGCTGAAGATGCCGCAACTGGCCATGCCGGTGCGTCTGCTGGTGGCGGGTACCACGCATACGCCTTCGATCGATAGCGTGTTGATGCTGTTCGGCCGCGATGTTGTCGTGAGCCGTATCGAAAAAGCGTTGGCTTAAGCGCGTTCGCGTTTGCATAAAGAGGGTTTGCATGCGACTTGCGAAAAAAGTCGCATGCAATTGCGCAAAGGGTATTTACAAAGCGCAAATTGGCCTCTAAAATCTCGTTTCTGTTCTGCAAGGGGGTATAGCTCAGCTGGGAGAGCGCTTGCATGGCATGCAAGAGGTCAGCGGTTCGATCCCGCTTACCTCCACCATCAAATCAAATTTGATGTGCCGCAGACAGCCACTGAAGTCCGAAAAGCCCTGATAAGTCAGGGCTTTATCTTTTTCCGGGGTGGTAGCATTCCGCCCTGTTCCGACATGTTCCACAATTTGCACGTGCTCAAACTCGTCCCCTGAACTGGGTCGCGTTGATTTCCTGTTTTGGGGTACGTCGTGGGACAACTGACTGAACGACAAATCCGCCGCTCTGCCCGGCACCGCGACCGGGAGAGACGCGGTGGGGCACGATATGCGCGGGCGCCGTGTCAGCTTTTCGGCCACCCGAATGCCTGAATCGATTTGACTGGGTGCGCAATTGAAACCGCAGCGCGAATTTTGCCGGGCATCGGTACATCGACAACATGCCAGCGTCCAGCCGCCGGCAGATCGACGAAGGTTGCCGTGGCATTGGCGCGGAGGGTCAGCGGTTCGATATCGATGGATGGCCGCTTTAAAGCGTTCGACAGGCTGCTGTAGCGCGCGGACTGAAGAGCCTCGTCCGCGTAGCGGAATCGGTCCGCGTGCCGATCCGGCACCCCAGTCGGCCAGATGCTCGCACGGGCCTCGCCTGGTATGGCCGTCTCGTTTCCTGGCGTAGGCATCGCGACGCCGAGGCCGAGCGCGCCCGAAGCGATGCCGATCACGATCCAGATTCCGCCGTATGCGATGTCGATCGCAACCGGGTGGCTGTCGGGGGGAAGTTGAACGCCCGGTTGCTCGGCATGGTCATCGATGAATTTCACCTCGTGCGGGGCCAGGTCCAGCAGATTCGCCACGATCCAGCGCAGCACCACGCGTGCGGCAACGAAACGTTTGCGCAGTGCGGAGTTTGGATTCAGCCTCGCGCGCCCACGCTCGGTCTCCGAAAGCCATCGGTCGCCTTCCTGGATCGAGACCGGCAGCCATCCAGCCCGGAAGCGCCACAGATGCAGTTCACCCGGGCGCGGCACATCGATCCAGGACGGATACTGCCGCGTCATCCGATGCGCGGAAAATGTGATCTCGCAGGGATCGGGCATGGCGTCGGAGGAACCGTCGTACGGCGTGCCGTACGCCCGGACAGGGAGGGATTGGGCGAGTTGAATGGGCATGCTCAGCTCCTCCATGCCAGTTTGGCGTTCATCGCGTTTGTGCGTCCGACGAGCTCAACGTACGACGGGTCAGCGCAGGATCGCGGGCGATCGACGTTTCGGAAAACGGAATAGTCAGCCAGCGTTGCGCGGCGTAACTGCGCGTACCGTCCGCGAAACGAGGCGAGGCGGGATCATCGGATTCCGACGACGCGATGAGCGTCTGCGCAAGCACGTCATCCCCGGCGAACGACACGATCTGCAGGTAGCTGTTGCCGTTCGGATTGACGTTCATCGAATAGGCACGGGAGTCGAACGGGTGCGCCGCGCATGCGGCCGTGAAGTAGCCGCCCGCGTCGCAGCCACCGAACAGGGCGATGCGTTCGTCGTTGCGTTGCACGTAGAGCGCTGCGCTGCGCGGTGCATCGATCGCGATGCCGGCTTTCTCGAGCGCGGCCATGGCGTCGTGCAGGGAGGCGGCGAGTCTGGCGGGGTCGGCCGCGATACCCGCGGGCGTGGTCAGCGGCTGGGCGGGGTCGAACGGCACGGCGTACAGTTGCGTGGGCGGAATCAATAGCAGACGCCGCCACCATTCGTCCCAGAGCGTCGCGCCGACCGCATTGGCCGAGGCGGTGTTGTCCCACGCGGCGAGTACGCTGCAGGCCTTGCGCAGTTCTCCGGAATTCACGCCGGCCGGCTGGCCGCCGTTGCACAAACGATCGAGCGCAGGTTGCTTGAAGAGGATGGCCGACATCGAACGGCTGTCCAGCGCGGCGCGGCTGAGCGCGTCGGCGGAGACGCCGGCCGGATTGCTTTGCAACTGTGCGGCGATCGCGTGGCCGAGACGGGTGCGCAGCGATTGCTGGCCACCCGTTGCGCCGACCACCTGAGCAAATCCGGTCAACGGCGCGGCGGGGTTGCTGAGCCAGTAACTGCCGTTGAAATTGCCCGCGTAGTCACGCCTCAACAGGCTCGGCATCTGTGCGACCGGCAATGCGCCGCGCTGAACCGAGCCGCTTTCGACACGCCAGTCGCAATCGCTGCGTGAACCGTCGAGGAACGGCACGCCCGGCATCGAGTGGGCGAGCGCTTTACCCACGGGCGGCGTGCAACGCTGCGCAAGCTCGTCGGGCACGTTCGGTACCGCGCCGATGTCCGCATACCACACGCGCGGGTCGCCGCGACCAATGGCGAGCGTATTCACCCACGGCACCGCCGCGTTCTTCTTCTGGATGCGGATGAAGTCGTCGAGCGAAGCCGCCTGGTCCCATTCGAGGAAGTTTTCGAAGACGCGGAAATTGTCCGCGTTGATGTCGCGCAACGCGAACGCCTGCTGTGCGTTCCATGCGAGTGCCGGCGACATCGCGCCGAGATTGACGAGCGGCCCGAAGCGCGAGCGATACAGCGTGCGCGAAACGGCATGAAGCGAACCGTCCGCGGCGCGCACGTCGACGCTCACGCGCGTGGGCGTCATCGCCTCGGCTTTGCCGTCGACCTCGTATGTGGTCGGCGAGCCCGCTACAAGATTCAGCTTGAACAGGCCGAAGCGCCTGGCGGTGGAGACCGTATGCGTCCACGCGACATTCTGGTTGAAGCCCATCACAATCAACGGCACGCCGAGAAAGGACACACCGCTCACATCGAGCTTGCCGGGAATGGTGAGTTGCGCCTGGTAAAAACGGTCGGGACCGTTCCAGAACCAGTGTGGGTTGCCGAGCAGCATCGCGCTGCCGCCGCGAGTGGCGTCCGCTCCGAACGCAAGGCCGTTGCTGCCGATGCCGGCATGGCCGCCGAAGTCCGCGAGGGGCGCGTTTGCGGCGAGCGTGGCTGCGGGGGACGTGAGCCCGTGCTCGTGCAACGCGCCCTGCTGCGACGGCGGAGCGGACACGGGCGGCTGTGCCGTCGCGATCGCTGCGACGAAGCGGGTTTCGCCGCCCGCGAGGTTCGCAGCATAGAGGCGCCGGTAAACATCCGCCACGTTGATCTTGCCGGCCCAGGGTGCGGCACGGCATGCCGCGTTCGCCCCGGGAAAATCGCCATGCGCAAGATCGCCGACATACCGGTTGTAGCCCGCGACGAAGCCGTCGATCAGCGATCGCATATCGGCAGTCTGGTTCTTGCGATAACGCGCGATTGCTGCATCGTCGTCGACAAAACGGAAGAAGAAATCCGCGTCGAGATTGGTTGGCTGTCCGAAGGTAGCGTCGGTAGTCGGGCGCGCATCGGCGCCGAAGTAGCGCGAGCGTTCGCCACGATAGGTGACGAATCCGTCTGCCATCGTGCACAGGTTATCCTGCGCCTGCACGTAGCCATAGCCGTAGCCGAGGCTGCCCCAGTCGTCGGCTTTCAGATGTGGAATGCCGAGCGCCGTGCGACGGATCTCGACCTGATAGGGGCCCGTGAGCGCGGCCTGATCGGCGCTCGGGGCGACACAGCTTTGCAAGCCGAGGGCGACGGGCAAGGCGGTCAGCAGACGGGCAAAACGGCTGCAACGGCTCAGAAAAACGGTCAGAGGCATGAGATCTTCACAGACAGGCTGTTATCGGTGACGGGAACGCGGCCGCGGCGCCGCATCATGAGGCACTGGCCGCAACCTGCGAAGCTGCCGGCACGCGCACGGGCCGAACCTCTTCGACAATGCGGCCTTCTTCAAGCCGGATGTAGCGGTCGGCAGCGCTGAAATAGCGATCGTCGTGCGAAATCACAATCAGGGTCTTGCCCTGGCGTTTCAGGTCCGGGAGGATTTCGGTGTAGAAGATGCGCCGGAAAGTCGGGTCCTGGTCGGCGGCCCATTCGTCGAGCACCATCACCGGGCGGCGTTCGAGATAGGCGTGCACGAGAGCGAGCCGCTTGCGCTGCCCGGTCGACAGATCGGTGGTCGTGAACGCGCCGTCGCGTACCGAGACCTTGTGGGCAATCTCGAGCCGTTCGAGATATTTTTGTGCTTCGGCGGTGAGGGCGGCTTCGCCGGGAATCAGCGTGTCGAACAGGTAATAGTCGGAGAACACCGCCGAGAAAAGCTGGCGGTAGTCGTCGAGATGTTCGTCGCGCACCGCTTCGCCGTTGAGCAGCAACTGTCCTGCGTCAGGCTGATACAGTCCGAGCAGAAGCTTGATCAGCGTGGTTTTGCCGCAACCGTTCTCACCGACGATAAAAAGCGTCTCGCCGCGTTCGATCGTGAGGCTGAGCGGCCCGAGTTCGAAGCCGCTGCCCGCGCTGTCTGTATCGCTTGTGCCGCTATCCGCGGCGGGGGCATCGCGTTCGTCCTGCGGCCGGGCGAAGCGATAGTGGGCACCGGCAAGCGCGATCGTATCGAACACATCGGCGAGACGCTCGGGCGAGCCGGTTTTGTGGCCGGCGACGAGCGACGGCTCGCGGGTCGAAAACCGGGCGGAGAGTTCGGCGATGCGCTGAAATGCAACTTGTGCGCGGCCGATCGACGGCAGCGCGCCGACGATCTCCTGGATCGGCCCTTTCATATACAACAGAACCAGCACGAAGCCGGTGATGATCGTGCGGTCCGCGCCCGGCGACCACGTCTGCAACGTCAGCATCAGACCGACCACGATAAAGAACAGCAGCGAACCGAATGCATTCGCGCTGACGAAGACATTGGCGGCGCGCACGCGCAGCCGGAAGATCGCCTCGATGGTGCCGGACAGTTCGTGCTCGAAGACGAAGCTGCGGCGCTGGCCGTTCAGACGCAGTTCCTTGGCGCCTTCAGTGATCGAGCGATAGTGTTTCTGCAGGCGATCTTCGGCTTCGCGCGCCGCGCCGAAACGGCGAATCCCCACGCGCCGCGCCAACGTTTGCACGATCGAGCCGAGAGCGATGGCGACGAGCGCGATGACCAGCAACATGGGTGACAGCACAAACAGATAACCGAGACAGCCGACGATCGTCGCGGTGGCGATGGCGAGGCTCGAGAACATGAACGAAAACGAACTGATCGTATCGATGTCCTGATTCAGTGCGGTGATCAGCCGATGGCTGCGAAACTGTTCGATCTGACCGATCGGCGCGGCCATGATCTTTTCGCACAGATTCTTGCGCAGCATCGCGATGACGCGCTGGCCGACGAGGTTGTTGCCGATGTCCGAGATGACTTCGCCTGCAAGCGCCAGCACGCACAGTCCGGCGAAGCTCCACAGCAAGGTTGGCAAGGCCGCGGCGCCGTCATGCAGCGTGCGATTCGTGACTGCCAGCAGGGCGGCGGTGGCGATGCCGCTCGCGGCGCCCATGGTCGTGGCGAGTACGGTAATCGGCCAGAGTCGCTTAAGCAATCTGAGCAGTTCCGCAAGCATCGTGTTCTCCTGGAATATCTAAAGTTCTAGTGCAAAAAGACTGAATGGTGGGTCGTGCAGGCGTGCTTTAGCGGCGCCGGCCGAGCAGCCACATCAGATAAGGTGCGCCGATCAAGGTCGCGACAAGGCCCGCCGGCAGCTCGCGCGGCATCAGCAGCGCACGGCCGAGCCAGTCGGCCGTGACGATCGTCAGCGCGCCGATCGGCGCGGCCAGCAGCACCTGCTGCAAGGGCCGGCGCGCGCCGAGAAGACGCGCGAAATGCGGCGCGGTCAAGCCGACGAAAGACAGCGGACCGACGACCAGCGTGGCGGCAGCCGTCAGCAGCGCGATCAGACATAGCAGCGTAAAGCGGGCGCCGCGCGTCGATACGCCGAGCGCGCGCGCCGATGCTTCGCCAAGCGGCAGGATCTGCAGCCAGCGGTTACACAGCGGCGTCAACGCGCACAGGACGACGCACAGAACGAGTGCGAGCGCCGCGTCGATTGGGGTGATCGTGTAGGTGGAGCCGGCGAGCCATTGCAGCAGCGTCGCCGCTCGCTCGCCGCCACTCGCGATCGCGACCGCGACCACCGCCTGGAACAAGGCGCCGATGGCAATGCCCGCCAGCAGCACGCGATCGGGTGCGAAGCGCGAGCGCTGCGAAAACCAGAGGATCGCGAGCAGGGCGCTCAAGGCGCCTGCTGTGCTCGCTGCGATACGCTCGATGTGTCCCGCGTCATTCCATCCGATCACCAGCGCGATCAGACCGAGTGCCGCGCCGGCGCTCACGCCGAGCACCTCGGGGCTGGCGAGCGGATTGCCGGTCACCCGTTGCATCAGCGTGCCGGCTACCGCGAGCATGGCGCCGGCGGCAAGCGCGGCGGCTGCGCGCGGGACGCGCCAGATGGCCACGCGCGAGAACTCGTCGAGGCTGCTGAAATGCCAGCCATGTGGGCCGTGGCCGAAATCCAGCGCGAGCGCGGAGACGACGAGCATGAGCAGTGCGATGCCAAAGAAACGCCGCCGCAGCGAAGCAGGGGGCACTGAATGACTGCGGGCGATGTCTTCGCTGCTGGCCGGCAGCCGCGTGGCCCGATGCATCCGGGCGAGCAGCATCAGCATCAACGGTGCGCCGAACAACGCGGTCGCCGCGCCGGTCGGAATCAGATCGCCCATCGCGCCGGACAACTGTTGCACCGCTTGATCCGTGAGCCACAGAATCAGCGCACCGCACAACGGCGCGATCACCAGACGCTGCGACAGGCGGCGCGCGCCCGCCATCTGTGCGAGCGCGGGCGCGGCCAATCCGACAAAGCCGATGACCCCGACCGCACTGACTACGGCCGCGCTCAGCGCCACCGCGAGCGCCAGCGCGACGAGCCGCATGCGGCGCAGCGACAGACCGAGACTGCGGGCATTGGCGTCGTCGAGACCGAAGAGCGTCATGGGCCGTAGCAGCAGGAACGCGATCCCGCCGCCGATCGCGAGACGCGATGCGAGCATCGTCACGTTGCTCCAGTCCTGCTGGATGAGCGAGCCGCCGCCCCAGATGAACAAGCTCTGCAGATACGGTGCGTAAAACAACTGGAGCGCGACGCCGATCGATCCGCAATACAACGTAACGACGAGTCCCGCGACCGCGACCGTGACCGGCGCGAGCCCGCTGCGCCAGGACAGGCCGAACACGATCGCTGCAGTAATCAGCGCGCCACCGAGCGCGACCCACTGGCCGGCGCCGCCGAGCAGCGCGGGCGCCCATAGTGTGGCGACCGTCAACGCGAGTTGCGCGCCGGCCGAGACGCCGAGCGTCATCGGCTCGGCGAGCGGATTGCGCAATACCTGCTGGAAGACCGTGCCGGCGAGTCCGAGAATGGCGCCGCACAACCAGCTGACCACGAGACGCGGCAGCCAGCTATCGTGGGCGATGATCTGGTGGATGTCGTGCGTATCCGGCGACCACAGCGCGTGCCACCACAGCGACGGCGGCAGAATCGCAGATAGACTGTCGATGCTTAGCGCAACGGCTGCGGCGAGCACGAGCAAAGTCAGCGCGGCGGGCAGCCACGGACGTGTCACGAGATGCGGTGCGTGTGTGCGGGCGATATTCATAGGCGTGCCTGCGTTGCCACCGCGGCGTCGGTTGCCGGGGCGCGTGTGAGCGTAGCGGTCAGCGCCTCGGCAAAGCGCGCGGCCGAGGGCAGCATGCCGAAGCCCCAGAACGGCGGCAGCGTGGCGACACGTCCCGCAGCAACCGCGGGCAGCGCGTGCCACAGGCGATTCGAGCTCAATGTGCGAGCGACGCCGTTCGGCAGCGGATCGAAATAGAGCACGTCCGCGGTGGGCGATACGGCGAGTTTCTCGAGCCCGGCCACGCCGATACCCCAATAGTCGGTCGGACCATGCCAGGCATTGGCGACATCGAGCGCATCCATCACGTCCTGGAACAGACTACGCGCGCCGTACACGCCGATATGCCGGCCATCGAAAAAACGGATCAGATAGAGCGGCCGCTGTGGATCGGGTCCTTGCAGCCGGTCGCGCCGCGCTGCGATTTGCGCGCGGCTTCTGGCAAGCACGCGCTCAGTCGCGTCGATCAGCGCGTGGCCCGCGCCGGTGCGGCCGCACAGTTCGGCCAGTTGCAGCGTGACGTCCTGCGAGTGGCGATAGGGCGCGCCGGTGTCGGTATAGACGGCGAACGCACGCACCGGCGCGATACGCTCGAGCATCGCGCGCTGTGATTCCTGGCTCGAATTGATAAGAATGAGATCGGGCGCGAGTTGCTGTAAAAGTTCGAGGCTCGGCGCGAGACGCAGCCCGACATCGGGCACGTGTGCCGGCACGAGCGGGGTGACCACGCTGTCGTTATAGGCCTCGGTCTCGGCGACACCCACGGGCGTGATGCCGAGTGCCAGCAGCGTTTCGACCAGTCCCCAATCCAGCACGACGAGGCGCGGCGCGGGCGTGGTGAGGTTCGCGGCCGCGCGCGCGCCGGCTAGCGGCGTGCCGAGCAAGGACGCCAACGCGGCGGAACGGAGAAAATCGCGGCGTCGCATATCAGCGTGCCACGCCGAGCCGGCTACCGTTATGCGGATGCACAACGATATCCATTGGAATGCCGTAAATCGATTCGAGCACGTCGGCGCGCATGAGCGCTTCGGGCGTGCCGCTTGTCAGCAGGCGGCCGCTATGCAATGCGATCAGTTCGTCGCAGAAGCGCGCGGCCAGATTGATGTCGTGCAACACGATGACCACCGTCAACGCGTGGCTGTCGGTCAGTTCGCGCAGAAGCCGCAGCACGTCGATCTGATGCGCGATGTCGAGTGCGGATGTGGGTTCGTCGAGCAACAGGCACGAAGCGCCTTGCGCGACCAGCATCGCAAGCCAGACGCGTTGCCGTTCACCACCCGACAGATGATCGGCCAGTTGCGACGCGAAGCGCGCCGTGTCGGTGAGATGCAGTGCCTCGTCGATTTTTGCGTGATCCGCCGCACGCAGGCGGCCGAGCGCGCCATGCCACGGATAGCGGCCCAGCGCGACCAGCTCACGCACGGTCATGCCGGTGCCGGTGGGCGGATTTTGCGGCAGGTAGGCCACCTGCCGCGCGAAGTCGCGGGCGGGCCACGCGGCGACGCCGGTGCCGTTCAGGCGCACCGTGCCGCGCGTGGGCGCCTGTTGACGCGCGAGCAGCTTGAGCAAGGTGCTCTTGCCGGAGCCGTTGTGGCCGATCAGCGCGATCATGCGTTCCGCGTTCAACGAGAGGGTGAGCGGTTGTAACAGGACCCGGCCGTCGGCTTCGAACGACGCGCCGTCAAGCTGGTACAACGCGCGGGGCGCCGGCCCGGCGGTGTCGTGGTGTGCCAGGCTCGCTGGTCGCTGTTCGAGTTGCTGCTGGGTCATGTCGTTCAACACGCTTATCCTTTTTGCTTACCAGCGGTAGCGGGCGGTGGCGAGGACTTCCACTCCATCGCCGTACGCGCAGGTCGCCGAGCTGAAGCAGGACGCGACGTATTGACGGTTGAACAGGTTCTTCGCGTTCAGCGAGAAGAGCCAATGCAGACCGGTGTCATAGTGGACAGTCGCATCGAACAGCGTCACCGACGACACCTTGATCGAATTGGACGCGTCGTAGCTGGAGCCGAGATACCGGACGCCACCGCCGAAGCCCAGGCCGCGCAACGGCCCTGCATGCAGGGTGTAGTCGAGCCATGCGGACGCGATGTTGCGCGGGATGCCCCACACGCGCTTGTTCTGAAGCGACGTCGTATCGCCCGAGATGGTCGTCGTCGTGTCGTTCGATTCGGTGGTGACGTCGTTCAGGTAGGTGTACGACGCGACCAGATCCAGGTTGTTCGTCAGGCTCGCATGACCTTCCAGTTCCAGGCCGCGCGCGCGCACTTCGCCGGCTTGCGTGTAGTAGCCGGAGTGGTCGAGGTCGGAGGTCAGCACGTTGTGTTCGGTCAGGTTGAACAACGACGCCGTGATAAAGCTGTTGTAGCCAGGCGGCTGATACTTGACGCCTACTTCATACTGCTGCGCGGTGGTCGGCTTCGCCATGCCGCCGCCGTAGAGCTGTCCCACCTGCGGGTCGAACGACTTCGAGAAGCTCGCGTACGGCGCGATCCCGCTGTCGAACAGATAGACAAGACCGGTGCGCCACGTGAACGCACGCGCCGATTGCGCTTCGTAAGAGGCGGTGACGGGATTGTTGTCGTCGGCTGAAACCCAGTCTTCGCGCGCGCCGATCAGGAAACGCCACTTGCCCCACGCCATCTGGTCTTGCGCGTAGACGCCAAACTGTTTCTGGCGAATCTGATCGTAGGAGGTCTCGGCCGGCATCGTGTTGTTGCCGTAGACCGGGTCGAATACATTCAGCGACGATGCGTTGAACGCGGCACCCACGTCTTCACCATAGAGCACGCGCTGGAAGTCGAAACCGAACAGCATGGTGTGCGAGACCGGGCCGGTATTCAGCTTGGCCTGTGCCTGGTTGTCGATGCTGAAGACCTTGGCGCTTTCCTTGTTGAAGAACGTGTAGCGGTTCAGCGTGGTGTTCGAACCGGAGGCATAGCCGTACGGGAACACGTTCGCGAGATCGTCTTTCACGTAGGTGTAGTGCGTGTTCTGGCGGAACGTCCAGGTCGGATTGAACCGATGTTCAAACTCGTAGCCCACCGAAAGCTGCGTGCGCGAATGATGATCGAAGTCAGGATCGCCCACGTTCGTGTGCGACGAGATCTGGCCCGCCGGGTTGAACAGCACGCTGCCAACCGCGGGCACGAAGTTGTAATAGCCGACGTCCGGATCACGCTGGTACTTCGCCAGAACCGTCAGCGTCGTGTTTTCATCCGGCTTCCACGTGACGGCCGGCGCGATGTAGATGCGCTTCTGCCGCGTGCCTTCCACCTGAGTGCGCGTGTCGAGCCCGGTGGCGGTGAATCGGTACGTGAGCTTGCCGTCGGTGGTCACCGGGCCACCCAGATCGACGCCCGCCTGCATGCGATTGTGGCTGCCGGTGGTCACGAAGACTTCGTGAATGGGCGTGGCGGTAGGTTGCTTGCTGACGAGGTTCGCTACGCCACCGGGCGCGGCCTGACCGTACAGGACCGATGCCGGACCGTGCACGATGTCGATGCGCTCGAGCCCGTACGGGTCGAAACTCGGGATCGCGTAGCCGAAGCTGACATCGCTCGGCATCCGGGCGCCGTCCAGATACTGCTCGAGGTAGAAGCCGCGGCTGAACAGATAAGACGCGCCGGCCGCCGAAGCGCCGCGGATTTCCGGCAACACGCTGGCGGTGTAGCGCAACGCTTCAGCAACCGTCTGCGCACCTTGTGCGGTCATCTGGTCGCTCGTCACTACCGACACCGATTGGGGCGTCTCGATCAGCGGCGTGTCCGTCTTGGTCGCCGTCACGGCCGTGATCGGCACGTAACCGTCAGCCGATCCGACGCGCGAGTTGTCCCGATTGCCCGTTACCTTGACGGTCGGCAAGCTGGACACTTCGGCGGTTTTGCCCACCGCGTCGTCCGTTGACGATTGTGCGTACACCGCCGATGTTCCGCTCAGCAGACAGAACAGCAACGCATTGCTCAGCGCGGTCGATCCGCGCACCCCGGTACTCATGTTAATTCCCCAATTGACTGTTAATGATAGTGAGAATGATTCGCAATAAATATGAAACTGCTGGTTTGGCTAGCTCTTGATGGCTATCGATACATCTTTGAACCGGGTGGGGGTACGACGGAAGTGCGGGCCGTTACGCAGGCCGCATAGCAATATAATCTGATAGCCTGTCGTCAGTCAGGACAACATTGACATAAAAATGGACATAATTGGCTGAATCGATGTATCAAACGAAAATAAAGTGTTTAGTTGGGCCATGACACGACCCAAACTGCAAACGTTCGGCGAGAGTTTTGCCGGTCGAAAAGTGATCGCGCAAGCGATCGACTACGTCGACGGAACGCATGAAATCGCCCACTGTCATCATCGCGCGCAACTGGTCTACGCAACCAGCGGCATCGTGCGTGCGATTACGCCGCTCGGTCTGTGGATGCTGACGCCCGGCAACGCCCTGCTGATCGGATCGCAGATCGAGCATGAATTGCATATGGTCGGACAGGTCTCCATGCGCACGCTGTACATCGAGCCGAACTCGCTCGCGCCGCAAAAACAGGAGTGCCGTGTGATCCCGGTCGGCGATCTGCTGCGCGCCACGATTCTCGGCATGTTCGACTCCGGTCCCGATGAAGCCGGCGAGAGCCGCACGGCTCTGATCGTGCCGTTGATCCTGCGTCTTCTGGAAGATGCCGCTGACGCTGCAGACGCCGCAGACGGCGCGCGCACCGCGCGCCTGCCGCTGCCTGCCAATGCCCGCCTGCGGAACATCTGCGAAAGTCTGATCGCGCAACCCGCTAGCAACGACACGCTGGAGCTGTGGGCTGATCGGGTCGGCGCCAGTTCGCGCACGGTTGCCCGGCTGTTTCGGCAGGAAACGGGCATGAGCTTCGGACAGTGGCGCGAACAGCTGCGCCTTGCTGAGGCGATGTCCAAACTGTCGGTCGGCCACGCGGCGAGTCAGGTTGCGCAAGACCTGGGTTATGCCGACGTGCGCACCTTCACCGTCATGTTCAGGCGCGCGTTCGGCAGTACGCCCCAGCAGTTCCGCCAACAGTTCCGCGAACCGCCCGCCATATGACCTGGCGCGAGCGTACGCGGCGCGGGTTTCCAGCAGCAGGCGCGACGTCATTCGAATAGTCCACGTACGCTGTCGAGCAGCATCGGGTGATGCATGATGCTGGTGTGTCCAGCGGGGATTTCCGCCAGCACGGTTTCGCTTGCGCCGGTGCGCGACGACCAGTCGCGCGGTTTGCCGCTGTCGATCGATTCGGTGGACCACCAGAGCGAGAGCGGTGTGCGCAGCGCCGGCATCCGGAAGGTCTCCACAATACGGCCGTGCTCGAGAATCACGTCGCAGGCATCTTCGAATAACGTACGCTCGGCGGCGTTCACACCGCGCGCGGCATGCTGTGCAATCCAGATCCGTAACGCTCGGACTTCGGCCTGCACGTTGTCGTCGAGATCGCGATCGGGCAGTGCGTCGATGATCCCGGCGAGCGCGACCTGTTCACCGCAACGCTCCAGTTGCTCGACCATCGACATCACCACCCGTCCACCGAACGACCAGCCGAGCAACCGGTAGGGCCCATGTGGTTGCACCGCACGGATACGTGCAACGTAGTCGGCCGCCATGTCGTCGAAGTTTTCCGCATACCAGGTGCTGTCGCAGAGCAACGGTGCCTGCAAACCGAACAGTGTCGCCTTGCCGTTCAGCGCTTTCGCGAGCGACCGGTATTCGGCCACCAGGCCGTGGCCCGCATGAATACAGAACACCGCATGCGGGGCGCTCAGATCGTTGAGCGGGACAATGCCCGCAGGAAGCGGCCCGAACCGCGCAGCATGTTCTTCCGCCGCCGCAGCCGCAGTCGCAGTCGCAGCCGCCGCAGCAGCAGCAGCGGAAGGCGGCGATGCGAGCCGTGAGCGCGCGAGAGCGCCGAGTGCGACCTCGAGACGAACGCGCTGCATCCACAGCGCGAAGACCGCGCGATCTTTTTCGACTGCCTCGGGGGAGTCCTGCAGGAGCGATGGGGAGAGTTCGTGAGCCGCTGATTCACCCACGTCGGGGCGCGCCGCTACATTGTGCGATTGAGCAGGCGCGGCATCGGCGTCGGCATCGATCAAACCGAGCAGCACGTCCTCGAAGCGGCGCGTGAGCCGCGTTACGCTCGCCTCGCTCAGCACGCCGGGGCTATACCGCCAATGCACGCTCAGGCGGTCAGCGGAGATCAGCGCGCCGATATCGAGTGCGTGATCCATCGTGTCGCTATCGTCCGCTTGCGCGCCGGAGCGCTCGCCGGCAAAGCCGAAGCGGCCATCTGAAGGCAGCGCCTGATCGAATCGTCCGAGATAGTTGAAGCGCAATGATGCAACCGGCAGTGCGGCAATCGCCGCGCGGCTTGCGTCCTCGCCGAAGTACTTCAGTGCGCCCCACGAAAAGCCTTTGTCGGGCACCGCGCGCAGGATGTCGCGTACCGTGCCGAGTGTGTGCGCCGGGTCGGCATGGTGCGGCAACGCAAGCGGATATTGCGTCGTGAACCAGCCGACTGTGCGGCTCAGATCCACGTCCTCGATCAGATCTTCCCGGCCGTGGCCTTCGAGATCGATCAGCAGGCGCGCTGCGCCGGCCCATGGCCCGAGCGTCTGGGCGAGCGCTGCCAGCAGGATTTCCTCGGTGCGCACGCCGTCCGCGCGTGAGCCGCGCTGCAGCAGCCGCTGGGTCGCGTCCACCGTCAACCTCACTGTCACCACGCGGCTTGCCGACAGACGCCGGTCGCCTTCACCTTCGAGCGGCAGCGCGGCGGTCGCGCCATGCAGCATGCGCTGCCACCACGCCAGTTGCCACAAACGTTCGGCCTGCTGCGCGTAGCTGGATTGACGCGAGGCCCAGACGCTCCACGGCGTCGTGATAGCCGGCAAGGCGGCATCCGGGCGTTCATACAGCGCCTGCAACTCTTCGAGCAGAACGCGCCATGACACGCCGTCGACAACCAGGTGATGAATCACGATCAGAAGACGCCGCTCTGCGCCCGCTTCGAAATACGCCGCGCGCAGCAACGGCCCGTGTTGCAGATCGAGGCTGCGATGCAGCGCCGCACCGGCGGTGGCGAGGTCGGCTTCCCATGTCTGCGGCGCGAGCAGGATGTGTTGCAACAAGGCTGCCGTTTCAATAGAGGCGACGCGTTGCCGCCAGCGCGGTGCGCTGCCGTCCGGCACGCTGACGTCGCGTTCGAACCGCAGGCGCAGCGCGTCGTGCCGCGCGACCCATTGCTGCAGCGCGCCTTCCAGCGCGGCGGGATCGAGCGCGTCGCGTACTTCCAGCAGGACCGCCTGATTCCAGTGCGCGAGCCCGTGCGGATGCTTGTCGAAGAACGCGGCCTGGATGGGCGTCAGTGGCTGCGAGTCGCGCAGTTCGGCGGCGCTTGCGGACTGCGCGTCTGCGTCGACATCGCGCGCCACCTGGGCCATTTGCGCGATGCTCGGATGTTCGAACACCTGCTTCGGCGTCAGCACGAGACCCGCGGCGCGCGCACGGGCCAATAGTTGCAGACTCAGAATCGAGTCGCCACCAGCCGCAAAGAAATTGACGGTCACGCCGCCGACCTCGCATCCCAGCACCTGTTCCCATATCTCCAGCAACACCTGTTCGCGCCGGTTACGTGGCGCCACGCGCTCCGCCGCCGGCGCCGTGACCGGTGCGGGCGCCGGCAATGCGCAGCGATCGAGCTTACCGTTCGCCATTGTCGGCAGACGCTCGAGCGTGATGAAGGTGGCCGGCATCATGAATACCGGTAGCCGCTGCGCGAGCGCCTCCTGCAGCGCGCCGGTTTGCGCGTTGCCGACGACGTAGGCGACCAGTTGCTGCTGTTCGCCGTTCGCGTGCAGGACGACGGCCGCTTCGGCCACCTCCGGGCAATCACGCAACGCCGCTTCGATCTCGCCGGGTTCGATGCGCTGGCCGCGCAGCTTGACCTGCTGATCGAGCCGGCCGAGAAACAGGATCGCGCCGTCTTCGCGTACGCGGCACAGGTCGCCGCTGCGATAGAGACGTGCGCCGGGCGGCCCGTCCGGATCCGGCACGAAGCGTTCAGCGGTCAGCGCCGCGCGGCCGAGGTAGCCGCGCGCTACGCATGCGCCGGTGATGCACAGCTCGCCTGCGCCGCCGTGCGGCATCCGGTTGCCGTCGGGATCGAATACGACGGCGCCGCGTCCCGGATAAGGGCGGCCGATCGGTACGACCGCCTGCGCGGCATCCGCGCCGCACGTGACGTGATGCAACGCGGCGATCGCGGTCTCGGTCGGTCCGTACAGATTGTCGAGTGTGATGTGCCGTAGCGGCCCGCGTTGCCAGCGCTCGAGCGCGTCGCCCGGCAAGGCCTCGCCGCCCACCGTGACCTGGCGCAGCTCGCGCAGCGCTTCAGCAGACGGCGCGCTGCGCTGCCACTGCTGCCAGAGCGCCGTGGGAATGCGTGCGAAGGTGACTTTGCCGTCGACGAGCGCCGCGTTCAGCGTGTCGAGCGTCCACGCCTGCGGCCCACGCATGCGCACGGCGCCGCCAGCGAGGAGCGCCGGCAGGAGCTCGTGCAACGCGACATCGAAATTGATCGTCGACGATTGCAGCATCACGTCGTCGGCGCCAATGCGGTAAGCGTCGCAGAAGTCACGCAGATGCAGGCTCAGCGCCTCGTGATCCAGGGCGACGCCTTTCGGACGGCCGGTCGAGCCTGAGGTATAGAGCACGTAGGCGAGTTGGCGGGGATGCACGGGCTCGTCCCAACCAGCGGCGTCTTCATTGGCGACGTCGTCGATATCGATCTGCGGGCGGGCGGCGAACAGTTCGCCGAATCGAACCCCAGGTTGGCCGCCGGGTTGCTCACCAGACGGATCACTGCGGGCGCGATCCACGATGACGGCGACCACGCCCGCATCGTCGAGCATGTCACGCAGACGCTCACTGGGGTAATCAGGGTCGAGCGGCACGTACGCGCCGCCCGCTTTCCACACCGCCAGCAACGCGGCCGGTAGTCCAGCCGACCGTGTCATGCAGACGCCCACGCGCGCATCGCGTCCGACGCCCACGCTTTTGAGGCGGCGCGCGATCCGGTTGCTCCACTGATCGAGCTCACCGTAGCTCAGCATCGCGTCGCCGCAGTAAACCGCGGGCGCGTCGGGTTGCGACGCCGCGCGAGCAACGATGCGCGGCACCACGGGCAGAAACGGATAGCGCAGTTCGGCCTGCGAAACGAGCGCCGCGCCGGACAACGCGATGTCGCCAGGCTTGAGCGCCGGGTCGCCGACGAGTTGTTCGAGCACCGCGCGATAGTCGCGCGCGAAGCGTTCGATGGTGGCGGCGTCGAACATGTCGCGCGCGTAGCCGAAAATCGCCCGCAGGCTGTCCGGCGCTTCTATCACGTTGAGCGTGAGGTCAAAGCGAGCCGTGCCAGCGTCGCTGTCCACCGGCGTGGCACAGAGGCCCGGCAATTCGATGCGCGCGGCCGGGTCCGCGTAGTCGAGGTTGAACATCACCTGAAACAGCGGTGCGTGAGACAGATCACGGTCGGTCTGCAACCGGTCGAGCAGATGCGCGAACGGCAGGTCCTCGTGCGCCTGGGCCTCGAGCACGGTATCGCGCAGTGTGCGCAATTGCTGCTGCGCCGGCAGCGATGCCGAGATCCGGCTGCGGATCACCAGCGTGTTGACGAAAAATCCCATCACCGCGTGCGTCTCAGCGCGTTGACGTCCCGCCACCGGCACGCCGACCCAGATATCGGCTTCGCCGCTATAGCGATGCAGCAGCAGGTTGAAGGCGTGCAGCAGCGTCATGAACAGCGTCGCGTCGTTGCGGCGCGAGAGGTTTTTCAGCTGGGTCGCGAGCACTGCGTCGAGATCCAGCGCGTGACGCGCGCCACTGCCGTCGCGCAGCGCCGGTCTGGGCCGATCCGCAGGCAGCGACAACACGGGCGCGGTGCCCGCCAGTTGAGTGGTCCAGTACGACATCTGCCGCGCCAGTGTGTCGCTGTCGATCCACTCGCGTTGCCATAGCGCGACGTCGCTGTACTGAAGCGCGGGTCCTGCGGACGATAGGGCGTGGCCGCGCTGCGCCTCGCCGTAAAGCGAGACGAAGTCGCGAATCAGGATACCCATCGACCACGCGTCCGAGACGATGTGATGGATCGCGATCTGCACCACATGCGACTCGTCGCTTATCCGCAGCACCTCGAAACGCAGCAGCGGGTCACGTTCGAGGTCGAAGGGCAGCGCGGCGTTGTGCAATAGTCGGGCGCGTAAGCGCGCCTCGCGGTCTTCAGCGCTGGTGTGGCCCGCCGTCGCGCGCAGATCCTGATAGACCGCGCGTATGCCCGTGTCCGCTGCGCGGGCAAACTGGAATGGCACGCCGCCGTCTTCTCCGAAACCCGCTCTCAATACTTCATGACGCTCGACGAGCGCCGCGAGCGCTGCATCGAGCGCGGCCGTATCGAGCGGCCCATCGAGGCGCAGCGCGCGCGAGATGGTGTACGCGTTGCTGGCGGGGTCGAGCCGCCACAGGAACCACAAGCGTTCCTGGGCGTGCGACAGCGGCGCACGTGCCGGCCGGATCGCGAGCGGCACGATCGGCAGGATCGACCCGTCGATGCCGTGCTCGCGCAGCCGCGCCTTGAAGCGGGCCCGCTTGTCGGCGGGCAAGGCGGCATAACGCTGCGCGATTTCGAGGTTTTCTTGACTTGCGTCGGTGGGCATAGGGTGTCTCAAGTTCTCAATCCAGTTCGGCCAGCAACTGTTTCATCGTGTCGCGTTGGGCGGCTTGCGCCACCCGGGTTTGCGCCTGCGCATCGGATGCCTCGCGCAGCGACTCTGCAAGCCGCGCGACGGTGGCTTGCGCGAGCACGGCGGCGAGCGGCACGGTTTGCTGCAAGGCGCGCGTGAGCCGCGCGGCGATCTGCACAGCGAGCAGGGAATGGCCGCCGAGGGCATAGAAGTTGTCGTGCACGAACACCGTCGGCACGCCGAGCACGTCCTGCCAGACCTCGGCGATCGTCTGCTCGACCGGATTGCGTGGCGCGACCGTGGGCGCGTCTGTCGGCGGCGCGGGCGGTGGCAACGCGCGGAGGTCGAGCTTGCCATTGGGCAGCATCGGCAGGCGCTCGAGCATGACGAAAGCGCCAGGTATCCACGTTTCGGGCAAGCGCGCGCTTAGCGCCTGGATGAGCGACTCGGTCTCGACCATGCCGACCACATAGGCGATCAGGCGCTGATGCTCGCCTTCGCCGTGCAGCGCGACGAGTGCCTGCGTGACGCCCGCGCAACTGCGCAGCGCCGCTTCGATCTCACCCGGCTCGATACGCTGGCCGCGCAGCTTGATCTGCTGGTCGATCCGGCCGAGAAACTGCACCGTCCCGTCCGCGCCGAAGCGGCACAGGTCGCCGGTTCGGTACAGACGTGCGCCGGGCAAGCCGTCTGGATCGGGAACGAACTGCATGGCCGTCAGACCCGGCCGTCCCAGATAACCGCGCGCGAGACAGTCGCCGCTGATGCACAGTTCGCCGATGCCGCCGTGCGGAACCCGCACGCCGTCGTCATCGAGCAGCGCGACGCCGCGGCCAGGATAGGGACGCCCAATCGGCACGATCACGTGCGCTTCGTCGGCGGCGCCGGTGCGGTGATAGAGCGCCGCGACCGCGGTCTCCGTCGGACCATACAGGTTGTCGACGTGGATCGCCGCGAGCGGACCGGCGCGCCAGCGGGCGAGCGTATCGCCGGCCAGCGCTTCGCCGCCGACGGTGATCTGCCGCAATGATTGCAACGCCGCCGCGGGCGGCGCGGCGCGCTGCCATTGCTGCCACAACGAGGTCGGAATGCGCGCGAACGTGACGCCGGCGTCGACGAGCGTCGCGTTCAGCGTATCGATGTCCCACGCATCGGGGCCGCGCATTTCGACGCGGCCGCCTTGCAGCAGCGCGGGCAGCAACTCGTGCAAGGCGACGTCGAAATTGATCGTCGACGATTGCAGCACGACGTCGCCGGCGCCGATCCCATAGACAGACTGGAAGTCCGCCAGATGCAGGCTCAACGCACGATGACTGAGCGCGACACCCTTGGGCTTGCCGGTCGAGCCGGAGGTGTAGATCACATAGGCGAGTTGTTCCGGCTCGATCGGTTGATGCCAGACTTCCGGCGCTGCGTCTTCTACGCTCATGACGCCGTGGTTCGCTTCGGCCGCATCGGCGGTATCGATGCGGATCACCTCGCGTCCCGCGAACAGCGCGCCCAGTTGCGCGACGCACGCGGCATCGGCGACTACGTGGCGCACGTCGGCATCGTCGAGCATGCCGGCCAGACGCTCGCGCGGATAGGTCGGATCGAGCGGCACGTAGGCACCACCGGCCTTCCAGATGCCGAACAGCGCCACCGGCAGATCGACGCCGCGCGTCACGCATACGCCGACGCGCTGATCGCTGCGCAGGCCCGCGCGCTTGAGCCGCGCGCCGATGCGGTTGCTCCAGTCGTCGAGTTGGCGGTAGCTCAAGGTCGCGCCGCGGCAGGCGAGCGCGATGGCGTCCGGCTGGCGGGCGGCGCGCGCGCTGAAGCGCGGCATCACAGGTTCGAAGTCATAGCGGCGTTGCGGCTGCGAATCGAGCGTCTCGCCGGACAACGCGATGTCGCCGAGCCGCGCAATGCGACGCACGTGCGCCGGGTCGCGATCCACTACGGCGGCGGCCAGTTGCGTCAGGATCCGCTCGTAGTCCGCGGCGAGCCGCTCGATCGTCGTACGCTCGAAACGCTCGCCGTCCCACGCCCATTGCAGGTCGATCCGTTCGCGTGGCAGCACGGCGAGCGTCAGCGGGTAATGGGTGCGATCGGCGCTCTGCTGCGCGCGAACCGTCAGGCCGTCGCCGTCCGCGTCGAGCGCTCGATCGAGCGGATAGTTTTCGAACACGAACAGCGTGTCGAACAGGTTGTCGCCACTGCGGCCGGTCCATTGCTGGATGCGCGTGATCGGCGTGTGTTCGTGCTCGCGCAACGCGTGGTTCAGCGTGTGCAGCTCGCGCAGCCAGTCGGTGGCTGGCGCACTGGCGGGCGCGTCGACCCACAGCGGCACGCTGTTGATGAACAGGCCCATCATCCGTTCGACACCGGGCAAGTCCGCCGGGCGACCGGACACGGTCACGCCGAAGGCGGCGCGATGACGGCCGCCGTAGCGTGCGAGCAGGATCGCCCACGCGCCTTGCATCAACGTGTTCAAGGTCACCTGGGCGCGCTGTGCGGCTTGCAGCAGGCGGGCGTGCAGACCGCTGGCGAGCCGCGTCGACCAGTCATGCGAGCCTGGTTCGCGTTGCTGCGCACGCCCGAGGCTAGGTGCAAGCAACGCCGCTTCGTCGGCGTGACTTGCGAGGGTGCGCCACCAGTCGGCGTGATCGCGGGTGGCGGTGTCGTGCGCGAGCCAGCGGACGTAGTCGCGATAGGGTGCAGTAGATGCCGCCGGCGCACTGGAAGCGCGGGTCGCGAGCTGCGCTGCGTGTGTGCCGCTGCGCGCGCGGGCCCGATACGCTTGCGACAACGCGTTGAGCAATTGCGCGCTGCTCCAGCCGTCGAGCAACGCATGGTGGCTGGTCCACACCAGATCGTGTGCACCGTCAGGCCGCGCGAACAGCGCGACACGCATCAGCGGCGCGCGGCCCGGATCGAAGTCGCTGCGCAGATCGGCGCCGAGCCATTGCGCGAGGCGGGCATCGTAATCGGTGGCGTGGGCACGCCAGTCATGCGTCGCGAATGGCACGACGGCATGTCGATGCACCACCTGAAGGGGGCCGCTTTCCTGGCCGAGTTCGAAATGCGTGCGCAGCACCGGATGCTGGTCGAGCATGTCCTGCCAGGCAGCGAGTAACGCGCGTGGGTCGAGCGCGCCGTCGAGCGTCAGGCGCAACTGGTTCAGGTACATGCCCGCGCCGGCCGTGAGCAGGCTATGAAACAGCAGACCTTGCTGCAGCGGTGTCGCCGGATAAATATCTTCGATGTCGCCGAGCGGCAGCCGCATGGCTTCCAGCGTGGCTTGGCCGATACGCGCGAGCGGGAAGTCGGCGGCGGTGGCACCCGGCGGCGCATCGACACAATGCGCGATCAGTTCGCGCAGCGCCTGCGCGGTTTGCGCGGCGAGTCGTTCGACCGCGTCCGCGTCCAGTACGTCGGGACTGAAGCGCCAGTGAAGATCGAGCACGCCGTCCACCACCAGCGCGGTGATGTCGAGCAGGTGGTCCATGGTGTCGGCGCCCGCAAGCGGCGCGCCGGCGAAGTCGTGAGAAAAGTGCAGACGCGGGGCGCCATCCGGTGAATTCACCGTGTGACTGCCGGCGAGCGCCTGATCGAACTGGCCGAGATAGTTGAAGCGGACCTGGGCGCGAGGCCAGAGCGCGAGTGCTGCCTGACGCCCGGCGTCGGTTATTCCGTCGAGCGAGGCGCTTCTGCCGGCCTCGCGCAAATGACCGAAATTAAGCCCTTGTTCCGGCACGGCACGTAGCGCCTCTTTGACCGCGATCAGTGTCGCCGCCGGCGTCTGCGCGCGCGGCAAGGCGAACGGGTATTGAACCGTGAACCAGCCTACTGTTCGGTCGAGATCGACGGTATCGAGCGAGGTGCTGCGGCCGTGTGCTTCAAGATCGATCAACACCGGCGCGTCATGACTCGACGACGCGCCGAGCGTTTGCGCAAGCGCCGCAAGCAGCAGGTCGTCAGGACGGGTGCGATAGGCATGCGATGTGTGTTGCAACAAACGGCGCGTGCTGGTTGCGTCGAGTTCGATGCTGACCGTGCGGCTCGCGGCGAGACTGCGATCGACCATGCCTCGCGCGGGCTCGCGGACGAGGTGGTCCGGCAACGCACGTTGCTCAGCCGTGAGCGTGTGCGCCCAATAGTCGAGTTCCGCGGCAGCCGGTGCGGCACTGTTCGCCTGGGCGTTGACCCACACGCTCCAGGGCGTTGTGAGGGTGGGCAAGGGTTGGTCGGCGTAGAGCGCGCGCAGGTCGTCGAGCAGAACGCGCCACGACACGCCGTCGACCGCGAGGTGATGAATCGCGATCAGCAGGCGGCGGCGTGAGCCCGCTTCGAAATAGCCGGCGCGCAACAGCGGACCGTGCTCGATGTCGAGACTTTGCTGGATCGTCGCGCCTTGCTTCGCCAACGCGTTGTCCCAGTCGGCGGAATCGAGTTCGACGTGGCGCAGCAGCGCAGCGTCCTCGCGAGCGGCCACACGCTGCTGCCAGCGCGGGGCGTCACTGTTACCGTTGCCATTGCCGTCGCGCGTGAAGCGCAGTCGGAGCGCATCGTGACGCTGGACCAGCGCGGTCAGCGCGTCGCTGAGGCGGTCGGGATCGAGCGCCTCAGCGGTGTCGAGCAGCACGGACTGATTCCAGTGCGACTCGCCATCCGGACGTTTCGTGAAGAACGCTGCCTGGATCGGCGTCAACGGCAACGCATCGTGGTGCTCGGCGGCCCGGCTTGTCGCATCGGCGCAAGCAGTCATGAGCTGGGCCTGCTGCGCGATAGTCGGATGCTCGAAGATCTGTTTGGGCGTGAGATGCCAGCCGGCGTTGCGCACGCGCGAAATCAGTTGCAGGCTCAGGATCGAATCGCCGCCGGCTTCAAAGAAGTTGACGGTGACGCTGGCGACGGGATGGCCGAGCACGGTCTGCCAGATATCGAGGAGGGCGGCTTCACGGGGCGAGCGCGGGGTGACCACGGGCGTGTCGTCGTCCTGCCATGCGGGTTCAGGCAATGCGCGGCGGTCGAGCTTGCCGCTGGGCGTGAGCGGCAGCGCATCGAGCGTGACGATGGCCGAGGGCAGCATGTGCGCCGGCAGTGAACGGGCGAGCCGGGTTCCCAGCACACGGGTGTCCGCTGTGCCGGTGATGTAGCCGATCAGGCGCTGCTGCGCGCCTTCGCCCCTGATCGCCACGGCGGCGTTCTTCACGCCGTCGCAGGCACAGAGCGCGGCTTCGATCTCGCCGGGCTCGATCCGGTAGCCGCGCAGCTTGACCTGCTGGTCGAGGCGGCCAAGCGGTTCGGGCCGGCCATCGTCGCGCAGCCGGCAGAGGTCGCCGGTGCGGTAGAGGCGGGTACCGGGCGCCCCGTCGGGATCGGGCACGAAGCGCTCGGCGGTGAGAGCCGGGCGGCGCAGATAGCCGCGCGCGAGATTGCGGCCGCCGATGCACAGCTCGCCGAGTCCGCCGTCGGGCACGGCGAGGCCGTGCGAGTCGATCACGCGCAGCACGGTGTCGGGCAAGGGATCGCCGTGAGTGATGGGCTGAGCGGTGAAGACCTGGGCGCCGGCGGAATAGATCGTGGTCTCGGTCGGGCCGTACAGATTCCACAAGGCCACGCCGCGGGCGATCAGCGCGGCGGCGAGATCGGGGTGCAGCGGTTCGCCGCCGCTCAGGCCGAGCAGGGGGCGGTGCGGCACGGACAGATCGGCGCGCCAGCCGGCTTCGAGCAGCATGCGCCAGCCGCTGGGGGTAGCCTGGAAGACGGTGGCGCGGCTCGCTTCGAGGCGAGCGGCGAGCGCGATGCCGTCACGGGCGGTCTGCGAGGAGACGAGTTCGAGCGGCACGCCGCGCACGAGCGGCAGACAGAATTCGAGCAGGGAGATGTCGAACACGGGTGCCGATTCGCTGAGCCAGAGATCGTCATCGCGCAGGCCGGGTTGCAGATCGATACTGGCGAGGAGGCGGTCGAGCGCGCCGTGGGTGACGCCGACGCCTTTGGGCCTGCCGGTGGAGCCTGAGGTGTAGATGACGTAGGCGAGCTGGTCGGGGTGGAGGGCGGGTAGTGGGTGGGTGCGGTGACCGGAGTGGGAAGCGCAAGCGTGCCGCACGGCGGCGAGCTCCAGCACCTGACGCCCGGCAAACAGCGCGGGGCTGTGCTGATCGGTAACCGTAGCGGCATCGGCGAGCACATGCAGCACCTGCGCATCCTCGAGCATCGCGGCGATGCGTTCGGGCGGATAGGACGGATCGACGGGCAGGTAGGCCGCGCCGGCCTGCCACACGCCGAGCATGGCGGCGAGCAGCGCGGGGCCACGGGCGACGCAGACGGCGACGCAGGCGTCGCGCTGCACGCCGTCGCGCAGCAGCCGCTGGGCGATGGCCGAAGCCTGGTCAAGCAGTTCACGATACGTGAGGCTCTCCTGCTCACCGGCAAGGGCAACGGCATCAGGTCGCCGCGCCCCGGTCTGCGCAATACGCTGGCTCACTGGCACAAACGTATAACGCGCAAGCGGCACCGCCTCGCGCGTCGGCGAACTCACTGTCAGCGAGCGCAATTCGACCCCAGGTCGAGCAATCACCTGGTCGACCAGTTCGACGAAGTGATCCGCCATCCGCTCGATCGTCGACGCCGCGAAAATATCATCGGCGAAATCGAAGTGCAGGCGCGCGTAATCCGCTGCGCCGGTGACGTCGAGTTTCAGATCGAACTGCACCGCATCCGCTTGCGCATCGCGCGGCTCGATCCGCAGTCCGGGCAACGCTTGCGTCGGCGCTGCCGCCTGCTGATAGTTGAACATCACCTGAAACAGCGGCGTCGTGTTGCGTTCGCGGTTCGGTTGCAACGCTTCGACGAGCCGCGCGAACGGCAGGTCCGCGTGAGCGTGCGCGTCGAGCGAGCGCTGCCGGACGTGCGCGATCAGTGCGGCGAACGTGTCCGCGCGGCTGATGTCCGCCGTCATCACCAACGTGTTCACGAAGCAACCGATCATCCGTCCAGTCTCGACTTGCGTGCGGCCCGTAACGGGCACGCCGACGCGGATCTCGTTCTGTCCGCTATAGCGTTGCAGCAGGACGTCGAGTGCCGCGAGCATCACGATAAAGAGGCTAGCCTGGTGCGCTTCGGCGAGATGACGCAGCGCCTGTATCCGCGCGGTGTCGAGTGTGCGGACGGTGCGGCCGAGTCCACGCCGCCGCTGTGCCGCGCGCGGCTGTTTGAGCGGCAGTTCGAGGACGGGATCGGTTTCGCCAAGCAAGTCGCGCCAATAGCCGAGTTGGCGCGCGAGCGCCGTGTCGTCGCCGTGCAGTCGCTGCCAGCGCGCGTAATCGCCGTATTGCACGCCCAGTTCGGGCAGCGCGGTGAAATCGGCGTGGTCCAGCGCTGCGCGATACAGCGCGATTAACTCGTCGATCAGCAGATCGACCGACTCGCCGTCAGCGATGATGTGATGCAGGGCGAGATGCAGCACATGGTGTTCGGCGTCGACGTGAATCAGCGTGACGCGCAACAGCGGATCGCCAGTCAGATCGAACGGTGCACGCGCGGCATCGCTCAATCGTGACGCGACGCCGGACTCACGTGCGTCCGGCGCGCTCGTACGCAGATCGTGCACCGTCCATGTGTAGCGCGGCGCGGCATGAACCTCCTGATAGCCGACACCATCCTCTTCGCCAAACGACGTGCGTAACGCCTCGTGCCGCAGCGATAGCGCGTCGAAGGCGCCGCGCAACGCGACGGCGTCGAGCGCCCCATGCAGATTCACCGCGCACGTGATGTTGTAGGCGGTGTCCTGCGGATCGAATTGCCAGAGGAACCAGAGCCGTTCCTGTGCATGCGACAGCGGCACGCAGGTTTGCGCAGCCGGACGCCGCACGAGCGCTTGCCGCTGCGGTTGGCCATCAGGATGCCCGCTGGCGAGCGCCGTTTCCAGTTGCGCGGCGAGCGCACCGAGCCGCGGATGATCGAAGAAGATGCGCAAGGGCAGTTGCACGGCGAAGGCCTGTTCGATTCGCGCCGCAAGCTTGACTGCCAGCAATGAATGGCCACCGCGAGCAAAGAAATCATCATCGGCATCGACATGGGAGACACCGAGCACCTCGCGCCAAAGATCGGCGAGGCGCAGACCGACCGGCGACAGCGGCGGTACTGGCGCATCGGTATTTGCACCGGCACTCACGTGTTCGGCGCCGAATGCCGCATCGTCCGGAGCGGGCAGCGCGTGGCGATCGAGTTTGCCGTTGATGGTGAGCGGCAGCGCGTCGAGCACGACATAGGCCGACGGCACCAGATGCGCCGGCAGATACGCTGCGGCATGCTCGCGCGCGGCCTGACGCAGCGTGACCGCGTTGCGGCGTGCGACCAGGTAGGCGATCAATTGCACGCCCCGTTGCGGATGCTCACGTGCGATCACTTCAGCCGAAGCGATATCCGGATGGCTCAGCAACGCCGCGCGCACTTCGCCGGGCTCGATACGAAAACCGCGCAGCTTCACCTGCGCATCGTTGCGGCCGAGATAGGCGAGCTCGCCATCCGGCAGCCGCCGCGCGACATCGCCGGATCGATACAAACGCGCGCCGGGAAGACCGAACGGATCGGGAACGAAACGCTCGGCCGTCAGTGCTGGACGATTCGCATAGCCACGCGCGAGACCGGCGCCCCCGATATACAGTTCGCCCTTCGCGCCTGGCGGAACCGGATTCAGATCGGCATCGAGCAGATGCAATTGCAGATCGTCGAGTGCGCTGCCGATAGGGCTCAAAAGCGCCTGTGTCGTGCCGTGAATATCGTTGTCGCGCAACACGCGATGGGTGACATGCACGGTCGTTTCGGTAATCCCGTACATGTTGACGAGCGCCGGCACATGCGTGCCGCGCGCGCGATGCCATGCGGCTAGCGCCGCAGGTTCGAGCCGTTCGCCACCGAACACGATTACGCGCACGTTGGCGAAAGGTTCGGACGCCGCGAGATCGGCCTGCATTAATGCATCGAACGCGGACGGCGTCTGGTTCAACACCGTCACGCGCTGCTCACACAGCAGGCGCTGCAGCGCAGCTGGTTCGCGCGTTGTCCAGTACGGGACAACGACGAGCCGGCCACCATGCGCCAGCGCGCCGAACAGCTCCCACACCGAGAAGTCGAAGGCGTGCGAATGGAATAGCGTCCAGACGTCGTCGGGACCGAAATCGAACAGCGCAGCCGTGCTGTCGAACAGGCGCGCCAGGTTCGCGTGCGTGACGCCGACGCCTTTCGGCCGCCCGGTCGATCCGGACGTGTAGATCACGTAGGCGAGTTGTTCGGGATGCGGCGTCGTTTGCTGCGGCAAAGCGTCCGCGTCAGCGGTTTCGATATCCTGCAACGCCGCTGCGTCGACGATCGCCACGCCGTGTTCCGTAGCCCACGCGCCGAGTGACGCGATACCTTCGGCATCGGCGACGATGCAGCGTACGTTCGCATCGAGCAGCGTGTCGTGCAGGCGCTCAGGTGGATAGCGCGGATCGAGCGGCACATAGGCTGCACCCGCTTTGAGAATGCCGAGCGCGCCTGCGACGAGCGCAAGCGAGCGGCCCGTGCAGAGGCCGATGCGGACATCGGGCGCCGGCGTCATGCCGGTTCGTTCGGCGAGGCATCGGCCGATCCGGTTCGACCAGCGATCGAGTTCGCGGTAAGTCAATGTGCCGGTCTCGCCGGTCACAGCCTCTGCATTGGGCCGCGAGCACACGTGGTCGGCGATTCGCTGCAACACGCCGCGTGGGGCATGAGCTTGCTGCGTGACTTCAGTGGCGGAGATAGGCGGCGACGCCTGTGCACAGTGGCTCAGGCGCAGGTCGGCGATGCAAAGATTCGCGTTGCGCGCCAGTTGCCCGAGCAGTTCGGCATAGTGATCGGCGAGGCGTTCGATCGTCGCGGCATCGAAGCGCTCGGACGCATAGACGATGTTCAGCCGCGCGCCGTGATCGTGTTCGACGACGTTGAACGACAGGTCGAATTGCGCGGCGCCGGTTTCGATTTCGCGCGTCGTGACGCTCAAACCCGGCAGCGACAACAACGCCGCGCGATCGCTGCGCTGCATGCTGAACATCGCGTGAAAGAGCGGCGTGTCGTCGGTGCGCGAAGTCTGCAGCGACCGGACCAGACGCGCGAATGGCAGCGCACGATGCGCTTGCGCGTCGAGCAATGTCTGGCGTGTCTGCGCGAGCAGCGTGCCGAAAGGCAGATTGCCCGCCACCTGCTGACGCACTACCAGCGTGTTGACGAAAAAGCCGATCAGATTTTCGGTTTCGACACTGTCGCGTCCGCTCGACGGTACGCCGATGCGCAGATCGCTCTCGCTGCTGTAGCGGTATAACAGCGTGCCGAAGGCGGCGAGCAGCGCCATGAAAAGTGTCGCGCCTTGCGCGGCGGCCTGGGTTTGCAGGCCCGCCAGCAGCGCCGCGTCGATCTCGCGCCGCACGCGGCCGCCCGCCGCGCTCGGCTGATGCGCGCGCGGACGGTCGAACGGTAACGGGGACGGTGGCGTGTGCGTGCCGAGTTGCGCGCGCCAGTAGTCGATGTGCGTTTGCAGCGCGGCGTCGTCGAGCCATTCGCGTTGCCATGCGGCGCAGTCGCGAAATTGCAGCGTGGGCGCGGTGGTGGGCGCTGGCGCTTTGCTCGATGCCTGCCGATAGGCTTGCGCCAATGCCCGGATCAGAACGCTCATCGAATGTCCGTCGGTGACGATGTGATGCAGGGTCAGCAGGAGGACATAACGCGAGGCGCCAATACGGAACAGATCGGCGCGCACTGGCGGACCGGCTTCAAGGTCGAACGGCTCGACGGCTGCGCGACGCAGCGCGGCATCGAGTGTTGCATCGAGCGCGGTGCCGTCGGCGCCGCGCAGATCGTGCAGGCGACAAGCGGGCCGCGGCGTGCCTTCCGTTGTCTGTCGCAACTCGCCATCCGCGCGCTGGAAGAAGCGTGTGCACAGACTCTGATGCTGCTGCGCGACGCTGCCTAGCGCGTGATCGAGCGCTGCGGCGTCGAGTTCGCCGTCGAGCTCGATCGCGCCCGGCATGTGATAGGCCGGGTTGTCCGGTTGCAGTTTCCACAGGAACCACAGGTGCTCCTGTTCGAACGACAGCGGCGCGTCGCCGCCGTGCGCAGCACTTCGCGCGATGGGCACGATCGGCAGCGTCGCCGGATCGATGTGCTGTGCGGCCACACGTTGCCGGAAAGCGGCGCGACTCTCGGGCGGCAGTGCGGCGTAGCGGAGCGAGATGGCCTGCATTTGCGGAGTCGGTTGGGTCATAAAGTCAGAATCAGTGTCGGGTCGGTGAGCCATGGCGTTACTCGGTTACTCGAGGTCCGCCAGCAGTTGGCTTAGGGTGGCGGCGCCGCTTTGTGCCGCGTCGGCTTGCGCGTCATCGGCGTCGAGGTAGTCGGCGAGCCCGCGAATCGTCGGGTGACGGAATAGCATGGCGAGCGGCACATTGCGCGCGACCATCTGGTTGATGCGCGCGGCGACCCGCACGCCGCTGATCGAATCGCCGCCGGCTTCAAAGAAGTTGACGGTGACGCTGGCCACGGGATGGCCGAGCACGGTCTGCCAGATATCGAGCAGGGCGGCTTCACGGGGCGAGCGCGGCGTGACCACGGGCGTGTCGTCGTCCTGCCATGCGGGTTCAGGCAATGCGCGGCGGT